>CALMKJ010000085.1 GCA_937867305.1 uncultured Ectothiorhodospiraceae bacterium | reverse complement strand
GCATGCCCCGGCCGCCGCCGCCCCCCGAGGCCTTGATGATCACCGGGTAGCCCACCTCCCGCGCGACCCGCAGGTTCTCGTCCGGGTCCTGGCCGAGGGCGCCGTCGGAGCCAGGGACACAGGGCACCCCGGCCGCACGCATCGTCGCGATGGCCGAGATCTTGTCGCCCATCATCCGGATCGTGTCCGGCCGGGGCCCGATGAAGACGAAGCCGCTACGCTCCACCCGCTCGGCGAAATCGGCGTTCTCGGAGAGGAAGCCGTACCCCGGGTGGACCGCCTCGGCATCGGTGACTTCGGCCGCGCTGATGACCGCGGGGATGTTCAGGTAGCTGTCGACCGCCGGCGGGGGCCCGATGCACACCGACTCGTCCGCGAGCCGCACGTGCTTCAGGTCACGGTCCGCCGTCGAGTGCACGGCGACCGTGCGGATGCCGAGCTGGTGGCAGGCCCGCAGGATCCGCAGGGCGATCTCGCCACGGTTCGCGATGACGACTTTCTCGAACATGTCTGCCTTCCCGCAGATGGGGCCGGGACCGACGGGTACCCGAGCGCACCCGGGCCGGGCCGGACCGCCCTAGTCGATGACGAACAGCGGTTGGCCAAACTCGACCGGCTGGCCGTTCTCCACCAGCACGGCCTTGACCACGCCGGCGCCGTCGGCCTCGATCTGGTTCAGGATCTTCATCGCCTCGATGATGCACAGCACGTCGTGTTCCGCCACGCGCTGCCCCAGTTCCACGAACGGCTTGGACCCGGGCGAGGGGGACCGGTAGAAGGTCCCGACCATCGGAGAGGTCACCACACGCCCCGGGGGGAGCGCCACCTCGTCCGGGGCCGCCCGGGCGGCGTCCGCCCGCGCCGCGGGGACGGGGCCCGGAACCAGGCCCTGTGCCGGCCCCGCAAGGGCAGCGACGGGGGGGGCCCCGAAGCGGCTCACCCGCACCGATTCCTCGCCCTCGTGGATCTCGATCTCGGCGACGTCCGACTCGACGAGCACTTCGATGAGTTTCTTGATCTTGCGGATGTCCATGCCTGGCACCCCGTCACGGCGCCGCAGGCGCGAGCCGGGCGAGCGCGGCCTCCAGGGCAAGTGCGTAGCCCTGGGACCCCAAGCCCGTGATCACGCCGACGGCGACGTCAGAGAAATAGGATCGATGGCGGAATCGTTCCCGCCGGTACACGTTCGATAGGTGAACCTCGATGAACGGGATCCCCACCCCGAGCAGGGCGTCGCGCAGGGCGACGCTGGTGTGCGTGAAGGCGGCCGGGTTGATCACGATGAAGCCCACGCCCTCGCGGCCCGCCTGGTGGATGCGCTCCACCAGCTCGTGCTCGGCGTTGGACTGGAAGCACACCAGCTCGTGGCCGGCCTCGCCGGCACGCCGCTGAAGCGCCGCGTCGATCGAGGCGAGGGACTCCGAGCCATAGTGGTCGGGCTCCCGGGCACCGAGGAGATTGAGATTGGGGCCATGGAGGACCAGAATCCGGGCCATCGGGACCTGTCCGGAGCCTCGCCTGGGGCGGCAAGTTGTGGGGTTTTGTCGGCAGGATAGCAGATCTTTGGCGCCGCCACCCCCGGCCTCACGTCAGCGCAGGGCCCTCGCCGCATGGGGCTGGAATTCCGCGGCGGGCTTGAAGCCGACCAGCCGGTACCCGCGGCGTTCCACCCCGTCCGGGCCGAAGAAGAGGATCGCGGGGGGGCCGATCAGCCCGAGGGATTTCAGGAGCGCCTGGTCCTCGGCGTCGTTCGCGGTCACGTCGGCCTGCAGCAGCACCGCGCCTGCGAGGGTCTGCCGCACGTCGTTCTCGGCAAAGGTGTACTTCTCCAGTTCCTTGCAGGCGACGCACCAGTCCGCGTAGAAATCCAGCATCACCGGCCGGCCCTGCGCCTTCGCCCGCTCCAGTTGCGCCCCGAGGCCCGCGACCCCCTTCACGCGCTCGAACGCGAGCCCCGCGTGCCCCCCGCCGGGGGCGGAGGCGGCGGAAGAACCGGAGCCACCCCACCCGAGGCCCTGCAGCGGGCGGAGCACGTCGTGGCCGCCGCTCGCCGCCGCGACCATCAGGATCACGCCGTAGACCAACAGCAGGAGCCCGAGCCCCTTCCAGAGGTGCCGGAGCCCGCTGGTGAAGTGGCTCACGGGCTCGAGGGCCCCGAGGTAGACGGCCGACACCATGAAGAGCGCGGACCACAGGAGCAGGGCGACCCAGCCCGGGAGCACCCGCTCCAGGAGGAAGACGGCCACCCCGAGGAGCGTCACGCCGAATACGGCCTTGACCGCGTTCATCCAGCCGCCGGCCCGGGGCAGGAATCTCCCCTCGAGGGTCCCGACCACCACCAGGGGCGCGCCCATGCCGAGGCTGAGGGAGAACAGCGCCAGCCCCCCGAGCCAGGGGTCACCCGTCTGCCCGATGTAGATGAGGACCCCGGCGAGGGGCGGGGCGACACAGGGACCGACGATGAGGGCCGAGAGCAGCCCCATCACCGCCACGCCGACCAGGGTACCGCCGCGCTGGCGGTTGCTGAGCTCGGTGAGCCGCGACTGCCAGGAGGAAGGCAGCTGGAGGTCGTAGAGCCCGAACATCGACAGCGCCAGCAGGACGAACACCAGGGCGAAGCTCGAGAGGACCCACGGGTTCTGCAGGGCGGCCTGGAGGTTGGCGCCGAAGAGCCCCGCCACCACGCCGGCGATGGTGTAGGTCACCGACATCGCGAGGACATAGGTGAGCGACAGCACGAAGGCCCGCCGGGTGGTGAGCCCGCTGCCCTGCCCGACGATGATTCCCGAGAGGATCGGGATCATCGGGAAGACGCAGGGCGTGAAGGCGAGCAGGAGACCCACGCCGAACAGCAGGAGGGAGGTCACCCAGCCACTCTCGCCGGCGAGCCGCGCGGCGAGCCGGTCCTGCTCGGAGACCGGCTCCGCCGGATACCCCCCCGCTTCGGGCGCAGGCGACGCTGCCGGCGTCACCCCGCCCGCCGGCACCTTCAAAGCGGTCTTCCTGACCATCGGGGGGTAACAGATCCCGGCCTCGGCACACCCCTGGAAGCCCACCTCCAGCTCGAACCCGTCGCCCGCCCGGCCCGAGGCGAGGGGCACCCGGACCTCGACGCCGTGGTGATAGACCTCCACCCGCCCGAAGGTGAGGTCGTCCTTCATCTTCCCTGCCGGAAAGACCGGCGCGCCCAGGGTCACGCCCGACCCGTCGCGCACGGCGAACCTGAACCGGTCGCGGTAGAGGTAGTAGCGGTCGGCGACCTCCCAGCGCGCCACCACCGCGCCGTCCCTCGTCTCGGCCGAATAGCGGAAGGCCTGGTCCGGCTCGAGGAATTCGTCTCCCCCGTCGTTCAGGGACCGGGGCTGCCCCAGGCCCGCGAGGGTCTTGAGGGCGCTGGCCCCGCTGCCCGCCGGCGCCGCCGCGGATGGGGAAGCGGGGGTGGGCAGGTCCACCCGGAGGGTCCGCGTCTGGGGCGGGTAGCAGATCCCCACGTCGGAGCAGCCCTGGCTGGTGATCTGGAGCGCAGCCTGGGTGACGTCGGCCGGGCGCTCCAGCGGGACCTCGATGACGACCTTCTCCCGGTACGTCTCGAGCTTGCCGAAGAAGGGGTCCTCCTTGGGGACGCCCGCGGGCAGGGACAGCTCGCCGGCGACCACCGTGGGTTCGGCGGAGTGCACGCGGAACTTGTCCCGATAGAGGTAGTAGCCGCTCGCGATGGACCACTCGAGGCGCACCCCGCCGGGAGTGCCGCGGGCGCTGACCCTGAAGGCCTGGTCCGGCGGGAGCAGCTCGGCGCCGGTGGCAGCGAGGGGACCGGGCAGGAGCCCGAGCAGGATCAGGGACCGCAGCAGTCTCTTCATCGGGGTGCGCTCAAGCTGTCGTCGACGCGAGCCGGGCCCTGCGCGGGGCCGGCTCGCGACCCCGCCAGAGCTCAGGCGATTCGACGGACGGTACGAGTCCAGGCACGGAACCGCAAGCCCTCGCGCAGTCCCGGCCTTGACAGCCGCCGGGGCGCCCCTATGATTAGCACTCGCATCGGGTGAGCGCTAACAATCCCCCGAAGATTCCCAGAAAACGCTCAGGACAACTCATCAGGAGGCTGTTCGATGAAACTGCGCCCTCTACACGACCGCGTCATCGTCAAGCGCACGGAAGAAGAGCGGACCTCGCCCGGGGGGATCGTGATCCCCGACACCGCGGCCGAGAAGCCCATCCGGGGCGAGGTGGTCGCCGCCGGCAACGGCAAGCTGCTCGACAGCGGGGAGCTGCGCCCCCTGGACGTCAAGCCGGGCGACAAGGTGCTGTTCGGCAAGTACTCCGGCACCGAGGTCAAGGTTGACGGCAAGGACCTCCTCGTCATGCGCGAGGACGACATCATGGCGGTCATCGAGGGATAACCCTCGTCCGAAAGCCCCTTTTCAATCGCAGACTTCCAGAGGATACCGACGATGGCAGCGAAAGACGTCCGTTTCGGCGAGGACGCCCGGCACCGGATGGTGCGTGGCGTGAACATCCTGGCGAACGCCGTGAAGGTCACCCTGGGCCCGAAGGGCCGCAACGTGGTCCTGGACAAGAGCTTCGGCGCCCCCACCGTGACCAAGGACGGCGTCTCGGTGGCGAAGGAGATCGAGCTCGCCGACAAGTTCGAGAACATGGGCGCGCAGATGGTGAAGGAGGTCGCCTCGCACACCTCCGACATCGCCGGCGACGGCACCACCACCGCGACGGTGCTCGCGCAGTCGATGCTGATCGAGGGCCTGAAGGCGGTCGCCTCCGGCCGCAACCCCATGGACCTGAAGCGCGGGATGGACCGCGCGGTCTCCGCCGCGGTCGAAGAGCTGAAGAAGATGTCCAAGCCCTGCGCGGACGACAAGGCCATCGCCCAGGTCGGCACGATCTCGGCGAACGCCGACGAGAGCATCGGCACCATCATCGCCGACGCCATGACCAAGGTGGGCAAGGAAGGCGTCATCACGGTCGAGGAGGGTCAGAGCCTGCAGAACGAGCTCGACGTGGTCGAGGGCATGCAGTTCGACCGCGGCTACCTCTCGCCCTACTTCGTCAACAACCAGCAGAACATGTCCTCCGAGCTGGAGGACCCGTTCATCCTGCTCTACGACAAGAAGATCTCCAACATCCGAGAGCTGCTCCCCGTCCTCGAGGCCGTGGCCAAGGCCGGCAAGCCGCTCCTGATCGTCGCCGAGGACGTGGAGGGCGAGGCCCTCGCCACGCTGGTGGTGAACACCATCCGCGGCATCCTGAAGGTCGTGGCGGTCAAGGCCCCGGGCTTCGGTGACCGGCGCAAGGCGATGCTGCAGGACATGGCGATCCTGACCCGCGGCACCGTGATCTCCGAGGAGCTCGGCCTGTCGCTCGAGAAGGCCTCGCTGAACGACCTCGGCCGGGCCAAGAAGGTCGTGGTGGAGAAGGAGAACACCACCATCATCGACGGCGCCGGGGAGAAGGGGGACATCGAGGCGCGCGTCAACCAGATCCGCAAGCAGATCGAGGAGACCACCTCCGACTACGACAAGGAGAAGCTCCAGGAGCGCGTGGCGAAGCTCGCCGGCGGCGTCGCGGTCATCAAGGTGGGCGCTGCGACCGAGGTCGAGATGAAGGAGAAGAAGGCCCGCGTGGAAGACGCGCTGCACGCGACCCGCGCTGCGGTGGAAGAGGGCGTGGTCCCGGGCGGCGGCGTGGCCCTGGTGCGTGCGCTCGAGGGCATCAAGGGCCTGAAGGGCGAGAACGAGGACCAGGACGTGGGCATCGCCCTGGCGCGCCGCTCCATGGAGGAGCCGCTTCGCCAGATCGTCGCCAACGCCGGCGCCGAGCCTTCGGTGATCGTCAACGAGGTGCGCAAGGGCAGCGGGGCCTTCGGCTTCAACGCCCAGACCGACACCTTCGGTGACATGGTGGAGATGGGCATCCTCGACCCCACCAAGGTGACCCGCACCGCGCTGCAGAACGCGGCGTCGATCGCCGGGCTGATGATCACCACCGAGGCCATGGTGGCCGAGCACCCGAGGGACGAGAAGCCACCGAAGGGCATGGGCGGCCCCGGCGGGATGGGCGACATGGACGACATGATGTAATCGGCAGGGGCGGGGCCGGTGCTCAGCCACCGGCCCCTTCTCGCCGAGCCGACCCCGCCCCCCGGCGGGGTTTTTTTTGGGGAGTGTCGCGCTCATGCAGACCGAGGAAGGGACCCTGCTGCCAGGGTTGACCCCGGAGCTCGCCCGACTGGCCGAGGAGCGCGAGCATGCCTGCGCCGAGGCCTTCCTCTCCGCCGGCCTGCCCCCGCTCGCCGGGGGCGGCGCGGTGGCCGCGGAGCGCCGGGTGGTCTGGGCGCTCAGCGACTTCGCGGCGCTCACCTGCATCCGCCACCCGGAGCTCCTCCACGACCTCTCCGCGAGCGGCGACCTCACGGCCCCGTACCGGGCCGGGGCCTACCCGCGGCGCGTGGCGGCCGCCCTCGCCCGCGCGGGTGACGAAGCGGGCCTGAAAGCCGCGCTTCGCCGGCTGCGGGCGCGGGAGATGGTCCGGATCGCGTGGCGGGACCTCACGGGGCGCGCCGACCTCGCCGAGACGCTCCGGGACCTCTCCGGCCTGGCCGACGCGGTCATCGACGGGGCGCTCGGTTGGCTGCACGCGGCCCAGTCCCGGGACCTCGGGGAGCCCCGGGCGCCGGACGGCCGGCCCCAGCGGCTGGTCGTTCTCGCCATGGGCAAGCTCGGGGGCGAGGAGCTCAACTTCTCTTCCGACGTGGACCTGGTGTTCGCGATCCCGGAAGACGGGCGGACCACCGGCGGCCGCCGGGACCTCTCCAGCGTCGAATATTTCGTGCGCCTCGGTCAGCGCCTGATCACGGTCCTCGGGGAGCGCACGCCCGACGGTTTCGTCTTCCGGGTGGACATGCGCCTGCGCCCCTTCGGGGGCTCCGGCCCCCTGGTGATGACCTTCGACGGGATGGAGGCCTACTACCAGGGCCACGGCCGGGAGTGGGAGCGCTACGCCCTGATCAAGGCCCGCCCGGTGGCGGGCGACCTGGCGGCCGGCGAGCGCCTGCTGGCGGCGCTGCGGCCCTTCGTGTACCGGCGCTATCTCGACTTCGGGGCGATCGAGTCGCTGCGGGAGATGAAGGCCTTGGTGGCCCAGGAGGTCGCGCGGAAGGGGATGGGGGACGACCTGAAGCTCGGACCGGGGGGGATCCGGGAGGTGGAGTTCATCGTCCAGGTCTTCCAGTTGATCCGCGGGGGCCGGGAGCCCGCCCTGCGCAGCCGGGGCCTGCTGGCGACCCTCGCCGCCCTCGGCGATCGCGGGGACCTGCCCGGGGAGACGGTCCGCGAGCTCGCCGCCGCCTACACGTTCCTGCGCCGGGCCGAGAACCGGCTCCAGGCGCTCGACGACCGCCAGACCCAGGCCCTGCCCACCGACCCCCTGGGGCGCGCGAGGCTCGCCTGCGCCCTGGGCCACGGCGGATGGGAGGAACTCTCCCGGGTCCTGCAGGCGCACCGCGACCGCGTCGAGGCCCATTTCCAGCGTGTCTTCAGCACCGGGGCGCAGGCGTCCGGCGGCGCGCCCGACGACCCCTGGTCCCTGCTCTGGGCCGGCCGCCTGCAAGACGATGCCGCGGAGCGAACGCTCACTGACCACGGCTTCTCGCCGGCCCGCGAGTCGCTCCAGCGCCTGGATGACCTGCGTTCCGGCCACGCGGTCCGGTGGATGAGCCGCCAGGGCCGGGAGCGCCTCGACCGCCTGATGCCCCGCTTGCTGTCCGGGGCAGCGGCGACGGCGGCCCCGGGCGAGACCCTGCGCCGCCTGGTCCCCCTGCTGGAGGCGACCGCCCGGCGCAGCGTCTACCTGGCGCTCCTGCTCGAGCACCCCGACGCCCTGGAGCGGCTGGTGCGGCTCTGCGCCGCGAGCCCCTGGATCGCCGAGCAGCTGGCACGCTACCCGATCCTGCTCGACGAGCTCCTCGACCCCGCGACCCTGTACGCACCGCCCGGCCGCGACGGGCTCGCCCGGGAGCTCGCCCAGCAGCTCGCCCGGGTGCCCGCCGGCGACGGGGAGGAGGAGATGGACGCGCTGCGCCTGTTCAAGCAGGCGCAGGTGTTGCGCATCGCTGCGGCGGACGTGGCCCACGCCCTGCGCCTGATGGTGGTGAGCGACCACCTGACCTGGCTCGCCGAGGCCATCCTCGCGCAGGTGCTCGAGCTCGCCTGGCGGGACCTCGTCGCCCGCCACGGGAGGCCCCGCTGCCGGGTCGGGGGCGCCTGGGAGTCCCCGTCCTTCGGGGTCATCGCCTACGGCAAGCTGGGGGGGCTCGAGCTCGGGTACGGGTCCGACCTGGACCTCGTGTTCCTGCACACGAGCTCCGGGGAGGACGCGCACACCGACGGCGAGCCCTCCGTACCGAACTCCGTGTTCTTCGCCCGCCTGGGCGCCCGGATCGTGCATTTCCTGACCACCCGCACCAGCGCCGGGGTGCTGTACGAGGTGGACACGCGGCTGCGCCCGAGCGGCGCCTCGGGGCTGCTGGTGAGCAGCATGGACGCCTTCGAGTCCTACCAGCGGGAGGAGGCCTGGACCTGGGAGCACCAGGCGCTGGTGCGCGCCCGGGCCGTCGCCGGGGAGCCGGCGTTCGTGGCCCGCTTCGAGGCCGCTCGCCTCGCGGCGCTCACGCGCCCCCGGGACCCGGAGGCACTGCGGGGGGAGGTGCGGGCGATGCGCGAGAAGATGCGCCAGCACCTCACCGCCGGGGGCACGGGCCGGCTGGACCTGAAGCAGGACCGCGGCGGTATCGCGGACATCGAGTTTTTGGTGCAATATCTCGCGTTGCGCTGGGGCCACACCTATCCGGAGGTCCTGCGCTTCACCGACAACGTGCGGTTGCTCGAGGGACTCACGGCGAGTGGTTGCCTGCCGGCGACCGACGCCGCGACGCTCACCCAGGCCTATCTCGCCTTCCGGGCCAGGGCTCACGCCCAGGCCCTGCAGGGCGAGCAGGCGGTCGTTCCCGAGGACGAGGCCCTGGCCCGCCTGCGCGAAGACGTCACCGCACTCTGGCACCGCCTGATGGAATCGTGAGGCTCACGCTATGACGATGGACGACCGCGACGGCGTCATCTGGATGGACGGTCAACTGGTCCCCTGGCGCGACGCGAAGACGCACGTGCTCACCCACAGCCTGCACTACGGCATGGGGGTCTTCGAGGGGGTTCGCGCCTACAACACGGCGATCGGCACGGCCATCTTCCGGCTTCGGGAGCACACGGAACGCCTGTTCCGCTCCGCCCACATCCTGGGCATGAAGGCCCCCTTCGATCGGGAGACCCTCAACGAGGCCCAGCGCAGCGTGGTGCGGGAGAACGGACTCGAGAGCGCCTACATCCGGCCCCTGTTCTACTACGGCGCCGAGGGGATGGGCCTGCGGGCGGACAACCTGAAGGTCCACGCCATCGTCGCGGCCTGGGAGTGGGGCGCCTACCTCGGCGCCGAGAACATGCAGCGGGGCATCCGGATCAAGACCTCGTCCTTCAACCGCCATCACGTGAACATCACGATGTGCAAGGCGAAGGCGACCGGCAACTACCTGAACTCGATGCTGGCGCTGCAGGAGGCGCTCTCCTGCGGGTACGACGAGGCGATGCTCCTGGACCGCGAGGGGTACGTCGCGGAGGGCAGCGGGGAGAACATCTTCATCGTGCGCAACGGCGCGCTCTACACCCCCGACCTGACCGCGGCCCTGGAGGGCATCACGCGCGAGACCGTTCTCACGCTTGCCGCGGAGCAGGGCCTGGCGGTACGGGAGAAGCGGATCACCCGGGACGAGGTGTATCTGGCCGACGAGGCGTTCTTCACCGGCACCGCGGCCGAGGTCACCCCGATCCGCGAGGTCGACGGCCGGGCGATCGGGAGCGGGTCGCGCGGCCCGATCACCGCCGGGCTGCAGTCCCGTTTCTTCGACGTGGTGCACGGCCGCGACGAGGCACGGCGGGGCTGGCTGACGCCGGTGGCGTGAGGCCCTGCGGGCGGGCTCGCGGGGACGGCCGGTTCCGGGGGCCGGAGCGGGAGGGCGGCTGATGCCGAGCGAGGTCAACGAGCGTGCCCGCCTCGCGGGCACGGGCGCGGGCAACCGCTACGAGGTCCGCCGGGCCGAGTGTCCGGTGAGCTGCCCGCCCGCGGGCGTGCCCCTGTGGAGCTCCCATCCGCGGGTGTTCCTGCCGCTCGCCGAGAGCGGCAAGGCGCGCTGCCCCTATTGCGGGACGGAGTTCGTCCTGATCGACTGACGAAGCCCCCGCCCCCTCAGGGGTCGAACCGATACCCGAACATCTCCACGTCCGGGCGGAAGCGCTCGGCCACGAGGGCGCGGGTCTCCGGGGTGTAGTACCCCCGGTAGTCGCGCTGGCGGTCCGTGGCGCGGCGCCGGTGGGGAAGGGGAGGCGCCGGGATCTCGATCCGCCGGCAGGCCTCCGCGAAGTCCTCCTCCAGACGCTCGTAGCGCCCCACGAAGTCCACGATCACGTTCCCGTGCAGGTCGATCACGTAGTCCGACTGCAGCTCGATCGAGGTGTCCAGGTGGTACTGGTACGGACGGTCGGGGTCGAGCTTGTGGCGCAGGAAGGCCTCGAAGTCCTGGTGCGGGCCGAGCAGGTGCGGGCGCTCGCGCCGGATGTGGTGGAAGGAGCTGACCTGCAGGTCCCAGGGGTTGCGCACGAAGGCGAACTTGAACAACCGGTCGTAGAGCTCCCGGGGGAGCATCTCGCGCGCCGCGATGGCCCTGGCGTGGCGCGGGAGCTTCGCCCCGAGCCGGTGCCCGCTCAGCGCGCTCAACCGGCTGCAGAGGAACCGCGCCGCCGCCCAGGGCTCGCGCCAGCGCTCCCGGTCGAGCGCGTCGCGAACGCTCGTCCCGCCGGTCTTGGCGATGTGCACGAACAGGAAGTTCCTGCGCAATGAAAGCAGCACGCGACCTCTCCCCTCAATCCACTCCGAGCACCCGGGCGTAGGCCCCGGCGCTCACGTCGACGTGGTATTCCCGCACCGCCTCGCGCAGACGCCCTGCCGGGGTCGGGCGCTCGAGCTGGGCCCGGATGGCATCCGCCATCGCCGCCTCGTCGCCCACCGCGACCAGGGGGGCCACCGCGCCGCCCCGCAGGATCTCCCGCGGCCCGCTCGGGCAGTCGGTCGCCACCACCGGCGTGCCGAGGGCCATCGCCTCGGTGAGGGCGTTGGGGGAGCCCTCCCACGCGGAGGAGAGGACGAAGACGTCGGCGGCGGCCAGGTCGGGATAGGGGTTTGCCAGGAAGCCCGGCAGCGCCACGTCTCCCTCCACCCCGAGCGAGCGCGCCAGGCCGGAGAGCTCGCCCCGATCGCGGCCTTCCCCCAGGATCACCAGCCGGCACGGGCGCCCGGCGCGCACGCGGGCGAAAGCCCGCAGCAGGGTGGGAAAGTCCTTCTGCCGCGTCAGCCTCCCCATGCCGAGGACCACCGGGGTGTCGCGCCCCCCCGCGGGCTCCCGTTGCGCCGGTCCCGCGGCGGCCAGGCGCTCGAGCTCGGGGGTGATGACGGGGTTGCGTACCACGGCCACGCGGTCCGCGGGCAGGCCGGTGATGGCGCTCACGTCGGCGGCGACCCCCTCGGAGACCGCGACCAGCGCGTCCAGGCGCGGGTAGAAACCCCGCATGCCGAGGTACCACAGGGACCGGGTCAGGGCCGGCCGGTCGGCCAGCGCCGCCGTCACGGTGGTGCCGAGGCGCCCCACCAGCCGGAGCGGGACGCCCGCCAGCCGGCGCGCCACCACCGCGACCCGGATGGCACGGTCCTTGGCCGCGAGCACCGCCACCGGCCGCTCCCGGCGCAGGTAGGCGACCAGCGCCGGAAGCGCCGAATGGGTGTGGCGGGTCCCGAGCGTCACGACTCGCACGCCTTCGGGCCAGGCCCCGGCGTGGCCCCCTTCGGTCCGGGCCAGCACCAGGTCGACCCGCAGGCCTCGCCGGGCCAGCCCGCCGGCAAGGTTCGCGACCATCCGCTCGACCCCACCATGGCCGGAAAAAGAGAGGAACAGGGCGACGTGCGCAGCGTTCATGGTAGAGTCCCTTCGCTCCCGTAGCTTACGCACCGTCAGGCCGTTCCGGCAAAGGATGTCGTCGCTCCTGCTCACGATCTTCGCGCCCACCTTCGGTGAAGGGGGGATGGAGCGGATGCTGGTCAACATGGCAAATGGTCTCACGGAGGCCGGCCTCGGCGTCGATTTCTGGGTGGGGCGCGAGGACGGACCCTTCCTCGAGCGCCTCGGCCCCGCTGTCCGCCTGCTGCGCCACCCTCGGACCTCCACCCGCCGCAGGACGGCCGCCTTCGCCGGATACCTGGCCGAACGGCGCCCCGACGTCGTGCTGGCGGCCAAGGACCCCGCCGTCCTGATGGCCCTGGAGGCCCGCCGTCTGAGCGGCGCGCCCTGCGCGGTCGTCGCCCGCCCGGGGTCGGTCTCCCAACGCCTGCAGCGCCGGCCGGCCCTGCTGCGCTGGCGCGACCTGCGGGTGATGCGGCGGGCCTACCGGGGGGCCGACCTCGTGGTGGCCAACTCCGAGGGGCTCGCCCGGGACGTGGAGGCTGTTTCCGGGATCCCGGTGGCCTCGGTCCCCGTGGTGCGCAACCCCGTCGTCACCCCCGACCTGGAGGCCCTGGCCGCGGTGCCTCCCGGCCATGCCTGGCTCGCGACGGGCCAGCCGCCCGTGGTTCTCGGCGTCGGGGCGTTCCGGCGCGGGAAGGATTTCGAGACCCTCCTGCGGGCCTTCGCCCTGGCCCGCGCCACCCGCCCGATGCGCCTCGTCCTCCTCGGGCGGGGCCGGCGTGAAGAGACCCTCCGCCGCCTGGCCCGGGGCCTGGGCGTGTCCGCAGACGTCGCCTTTCCCGGGTTCCTGGAGAACCCCTACCCCTTCATGCGGGCAGCGGCGGTCCTGGTCCTATCCTCCCGCTGGGAGGGGTCCCCCAACGTCCTGACCGAGGCCCTCGCATTGGGCACGCCCGTGGTCTCCACGGACTGCCCCAGCGGACCCCGGGAGGTGCTCCAGGACGGTCGCGTCGGCCCGCTCGTCCCCATGGGCGACGCCCAGGCAATGGCACGGGCCATCCTCGACACCCTCGCGCACCGCCCGGACCCCGCGCGGCTGCGGGCGGCCGTGGCCGAGTACTCCCGCGCCGAGAACGCCCGGCGGTACTCCGAGTTGCTGCGCCGACTGGTCGGGCCGGTGAGGCCCGTCCGTCTCTCACCTGCCCCCGCCCCCACCGCAGGCACGCCGTGAGGAGCCCGGGCTCCCTCGCGGGCGACGCCGTGCGCGCGCTTCGGACGGCGGTCCGCCCGCAGGCCCTGGGCGTGGGGGGACTCTACCTGTTCGCGGCCTCGGCGTGGCTCAGCCCCGCGGCCGCGCGCGTCGGGCTGGTCCTCATGATTCTCGCGGCCCTCGGCGAGGGGCGCGTCCTGGTCCGCCACCTGCGCGGCGAGCCCCTCGCGTGGGCCGCAGGATTCTGGGTCCTGGCCGTACTGGTCAGCTTCTCCCTGGCGGGACCCATGGCCAGCCGGGCGACCCACGGGGAGGCGGCCGTCGTGTTCCTGTGGCTCTCCGCGTTCCCCATCGTCGCCTGGTGGGTGCGCGGCGACCCACAGCGGATCTGGGCGGTCCTGGCACTGGCACTGGCGGGGTTCCTCCTGCGCAGGGTGCTCCACCTCCCCCAACTGGACTTCGCCGCCCTCGCGGGCGGCCTGCGCAGCGGCGTGGGCCTGCCCGAGATCGCGACGGCCGAGTACGCGGCGATTGCCCTCACGGGCCTGCTGCTGGCAGGACCACGCCTCTGGCAGGGGTCGGGCCGTCTGCGCCGGGTGGTGTGGAGGGTCGCCTCCCGGGCCCTCTGGCTCGTCGCCGGGGCGTTCCTGGTCCTTCTCGTCCTGGTCACCCAGTCCCGCGCCGCGTGGATGCTGATGGCCGTCGTGCTGCCGGCAGTCGCCGTCTGGCTGCTCGGCCAGCGGACCCGCGCCGCCGGGCATGGCGCGGTGATGGTCGCAGGGGTGGCGGGGGTCGTGGCAATCCTCCCCCTGGTGGCCTACTTCGACGTGGTCGCGGCCCGCTTCGCGGAGGACACCGAGACCGTCCGCAGGGTGCTGGAGGGCGACTGGTCGGCGGTGCCCTACACCTCGGGCGGACTCCGGGTCCACCTCTGGCGGCTGGGGGCCGGTTGGTGGGCCGAGGCACCCTGGCTCGGTAACGGCCCGGCGGCATCTCCCGCACTCATCCGGGCGACGGGCGTGCCCCTGCTGCAGGACCTGCACGACGTCCACAACGTCGCCCTGGACCTGATGGTCCGCCTGGGGCTCGCCGGGCTCTTCGCCTACGTCGCGATGCTCGGGCTCGCGCTCCGCGCCTGGGTCGGCGCCCGGCACCGGGGCCGGATCCCCTCGGACCTCTTCCTGATCGTGCTCGCCGCCCTGTCCTTCGACGTCCTCGCGGGTCTCACCAACTGCAGGACGCTGAGCACCGACGGCAGGTTCTTCTGGCTCCTGTTCGTGGGCATCGCCTCGAGCGTCTCCATCGGTGCCCCCGTCGGCAGCGCGCCCCCAACCCCGGCGCGTCCCTGAGGCCCCGGCAACGGGTCAGGTCGAGCGCGCCAGCACCGCCTTCGCCGCCTCGAGCACCCGCTCCACGCCGTGCCGGCGCATGCAGTCGAAGCGGCCGTGGCAGGTGGGGGTGCGTTTGCACGGCGAGCAGGGGAGTGGGTCGTAGAGGATCTCCGCGCGGGGGGTACCCGGGTCCAGGTAGGGGCGGGTCGCGCCGAAGAGGGCGACGGTCGGCACGCGGTGGGCGATGCCGAGGTGGGTGAGACCCGTGTCCACGCCCACGAGCAGCCCCGCGCCCGCCACCACGGCGACCGATTCGTCGAGCGCCGTCTCCCCCGCCAGGGTACGCGCCCGGCCGCCGCTCTCGGCGCGGATGCGCTCGGCCGCAGCGCGGTCTTCGGGCCCGCCCAGCACGACCGGAGCCAGCCCCGTCGCGTCCTCCAGAAGGCCCGCGAGCCCTGCCCAGCGCTCCTCCAACCAGTGTTTCTGGGGCCGGGTGGTGAACGGGCAGAGCACGGCGTAGGCGCCGCGGACCCCTTCGCCCTCCAGCGCCACCCGGGCACGGGCGGCGGCGGAGGCCCCCACCGGGACGTCCATCGGGAAGTCACCGAGGTCGAGCCCGAGGTGTTCGGCGAGGAGCCGGTACTCGGCCCCGATCCGCCGGCTGACCGTCCTGCGCCCCAGCGTCTCGGTCATCAGCCACTGGCCGCCCTCGCGCGAGCCGAGGCCGATGCGCCGCGGCGCCCCGGTCAGCCGGGCCCAGACGGCGCTCTTCAGCAGCCCCTGGGCGTCGAGCACGAGGTCGAAGCGCCGGGTGCGGAGCTCCCTGCCGAAGCGCCAGACCGCGCGCGCCAGCTCACCGTAGCGCCGCTCCCGGCGCAGCTGCAGCCACTCGCCCCGGGGCCAGACCAGGACCTCGTCCAGCCTCGGGTTGTGGCGGAGCAGGGCCGCCCCGGCCGGCTCGGTCAGCCAGGCCAGGCGGGCCTCCGGCCAGGTCCGGCGCAGGGCCGGGATGAGCGCCGAGGCCATCACGATGTCGCCGATGGCGCTCATGCGCACCACCAGAACGCGCGTCACGACGGGTCGCCGTCCGCGAACTGGACCCGGTAGAGGTCGGCGTACAGACCGCCCCGCGCGAGCAGCTCCCGATGGGTGCCCCGCTCCACGATCCGCCCGCCGCGCAGGACCAGGATGCGGTCGGCGTTCTCGATGGTGGACAGGCGGTGGGCGATGACCAGCGTGCTGCGGCCCCGGCGCAGCCGCTCCAGGGCCTCCTGCACCCGCCGCTCCGACTCGGTGTCGAGGGCCGAAGTCGCCTCGTCGAGGATCAGGATCGGCGCGTCCTTCAGGAGCGCGCGCGCGATGGCGACCCTCTGGCGCTGCCCCCCGGAGAGCCGCACCCCCCGGTCCCCCACACGGGTCTGGAACCCCTCGGGCAGGGCCTCGATGAACTCGAGGGCATTCGCGGCCCGGGCCGCCTCGCGCACCGCCTCCTCGCCCGCCCCCTGGCGCGCGCCGTAGGCGATGTTGGCGGCCACGGTGTCGTTGAACAGCACCACGTCCTGCCCCACGTAGGCGACCTGGGCCCGGAGGTCGGCCAGCCGGATCGTGGAGATGTCCTCGCCGTCGATGAGGATCTGGCCGCCCTCGAGGTCGTAGAAGCGGGGCACGAGGTGCGCCACCGTGGTCTTTCCACCCCCGGAAGGGCCCACGAGGGCCACGGTCTCTCCCGGCTCCACCGTGAGCGAGAGCTCCCGCACCGCGGGCTCCAGGGTGCGGTCGTAGCGGAAGGTCACGCCGCGCAACTCGAGCCGGCCGGTGGCCCGCGCCAGGGGCCTCGCGCCCTGGTCCGCCTCGACGGGCTCGTCGACCATGTCGAAGATGCTCTCCGCCGCGGCAAGCCCCCGCTGCAGCGGCTCGCTCACCTGCGTCAGCCGCTTGATGGGGGAGAACAGCATGCCCATGGCGCCCAGGAAGGAGACGAAGGCGCCCACGGTGAGGGTACCGTCGACCGCCTGGCGGGAGGCGATGAAGACGATGGCCGCCAGGCCCGACGCCGTGGTGAACTGGACCAGCGGGACGTTCAGGCCGGCGGCGGCGCGGGACTTGAAGGTGTAGCGGCGCACCCAGTTCGCGCTGCGCCCGAAGCGCTCGGCCTCGTAGCGCTGGCCGCCGAAGACCTTGACGATGCGGTGACCCTCCGTCGCCTCCTCCAGCACGTGGGTCATCTCCCCGTAGGTGCGCTGGAGCGAGCGGCTGATGTCCCGCAGCCTGCGGCTCACCACCCGCACGATGAGGACCACGGGCGGCGCGACGACCAGCGCCACCAGGGTGAGCCGCCAGTTCAGGTAGAGCATCCACCCGAGCAGACCCGCGACGGCGAGGGTGTCCCGCACGACGACGTCCAGGACCTTCGTCGCCGCCTGGGTCACCTGGGTCACGTCGTAGGTGACCTTCGAGATCACCACGCCCGCCGAGTGCTCGTCGAAGAAGCGGGCGGGCAGGTGCAGCAGGCGCTGGAACATCTGCATGCGCAGGTCGTAGACGACCTTCCCGCCGACCCAGGCGATGGCCACGTCGGCCACGTAGTCGCCGAGCCCCCGGACCAGGAAGAGCCCCATGAGCGCGAGGGGCATCCAGAGGATTCCGCCGGGGTCCCGGCCGACGAAGTTCTGGTCGAGGAGTGGCTTGAAGAGCGCCGGGATGGCCGGCTCGGTGGCCGCCACCACGACCATGCCGAGGAGCGAGGCCGCGAACTGGCGCCAGTAGGGCCGCACGTAGCCGAGCAGCCGCACGTAGAGCCGGTAGCTGTGCGCGGGGCGCAGGCCGGGGGAGTGCTCCACCATCAGTGCTCCACCATCAGTGCTGCGTCGCTCGGCCGGAACCGAGCACGTCGCGATAGACCCGCAGGTTGCCTGCGACCATCGCCCCCAGAGAAAAGTCCCGCTCGGCGATCCGCCGCCCCTCGGCACCCATGGCGAGGGCGCGGGCGGGCGCGTCGAGGAGGCTGCGCACGGCCCGCTCCAGGGCGGCCCCGTCCCCCGGGGGGACCAGGAGCCCGTTCACCCCGTCACGCACGATCTCCGGGATCCCGCCGACGGCCGAGCCCACGATGGGCACGCCCGCCGCGGCGCTCTGGAGCAGCGACACCCCGAGGCCTTCCTCGAACGCCGGGTGGACCACCAGGTCGAGCGCCGGCAGGACCCGGGGCAGGTCCTCGCGAAAACCCGGCAGGTGGACCCGGTCGGCCCAGCCGCGCGCCGCGACCTCTGCCCGGACGCCCTCCAGGAGCGCGCCGGTCCCCAGCAGCAGGACCCTCAGGTCAGGGTACGCCGGCAGCAGCTCCTCCAGGGCCTGCAGCAGCAGCCGGTGGCCCTTCTTGGGGATGAACTGGCCCACCATCGCGAGCACCCGCGCCTCGGGTGGGAACCCGAACGCGTGGCGCAGCCAGAGACGGTCTCCGCCCGGTCGGTAGACGTCCGTGTCCACGGCGCTCGGCACGGTGACCACCTTGCCGGGCGCCACACCCTGCGCGAGCAGCACGTTGCGGATCCCTTCGGAGATGGCGATCACGGCGCGGTAGAGCCCGTACTTCAGGCGCGCCACCCAGAGCGGCTCGGGGCTCACCACGCGCCGGCTCACGACCGCCGGCACCCCGGCCCGGCGGGCCGCCCATCCCCCCCACCAGTCCGCGCCGCGCCGGCTGTGCACGTGCACCAGGGCGGGGCGACGGGTGCGGATGAGCCGCCCGAGGCGCAGGAGCGCCCCGGCGTCGAGCTCGCCCCTGAGGGGGACCTCGTGGACCTCGGCGACCTCCCGCGCCGCCCGGGCAATGCCGCTGCCGGGGGGGCAGGCCAAGTCCTGGCGCTCGCCGGTCGCCTCCGCCAGTCCACGGAGCAGGTACAGCACCTGCTGCGGCCCTCCGTACAGGTGGCGCCCGCACTCCACGTGCAGGACCCTCACGGCGACCGCCACCCGGGTCCGCGGCGCTCCCCCGGC
This sequence comes from uncultured Ectothiorhodospiraceae bacterium, assembly GCA_937867305.1. Lineage (GTDB taxonomy): Bacteria > Pseudomonadota > Gammaproteobacteria > JAABTG01 > JAABTG01 > JAGNLM01. The sequence goes on along the minus strand of CALMKJ010000085.1, from coordinate 16,258 downwards.
CGACGGAGCTTCAGACGGGGCTTCACGGGGCCACCCGTTGCCGATACAGGTCGCGGTAGAGCTGGCGGTAGGCACCCACGACCGCCTCCTCCCCGTGCTCCCGCGCCACGCACTCGGCGCCCGCCCGGCCGAGGGCCGCGCGGTCCGCGGGCGCCGCCAGCAGGGCCTCGCGCACGGCGGCCGCGAGCGCCCCGGCGTCGGCGACCGGCGCGAGCACACCGCTGACGCCGGGCTCGATGAGCTCGGTCGCCCCCGCGGTCCGGGTCGCGACCACGGGGCAGGCGTGGCTCCAGCCCTCGAGGATCACGTTGCCGAGGGTCTCGTGCCGCGAGGGCACGATCAGCAGGTCCGCCAGACCGTACCAGGGGGCGGGGTCCGCCAGCCAGCCGAGCCAGTGGACGCGCCGTGCCACCCCGAGGGCATTCGCCTGCCCTTCGAGGGCCGGGCGCAGCGCCCCCTCGCCGCCCACGGCCAGGTGCACCGGCCTTCCCCCCAGTTCCGGCGGCAGGAGGGCGAATGCGGCCAGCAGGTCCTCGAAGCCCTTGCCCGGGACGAGTCGCCCGAGCGCGAAGAGGACCCAGGCCTCCTGCGCAATGGACTCCGCCCGGCGCCGGCGCTCGGCCTCCCCCGGTGCGAGCGGCTGCGCCGCCGGGACGAAGTTGCCGATCCGGTAGATGCGTCCGGCGGGCAGGCCTGCCTGCACCAAGTGGTCGCAGACCCCCCTTGTGTTCCCGACCCACGCGTGGGCGTGCTCGTAATAGCCCCGGACCTTGTAGAAGCCCCCCAGACGCGCCACGTGCACCGTGGGTCCCCGGCGGGACAGTCGCGTGAGGCGGGTCGCGCGGCCCATGTAGGTCTGGACGATGGCAGGCCGCTCCCGCACCGCCCGGCGGTGGATACGCCAGGCGGTGTAGGCGTCCCACTGGTTCGCGAAGGGGAGCTGGAACTGGGGCACGGAGCCCCCGATGACCTGGCCGACGGGCGAGCCCGTGCGGTTCACCGCCAGCACCGCATCCCCGGTGCCCTGCAGCGCCTGCACGAGCCGGCAGTAGAACCGGTCCGCCCCCCCGAAATCCCTGCTGCCGATGACGTGCCAGGATCCGGGCGTCACCGGGGCCGTGCCTTGATCTTCTGGGGGTGCTTCAGGTGCAACTTCCAGGCGTAGCCGATCAGGTTGTCGCCGAAGGACACGGCCTTGCGCGGGATCTCCAGGGGGTTGGCGGCGGTGTTCGCCGCGCCGCGCACCGTCGTCAGGGCACTGCGATACCCGGCCGCGCGCACCACCTCGCGCACCCGTGCGTCGTAGTCGCCCTTGGGGTAACAGAAGTGGTCCACCGGCGACCCGAGCAGGTCCTCGAGGAACGCCTTGCTGTCGAACACCTCGCGACGCAGGTCGGCGTCGTCAAGCTGCGTGAGCTGCGGGTGGGTCACCGAGTGGGACCCGACCTGGATCCCCGCCCGCTGCACGGCGCGCAGGGCCTCGCCCGTCATCAGGCGGGGCACGGGGCGGTAGCTCACGAAGTCGGCGCTCCGCCCGAGGAGCCCCGTGACCGCGTAGACGGTGGCCGGGAAACCGTGCTCCTGGAGGACCGGCAGGGCGTGGTCGTGGAAGTCCCGCGTCCCGTCGTCGAAGGTCAGGACCACGGGCCGGCTGGGCAGCGGACCGCCCTCGAACAGGCCGCGGAGCGCCTGCTCCAGGCCGATCACCCCGTACCCCATGCGCGCGAGATAGCGCATCTGGGAGCGGAACCGGCGCGTGTCGCAGAAGCAGGCCTTGTGGCTCGCGGGGCGCCGGAACTGGCCCACCTGGTGATACATGAGGATCACCAGCTTGGGATGGCTCGGCGGGGGTGTCGTCGTCATCGGGTGGGCCGCTGGCGGAAGGCTTGCCCGCGGGCAGCTCGGCGCAGGCGTTGCGCGGACTTTACCATCTTCGCCCCGGCGGCAGGGCGCCGCCCCCGGGGCCCGCTGGCTGCGGCTCAATAGAGCGGTGGCTCGCCCGCCGGGCGGGTCTTGAAGCGCCGGTGGGTCCAGAGGTACTGCTCCGGACAGGCCCGCACCCACCCCTCGATGAGGCGGCTCAGGCGCTCCGCGTCGGCGGCGTCGTCACCGCTCGGGAACCCCTCCAGGGCCGGCTCCAGCGTCACGCGGTAGCCACCCGTCCCCGGCAGGCGGCGCTGGAAGAGGGGGACCACGGCGGCGCCGCTGAGGGCGGCCAGACGCGAGGTCGCCGTGATGGTCGCCGCCGGCACGCCGAAGAAGGGGACGAAGACGCTGTGCTCGCGGCCGTAGTCCTGGTCGGGGGCGTACCACACGCAGCCGTTGGCCCGCAGGGCGCGCAGGATCCCGCGCACGTCCCCGCGGTCGATGGCCTGCCCCACGTGCCGCTCCCGCCCGCGGAGCACAGCCCAGTCCCAGACCTCGTTCCGGCTCGCGCGATACACGGGCCGGAACGACTGGTGCCGGTGCAGCAGCCGCGCCCCGAGCTCCAGGGTCGTGAAGTGCCCGCTCAACAGGATCACGCCCCGGCCCCGGGCGAGCGCCCGAGCGAGGTGCTCCAGCCCCTCCACGCGCCCCAGTGCCTGCAGGCGCTCGTCGGCGCCCCACCAGGCGAGCGCGACCTCGAAGAAGGCGATTCCGACGGATTCGAAGCACGCCCGGGCGAGCTCCGCCCGCCCTTCGGGCGCCAGCTCCGGGAAACAGAGGGCCAGGTTGCGCTCCGCGATCCGGCGGCGCCGGCGGAGCACCCGGTGCAGCAGGCGACCGATGCCCCGACCCCACGAGAGTTGCCAGGCGTACGGGAGCCGGATGCCGAGTCTCAGGCCCGCGAGGCTGAGCCAGCTCCCCCAGCAGCGTGGGGCGAGCCAGCGGACCTGGAAGGCGCGGTCGGACACGTGGCGGGCGCGCTCAGACACGCGGCGGACGCTCTCGGGCCCTCGTGCCGAGGGGGCAGCCCTGGACCCGGCCCGCCTGCGGCCCGCCGCCCGGCTCACGCCCCCGGTGCCCGGCCCGGGGGCATGTTGAGCTCTTCCATCACCCGCGCCAGCTGTTCCTCCCAGGGACTCAGCGCGACCTGGAACGTGGCCGCCAGCTTGCCGCAGTCGAGCACCGAGTAGGTCGGCCGCGCCGCGCGGGTCGGGAAATCCGAGGTCGGGATGGGCACGAGCTTGGCGGTGCGCGCCGGTCCCTCCACGTGCTGCAGGATCGCCCGGGCGAAGCCGAACCAGGTCGTCGACCCGGCCGCCGTCAGGTGGTAGACACCGGAGCGCTCCTCGAGCCAGGGTCGACCGAGCTGCCGGGCCTGGGCGAGGACCTGGGCGGTCGCCTCGGCCACCTGTCGGGCCCAGGTGGGCGAGCCCGTCTGGTCGTCCACCACCCGCACCTCGCCCTGGCGGCCAGCGATCCGCAGGATCGTGAGGGGGAAGTTGTTGCCCCGGCAGCCGTACATCCAGCTCGTGCGCAGGACCAGGTGCGGCACCCCGGAGGCCTGGATGGCCAGCTCGCCGTCGAGCTTGGTCTGACCGTAGACGCTGACGGGGGACGGTGGGTAGTTCTCGCTGTACGGCCGGCTCGCCTGGCCGTCGAACACGTAGTCCGTGGAGTAGTGGACCATCAGTGCGCCGCAGCGCGCTGCCTCCTCGGCGAGGACGGCGGGGGCCACGGCGTTGATTGCCCGGGCGAGCGGGGCCTCGTCCTCGGCGTTGTCCACGCGGGTGTACGCCGCGGGGTTGACGATGAGGTCCGGGGCCACGCGGCGCACGAAGTCCCGCGTCGCCTCCGCGTCGGCCAGGTCGAGGGTTTCGGTGCCGCGCAGCGTCATGTCCGGTCCCGCCGTGCACACCAGGTCGCCGAGGGGCATCAGGGCGCGCCGGAGCTCCCAGCCGAGCTGCCCGGAGACTCCCGTGAGGAGGATGCGGTACCGCTTCGTGGGCCTGGCGGAGGGAATGGTCATGAGAACGCCTCGCTCGCACCGGTGCGTGAGGGACCGGAACGGCCCGGATTATGGCGCAGCGTGGAGCGGGCGGGAAAGGCGCGGCGGCGCGTGATGCCCGCCGTCTTGCGCACTCGGCCGCATGGTCGAGTGGCTCGCCCCCGACGTGCAGGCCGTGGCCTGGTGGCGGGTGCTGTGATGCGGTATGGGTCGACCTTGCATTTCTGGAGCTTCGCTCTGTCATTGCACGCACGGTTCCCCGGCGGCCTGGACGCGCCCCTTCCGAGGAACACCGGTCCCGCGTAGAATGCACAGAATTCTGTACTTTCCCGCCAGGAGCCAGCCATGGGATTCAACACCCGCGACGTCGTCCCCTTCACCCAGGCCCGCGCCAACCTGTCGGAACTCGCAGAGCAGGTGAAGGCCGGCGCCGAGAAGATCATCACCAAGAACGGCGAGAGTTACGTCGCTCTGATCGATTCCGACCGGCTCGACTACTACCACCGGCTGGAGCGAGAACGCATCCACCTGCTGTTGATCGACGACGCGCGCCGCGGTCTGGAGGACATAGTGGCGGGCCGCACGCAGGAGGCGGATACCGCCATCGCCGCCCTGCAGAAGCGCCGCGCCTCGGCAAGAAAGTCGCCCGCTCGGGCCGCCAAGCTTGGCTGATCCGACCTACCGCGTCGAACTGACCGCGAGCTTCCTGGAACGGCTGGCGTCCATCGAGGCCTTTCTCGCGGAAGCCGACGCGCCGCACGCCTACGACGCGCTGCTGGCGGCGCTGCGGGAGACGGTGATCCCGAACCTGCGGCGTTTTCCACGCATGGGCCGGCGCTACCTGGACCAGCCGCCGCAGTCCGCGGAAGCGATCGCACAGCTCGGCCTACTGCCCGCCGGGGCGGCCGACGGCCTGCGGGTGCTTGGCAGCGGTGACTATCTGATCCTGTACGCCGAGGAGAACAAGGGCTCCACCCTGTACCTGCTGTCGATCCGCCACCACCGGCAGCTGAGCTTCGACTTCGCGAGGTTGTGGCCAGGACTCGGGCAAAAGGACGTCTGACGGCGAGCGTGACCGCGTCGTAACCCGTCTCATTTCCCGATGCAGAAGCGCGAGAAGATGCGCCCGAGGACCTCTTCGCTGGTGACCTCTCCCGTGATCTCCCCGAGCGCGCGCTGGGCCTGGCGGAGCTCCTCCGCCACCAGTTCCCCGGGCAGGCTGGCGCCGGCGAGGCGCCGGACCTCGTCGAGGTGCTCGCGCACCCGGGCGAGCGCCTGGAGGTGACGGCGCCGGGCGGTGAAGACCCCTTCCCGGGGCGAGACCCCGCACACCGACGACAGGAGTCTGCGCAGGTCCCCGAGGCCGGCGCCCGTGCGCGCAGAGACACGGACGGCCGAACCAGCGGGGGCCGGGCCACCGGAGGCCACGCCGCCAAGGGCCGCGCTACCGGAAGCCACCCCACCGGAGGCCGCCCCACCGGGGGACGGACAGGGTCCGGGCGCCTCGCCCGTCAAGTCGACCTTGTTCCAGACCACGACCCTCGGCAGCTCCGCCGGCAGGCCCGCGACGATCTCCTCCTCCTCGCGCCCGAAGCCCTGCGTGGAGTCCACGACGAGCAACACGAGGTCGCTGTCCCGGGCCGCCGCCCACGCCCGCTCCACGCCGATCCGCTCCACCGGGTCCCCGGTCGGGCGCAAACCGGCCGTGTCGACGAGGCTCACCGGCACGCCCTCCACCTGGACCCGCACCTGGATGGCGTCGCGGGTGGTGCCGGGCACTTCGGTGACGATCGCCGAGTCGCTGCCGGAGAGGGCGTTCAGGAGGCTCGACTTGCCCACGTTGGGCCTGCCCGCGATCACCACCCGCACGCCCTCGGCGAGGGCCTGCCCATGGGCCGCACCCTCCAGGGCCGCGGCGAGGGTCGCGAGCACCTCCCCGGCACGTGCGCTCACCGCCGATTCGTCCGCGCCGTCGAGCTCCTCGTCCGGGAAGTCGATGGCCGCCTCGACCTCGGCCCGCAGGTCGGTCAGGGCCTCGCCGATCTCGCCAAGGCGCCGGGACCACTCACCGTCGAGGGTGCGCCGGGCGGCCCGCGCCGCCTCCACGGTCGCCGCATCGATCAGGTCCGCGACGGCCTCGGCCTGGACCAGGTCCATGCGCCCGTTGAGAAAGGCCCGCTCGGTGAACTCGCCGGGGCGAGCGACCCGCGCGCCGAGGGCGAGGACCCGGGCGAGCAGGAGGTCCGTGACGACCGGGCCCCCGTGGCCCTGCAGCTCGAGGACGTCCTCGCCCGTGTAGGAAGCAGGCGCTGCGAAGTAGAGGGCAAGCCCCCGGTCGATGGCCTCGCCCCGGGCGTCCAGGAAGTCCCGCAGGGCCGCGTGGCGCGGCGGCGGAAGGTCTCCGAGGAGCGTGGCGCCAATCGCCGCCACCCCCGGACCGGAGACCCGGACCACCGCGATCCCCGCCCGGCCCGGGGCGGTGGCGACCGCGGCAATGGTGTCCGGGGCCGGCGTGCCCGTGGCTGCCGTCAGGCCGCGGAACCCTTCGTCAGCTGGCGGGTGATGACCCACTGCTGCAGGATCGAGAGGGTGTTGTTCACGAGCCAGTACAGGACCAGGCCCGCCGGGAAGAACAGGAAGAACACCGTGAAGACCACCGGCAGCACCATCATGACCTTCTGCTGGATCGGGTCCACCGGCGACGGGTTCAGGCGCTGCTGGATCAGCATCGTGACGCCCATGGTGATGGGCAGCACGAAGTAGGGGTCGTGGATGGACAGGTCACGGATCCAGAGCATGAACGGGGCCTGGCGCAGCTCCACGCTCTCGAGCAGCACCCAGTAGAGCGCGATGAACACGGGGATCTGCACCACGATGGGCAGGCAGCCACCGAGCGGATTCACCTTCTCGGTGCGGTAGAGCTCCATCATCGCCTGGTTCAGCTTCGCCCGGTCGTCCCCGTAACGCTCCTTGAGGGAGACGAGGCGCGGCTGCAGATTGCGCATGCGCGCCATGGAGCGGTAGCTCGTGGCGGAGAGATGGAAGAAGGCGAGCTTGATGAGCACCGTGAGGATCACGATCGACCAGCCCCAGTTCTTCACGAAGCGCTGGATCTGCTGCAACAGCCAGAAGAGCGGCTCGGCGAGGATCGTGAGGTAGCCGTAGTCCACGAGCAAATGCAGGCCCGGCGCCGCCGCTGCCAGGCGCTCCTGGACCTTGGGCCCGACGAAGAGCTGCAGGTCGAGCTTCCCCGCGGCGCCCGGCGCCACCACCACCTCGGGCTCGACCACGCCCACGAGGAAGCGGGACGCGTCGAGGGAACGCCCGTAGAGGTGCGTCGCGGCTGCCTGGTCGGGAAGGAAGGCCGCGGCGAAGTAGTGCTGGATCATCGCCGCCCAGCCGCCCTTGCCGTCGACCGTGACCGGTCCCTTCAGCATCCGGTCGAAATCCACCTTGTCGTAGCGCAGCTCCTCGTTGTGGAGCACCCCACCGGTGTAGGTGTAGGCGAACAAGCGGCTCCCCTGCGGGGGCCGGTTGCGCAAGAGCTGTCCGTAGGGTCGGCCGCGCCAGTCGGACGCCGTGCCGTTTTCCACCCGGAACTCCAGGTCGATGACGAAGCTGTCCCGCCGGAAGGTGTAGACCTTGGTGACCGTGAGGCCCTCCGGGCTGGTCCAGCGCAGCGGCACCTGCAGGGTGTCTTCACCCGCGGCCAGCGAGTACTCCGTGCGCTCCGCCTGGTAGAGGGCGTGGTGGTTGGGCGCGGGACCCGCGGACAGGAGACCGGATTGGGCCACGAAGAGGAGGTCCTCCCCGTTCCCCAGGAGACGGAAGGGCTTCTCCGGCTCGTCGGCGCTGACCGGGTAGCCGGGAAGGTCCAGGCGCCGGAGGGTCCCGCCCGCGGTGTCGATCTCGGCCCGGAAGACGTCGGTCACGACCTGCACCCGGGGGGCATCGGCAGGAGCTGTCGGGGTCGCGCGGGCCTCGGCGGCCGATGGCCCCTCGACGGAGGAGGCTGCTGCGGTGGGTGCGGAGGCCGCGGGGGCCGCGGGTACGTCCGGCTGGACCGACGCCGGGGCCACGACCTCGCTCTGGGAGCTGCCGGGCGTCGACGCAGCGGAGCGCGCCCGGTAGTCCTGCTGCCAGGCCTGCCAGAGCAGGAACAGGACCATGCCGAGCGCAGCGAACAACACTAACCGGGCGTTTTCCACGGTTCGGAATCCTACAGTAGACAGGAAGCTAACCTTGCCGCGGTGGGGACCGCGGCGGGACCGGATCGAACCCCCCGGCATGCCAGGGGTGACACCTGGAGATGCGCCGAAGCCCCATCAGGACCCCGCGCGCACTGCCGTGCGTCTCTATCGCCTCCAGGGCATATGCCGAGCAGGTGGGATAGAAACGGCACTGGCTGCCCACGAACGGGCTCAGGAAGCGCTGGTATCCCCGGATGAGCCCGCGGAGAACCGGCTGCAGCGCGTCGCGAGGTGGTTCCAGTGCCATTCGAGAGATTTCTGCCGCGACAGGTCGTCCGAGGCCGCTAGCTTGCCCTGGGCCATGACCACGAAGTCGAAGCCCCCGAGCTGGCCCTGGTGCAGCCGGAAGCTCTCCCGGACCAGGCGCCTGACGCGGTTCCGCTCGTGGGCCAGGGGAACCCGGCGCCGCGAGATGGCCATCCCCAAGCGGGGGTGGCCGAGGCCGTTCGGAGCGAAGAGGACCACGAACAGGCTGTCATGGGAGCGCCAGGACTCGGCGAAGAGCTTCGTGAACTCCCGGCTGCGGGTCAGCCGGCGCGAGCGCGGAAAGCGAGCGTCCCGAATCGGAGCCCGTCGCTCAGGCGCTGAGCCGCTTGCGGCCCTTGGCCCGCCGGGCCTGCAGGACCTGTCGTCCACTGCGGGTGGCCATCCGGGCGCGGAAGCCGTGCCGGCGCTTGCGCTTGAGGTTACTGGGTTGAAAGGTCTGCTTCATGTTGGGACCGCTCTGAGAGGGCAGTAGCCTGGGACAAGACGCGGGAACATACCCGCTGACCGCCTGGCCTGTCAAACCGAACGAGCCTTGAATGGGCTTTCGACCCCTCCCGGGCGAGGGGTACACTTCGGCGACGGGATGGTCAGCGGGGGCAGGTGGACCGTGAAGGCGGGTCTCTGGAAGCGTTGTCTCGGGGAACTGGAGGCGGAGCTCTCCGAGCAGCAGCTCAACACCTGGCTGCGGCCCCTGCAGGCGGTGGAGGACGGGGCGTGCCTGCGCCTGCTCGCCCCCAACCGCTTCGTGCGGGACTGGGTGAGCGAGCACTTCGCGCAGCGGATCAGCGAGGTTGCGCGGGCGGCAGCCGGATCCCCCGACCTGTCCGTGACCGTCAGCGTCGGGACCCGGGAGTCCCGCGCGACCCCGGAGACCCGGGAGACATCGGCGAAGCCCGCGGCCGCGGCGCCCGCGCGGGCCGCCGAGAACTCGGCGCGACGCTGGCGCGCCGAAGGCCCCACGCACAAGTCCGGCAGCGGCCTGCGGACGGATTTCACCTTCGAGAGCTTCGTCGAGGGCAAGTGCAACCAGCTCGCGCGCGCCGCGTCGCTGCAGGTGGCTCAGAACCCCGGCGGTTCCTACAACCCGCTCTTCATCTACGGTGGCGTGGGTCTCGGAAAGACACATCTGATGCACGCGATTGGCAATCTGCTGGTGCGCGATCGCCCCCAGGCGCGCGTGTCGTACCTGCACTCGGAGTGGTTCGTCACCGACATGGTCAAGGCGTTGCAGCACAACGCCATCAGCGACTTCAAGCGCCACTACCGCTCGCTGGACACGTTGCTCATCGACGACATCCAGTTCTTCGTGGGCAAGGAGCGCTCCCAGGAAGAGTTCTTCCACACCTTCAACGCGTTGCTCGAAGAGCAGCAGCAGGTCGTCCTCACCTGCGACCGCTACCCGAAGGAGGTCGAGGGGCTGGAGGAGCGCCTCAAGTCGCGCTTCGGCTGGGGGCTCACCGTGGCCCTCGAGCCACCCGACACGGAGACGCGGGTGGCGATCCTGATGCGCAAGGCCCAGAGCTCCGGCATCACCCTCCCCGAGGACGTGGCCTTTTTCATCGCGAAGCGGATCCGTTCGAACGTACGCGAGCTCGAGGGCTCGCTGCGCCGCGTTCTGGCCAATGCGCAGTTCACCGGCCACCCCGTGACCGTGGAGTTCGCCAAGGAGTCCCTGAAGGACCTCCTGGCGCTCCAGGACAAACTGGTCACCATGGAGAACATCCAGAAGACCGTCGCCGAATTCTACAAGGTCAAGGTGTCCGACCTGCTTTCGAAGCGGCGCAGCCGGTCGGTCGCGAGGCCTCGTCAGGTGGCCATGGCGCTTTCCAAGGAACTCACGAGCCACAGCCTGCCGGAGATCGGACAGGCGTTCGGGGACAGGGACCACACCACGGTGCTCCATGCCTGCAAGAAGGTGGCGGAACTGCGGGGGCAGGATGCCAGCATGGCCGAGGACTACACGATCCTGGTGAGAACCCTGAGCACGTGATGTGCATAAGCTGGGGATTCGGTGCGAGGGGGACTGCATCCACAATTCATCCACAGGCATGCCACAGGGATCGGGAAGGGTTACGATCTGAATTAAAGTTATAAATATCAATGACTTAGCATTTTATACACAGGCCTTTGCAGCCCCTACTGATCCTATTCTTAAAGCCTTTAAATACCTTTAAGGAAATAGACACGCCCATGAAGCTCACTATCGCTCGAGAGGCCTGGCTATCAGCACTTCAGATGGCCTACGGGGCGGTAGACCGGAAGCAGGCGGTTCCGATCCTCGGTAACCTCCTCATCGAAGCCACACCCGGAAAGGTGGCAGTGTGGGGTACCGACCTGGAGATCGAGGTCAGCGCGACTGCATCCGCCGACGTCCAGGTGGAGGGGAAGACGACCATCCCGGCACGGAAGCTCTGGGAGATCTGGCGAAGCCTTCCGCCGGGGTCGGTCGCTGAAATTTCCGCCGCGGGAGGACGCGCGACCATCCGGTCCGGTCCGACCCGCTTTTCGTTGACCACGCTGGAACCGGAGGGGTTCCCTCTCACCCAGGGCTTCGAGGCCCTGGTGACGGTGACGCTCCCGGCAACCGAACTCAAGACGTTGCTGGAACGCGTCCATTTCGCGATGGCCCAGCAGGATGTCCGCTATTACCTGAACGGACTCTTGTTGGAGGTCGGGGAGGGAAGGCTCAGGGCGGTCGGCGCGGACGGACACCGCCTGGCACTCTGCGACGCGAAGCTCGTGGGAAACCAGGGGGAGATCCTGCAGGCCATCGTGCCCCGGAAGGCCGTCGGTGAGGTCATGCGCCTGGGCTATGGCGAGGCACAAGAGGCGACCCTGGAAATCGGGGCGCAGGCCCTTCGGGTGACCACGGGGGATCTGAGGTTGGTCGCGCGCCTGATCGAGGGACGTTTTCCCGAGTATCAGCGGGTGATCCCGGACCCGGAGGTCTGGGACAAACACGTGCTCGTGGAGCGTGAGGAGTTGCGGCAGGCCCTCTCGCGGGCGGCGATCCTCGCCAACGAGCGGTACCGTTCCGTGAGGTTGTCAGTGACCAGCGGACGGCTCGGAATACAGTCGGAGAACGCGGAGCACGAGCAGGTCGAGGAGGACCTCGAGGTGGACTACGAGGGGCCTCCCATCGTGATTGGCTTCAACGTCGGATATCTGATCGACGCGGTCTCCGCAATCCCGGGCGAGCGCGTGCGACTGTGCCTCAATGACGACAACAGCAGTTGCTTGCTGCTGGCAGAGACCGAGACCGCCTGCCGCTACGTGGTCATGCCCATGAGGCTCTGATTTGCCGAGGACTGCGTCGGCGTGCGGCTGACTCGGCTGGAGGTCCGGGACCTCCGCATTCTCCGGAGCGTCTCGCTTCGCCCTCACCCGACCCTCAACGTCATTGCCGGCGGCAACGCCGCGGGCAAGACCAGCATTCTCGAAGCCATTCACGTACTCGGCACGGGCCGGTCCTTCCGGTCGCGGGACGTAGAGCCTCTCGTCCGCTGGGAATCCACCGAACTCAGTGTCTTCGGCGAGGTTCTGGAGCCGGCCGGAACATTGCGTCGCATCGGCGTGGTCAAGGGGGGGCCGGAATCCCGTATACGACTGGATGGACAGGACGTGCCCGGCGCAGCCGTTGTTGCTCGGCTCATGCCCCTGGCGGTCTTCGCTCCGGACAGTCTGGAGATTGTCGAGGGTTCGCCCGGCCAGAGACGTTCGCTCATGGACTGGGCATTGTTCCACGTGGAACCAGAATACGGGGCCTCCATCCTCCGCTGCCGCCGGAGCCTCCGCCAGCGAAACGCAGCCCTGCGCTCAGGCTCGCCCCGGCGCTCGGCAGCGGTGTGGGAGCACGAGTTGTGCGAGGAGGCCGACTGCATCGACGCCTGGAGGGCGAAATACGCCGAGGAGGTATTGCCATTCGTGCGCGAGACCCTGGCGCGCCTCACGGGGGTACCTCTGCAGATCCTCTACCGCAGAGGATGGCCGGCGGGCGAGTCGCTGGCGGACGCCCTCGACCGTACCTGGGCCGCGGATGCCGCGCGAGGTTGGACGAGCCACGGACCCCACCTGGCCGACCTGGCGCTGCAGGTCTCGGGCCATGCTGCCCGGGAGACGCTGTCGCGCGGGGAGAAGAAGGCCCTGGCCGCAGCCATCATGCTCGGCCATGTGGAATACGTACGGTCCACGTGCAGCCGCCAACCCGTTCTGCTCGTCGACGATTTTCCGTCGGAACTCGACGCCCGCGCACGGGAGTGGCTTCTGGAAGGCATCCGCGCCACGGGCTGTCAGAGTTTCCTCACCGTACTGGAACCCTCGGTACTCTCCCTTCCTGCCGGGACGGCATGCGCAATGTTCCACGTGGAACAAGGCTGTCTGACCGAACTGGTATAATCGTCCTCCGTTCGAACGGTTTCACACGCGCCTGTGTCTGACTCTACCTACGATTCCCGAAACATTCGTGTCCTCAAGGGACTCGAGGCCGTTCGCGCCCGCCCCGGCATGTACATCGGTGACACGGACGACGGAACGGGCCTCCACCACATGGTGTTCGAGGTCGTCGATAACTCCATCGACGAAGCCCTTGCCGGCTACTGCACCCACGTCGACATCGTCATCCACGATGACGGCTCGGTGACCGTCTCCGACGACGGTCGCGGGATACCCGTGGACCTCCACGCGGAGGAAGGCCGCTCCGCAGCGGAGGTCATCATGACCGTCCTGCACGCGGGCGGTAAGTTCGATGACAACAGCTACAAGGTCGCGGGCGGGCTCCACGGCGTGGGGGTGTCCGTCGTCAACGCCCTGTCCGAGCACCTCCTCCTCACGATCCATCGCGACGGCAAGCGCTACGAACAGGAATACCGCGAGGGTGTGCCCCAGTACCCGTTGCGGGAGATGGGTCCCTCGAGCGAGCAGGGCACCCAGGTCCGCTTCACTCCGAGCCGGCGCACGTTCAGTAATACGGAGTTCCACTACGACATCCTGGCCAGCCGCTTGCGGGAGCTCTCCTTCCTCAATTCGGGCGTTCGGATCCGTTTGCTGGACGAGCGCTCGGGCAAGCAGGACGTCTTCCAATACGAAGGGGGCATCCGCGCCTTCGTCACGCACCTGAACCGCATGAAGACGCCCATCCATCCGAGCGTCTTCCACTTCTCCACGGGGAGGGACGGTATCGGTGTGGAGCTTGCCCTGCAGTGGAACGACTCCTATCAGGAGAACGTCTTCTGCTTCACCAACAACATCCCCCAGCGGGATGGCGGGGCCCACCTGGCCGGTCTTCGCGGAGCGCTCACTCGCACGCTGAATCACTTCATCGAGACCAGCGGACTCGGTAAGAAACAGAAGGTCGCCACCAGCGGCGACGACATCCGCGAGGGGCTCACCGCGGTCCTCTCGGTCAAGGTCCCGAACCCAAAGTTTTCGTCCCAGACCAAGGACAAGCTCGTCTCCTCCGAGGTCAAGCCTGTCGTCGAGGCCGCGGTCTCCGAGAAGCTGGAAGAGTTCCTGCTGGAGTACCCCGCCGAGGCCCGCTCCATCGCCGGTAAGATCGTCGAGGCTGCGCGCGCCCGAGAAGCGGCCCGCCGGGCCCGGGAGATGACCCGCCGCAAGAGTGCCCTGGACGTCGCCGGGCTCCCGGGGAAACTCGCCGACTGTCAGGAGCGCGACCCGGCCCTGTCCGAACTCTTCCTCGTGGAGGGCGACTCGGCGGGAGGCTCCGCGAAACAGGCGCGCGACCGCCGCTCCCAGGCGATCCTCCCCCTCAAGGGAAAGATCCTCAACGTGGAGAAGGCCCGTTTCGACAAGATGCTGGCGTCACCCGAAGTGGGCACCCTGATCACCGCGCTCGGCTGCGGGATCGGGAAGGACGAGTACGACCCCTCGCGCCTTCGCTATCACCGCATCATCATCATGACGGACGCGGACGTGGACGGCTCCCACATCCGCACGCTTCTGTTGACCTTCTTCTACCGGCAGATGCCGGAGCTCATCGAGCGGGGATACGTTTATATCGCCCAGCCGCCCCTTTACAAGGTGAAGAAGGGCAAGTCGGAGCGCTACGTGAAGGACGACGCCGAGCTCGACGCCCACCTCCTGCAGCTTGCACTCGACGGCGCGCGACTCAGCCCCGGCGCCGACGCACCGCTGCTGGAAGGCGCCGCCCTTGAGCAGGTCGCGCGCCAGTACGTCGCCGTCAATGCGATCCACAAGCGGCTCGAGCGGCGCATCTCCCCCGAAGTCCTCCAGGCTCTGTCGCGCACGCCCCTGCTCTCGACCGAGCTCCTGCGGGACCGGGAGCGCCTCAACGCCTGGGCGGAGGCCCTCGAGGCCCGGCTGCGGGCGAGGGCGCCGGCTCACGCGTCGTACCAGGTAACGGTGTCGGGCGACCCGGCGGGGGACAGTGCCCTGCCTGTGGTGGAGGCCCGGATTCACGGGGTCACCGCGTACCAGACGCTGCCCCGAGAGTTCTTCCACTCCTCGGAGTATCGCAGCCTGGTCACGCTGACCACGCAGCTGGAGGCGCCACTTGCCGAAGGTGCCGCCGTGCAGCGGGGTGAGGTGCAGCACCCGGTCGCTTTTCTCTCCGAAGCCATGGCCTGGCTCATGCAGGACGCCCGGCGCGGGATGCACATCCAGCGCTACAAGGGCCTCGGTGAAATGAACCCCGAACAGCTGTGGGACACGACCCTGAACCCGGCAACGCGCCGGATGCTTCAGGTCCGGATCGAGGACGCCATCGCTGCGGACGAGCTCTTCACCACGCTGATGGGAGACCAGGTGGAGCCCCGACGGGAGTTCATCGAGACGAACGCCCTCGCCGTGGCCAACCTGGACACCTAGCGCGGGACGACCAGCGTGGGCCTCCCGACCCCGGAGGCCTTGTCCTGGAGCCCCTCCCCGAGTCCCCCTCGAGGAATGCCTCCTGGAGAGGGCGACGCCTGGGGACTTTCGGGCCCTGCATGGGGAGGCCCCGCCCGACAGCAGGCCCAGGCCTCCACCTGCCGAGCCCCTGCGGCCCCGACGGTCCGGGCCAGCTCGTACAGGGTCGCACCGGTGGTCATGACGTCGTCCAGAAGGACCACTCGGCGCCCGGACACTTCGCGCGAATCCACCTGGAACGCACCGGCCACGTTCCTGCGCCGGGCCCTCGCGCCCGGCAGGTCGGTCTGGGCCACGGTGCTCCTGCGCCGGGTGGCTGTGCCGGGGCTGGCCAGGGGCATCCCGAGAAGCCGGGAAACGACCCTCGCCACCTCCGTCGCCTGATTGAAGCCCCGCTGCCGAAGGCGGCCAGGGTGCAGGGGCACGGGGAGGAGCAGGTCCGCCTCGACGGGTCCCCGCTCAGCGACCGAGCGGGCGACCACCTCCCCGAGCGGCCGGGCGAAGGGTAGCTGCCCTCGGAACTTCAGTCCGTGAACCAGGGCCCTCGCGGTGTCCCGGAACTCGAGGGCGGCAACGCAGCGCGCGAGCGGCGGCGGCTCGCGCAGGCAGGAACCGCAAAGCGTCACCCCGGGAACGGGTGTCCCTGCGAGCGAGCCCTGCAGACCTGCGGACGGCAACGGCACCCCGCAACGGACACACGCGGAGCCGAGACGTGGCAGGTCGTCGAGGCACTGCCCGCACACCGGGCCCCCGCGTGCCTCCGCCCCGCAGAGAGCACACGCGCTGGGCAGCCATCTCCCGAGGACGTTCCTTGTCCACTTGTTGACCATTTGCTCTCCCTGTCGTTGACAGCCACCCGTGGCGCCCTATGATCCGGGGACCGGGGACCGGGGACCGGGGACCGGGGACCGGGGACCGGAGGCCAACG
>CALMKJ010000084.1 GCA_937867305.1 uncultured Ectothiorhodospiraceae bacterium | reverse complement strand
CGGGCGAGGTGCTCTGCATCGAGCAGAAGAACGGCGCCCTGGAGGAGGGGCCGGCTGGCCTCCTCAAGCGCTACGACGGCGCGGAGAAGGACCCGGTCCGCCAGGTGCACCGCTCGCTCGACAAGGTGCGGGAGAAGTTCCGCTGGCAGCACGGGCGACCGCTCGCCGTCGACTACCTGGTCTACCTCCCGGACTACCGGGTGAAGGATCTGAACGCCGCCGGGCTCGACGCCTCGCGGGTGGTCGACGCCCGGGACCGTCGCCACCTCGCGATCCGGATCCAGGAGCTCCTCGGTCGCGGCACCTACCCGGCCGACGGGCGCTACGAGTGGGTGCACGAGTTCTTCTGCCAGACCTTCCAGGTGGTGCCCGACATCCACGCCCACCGCGAGGCCCAGGAGCGGACCTTCGTGCGCCAGGTGGGGCCGGTGGCCGCGGTGCTGGCGAATCTGGAGATGAGCCCCTATCGCCTGCGCTTCACCGGCACCGCGGGCAGCGGCAAGAGCCTGGTCGCCGGACACGTCTTCGCGCGTCTCGCGGGCGAGGGCAAGCGCGTGCTGCTCACCTGCTTCAACCGCCCGCTGGCCGAGCGCCTCGAGCGCGAAGAGGGCCTGCTCTAATGCGGGATGACCCGGGCGACGGTGCGCCTGGACCTGCTGGTGCAGCAGGACAACCCGGCCAACCGGCGCTTCCTGGGGCACTGATCCGCGAGATGCCCGCTTGGCTCCTGTGACGGCCCGGCAGACGGAGACCCACCCGCCCGTCGTCTACACGGTGGGTCACTCGTCCCACCCGATCGAGGAGCTCCTCAACCTCCTCTCGCAGCGCGGCATCACCGCCGTGGCCGACGTCCGCTCGCACCCCTACAGCCGCCGCTACCCCCAGTTCCGCCGCGAGGCGCTGGCGGACTCGCTGCGGCGCCGCGGCCTCGACTACCTCTTCCTCGGCCGCGAGCTCGGCGCCCGATCCCCGGACCCCTCCTGCTACGTCGACGACCAGGTCCAGTACGACCTGCTGGCGAAGACCGAGGCGTTCCAGAGGGGCCTGGATAGGATCGGGCAGGAAGCCCGCTCGCGACGGCTCGCGCTGCTCTGCGCCGAGCAGGAGCCGCTCGAGTGCCACCGCACGGTCCTGGTGGCTCGTCACCTGGTGGTCCGTGGTATGGAGGTCCGCCACATCCTCGCCGACGGCGCGCTCGAGCCCCACGAGGCGACGCTGGACCGGCTGATCCGCCAGCTCGGCCTGCCGCAGGGCGATCTGTTCCGCTCGCGGCAGGAGATCGAGGCCGAGGCCTACGCCCGGCAGGGCCGGAAGATCGCCTACCGGCGGGCGACGGCGTAGGTCGGCCGCCCACCGCCGCAGCGGCTGCCGGCGCAGGGCTACGCCGCCAGCGCCCGGAACGCCGCGAAGCGCACGGCCAGCCGCTCCCGGTCCGGCCACGCCTCGCGGTGCCGCGGCAGTCTGAGGGTCGTCCCCTCGAGCCGCTTCAGCGCCTGCTCGAGCAGGGGCCCGTCGTGCAGCCGCCGGAGTTGCGCCGAGACGTGCACCCGATAGTCCGGGTCGATGCCGATCAGGTGGGCGTCGAACGCGGCGTGGTGCACCTTGGAGAGGCAGATCCCGTTGCGCACGTCGGGCTGCCCCAGGGCCTCGTCGGCGTCGGCGACGATGTGCGCGGCGTCGACCAGGTGCCGCTCGGGCAGCCCCGACAGGGCGCAGCGCTCCTCGTAGGCGGCCAGCACCCGCTCGCGAAACATCGCCTGGTGCAGGCGCTGACGGACCTCGCGGATCGCGTAGCGCCGGGAGGCGGGCTCGGGCGCCGCGTAGCGGTCCTCGACCGCGTCCAGCGCGGAGACCGCGACCGAGGCGGTGAGCGTCGCGGGCGACCAGTCGACCACGTAGACCGGGTAGACCGGCTCGTACACGCTCGGCGCCACCCCGTAGAAGTAGATGAGGGGAAGCTCTCGCTGCATCGCGTCGAGCAGCAGACGGTTCTGCGGATCCTCGGGGTCCTGGCCCTTGAAGGCGTAGGCGAGCACGTCACTGCGAGCGCGCAGCTGCTCGTCCGGCCCACGCTGGTCCGCGTACCACGCCCGCCGGCCCGGGCGCGGGACGACGCTCTTGATGCTCAGCACGCCGCGCATGCGGGCGGGCTTGAAGATCCCCTCGGCCGCCGAGGCAAAACGAACGGGCTCGCCCTGGTAGAGGAACCCCTGCTTCAGCAGCGACCAGGGCAGGGCGTCGCCGTGCTGCTGGACGAGCGCCCTCAGGCGGGCGAAGGCGGCGAGACGGAGCGGCAGGTCGGGGTCGGGGGCGAGCACGGCCGATGTTCGGCGCAGGTTTCCGCGGGCGTCAAGCCGGCAGCAGCGCTCGCCAGCCCGGCGCGAGCGGGCGCAGCTCGTCCTCGCGCAGCCAGACGCGGGCCCCGGCCTGCTCGGCCTGGGCGTAGGACCAGCGCACCACGTGTCGGCTCGCGGTCAGATCGTGGACCACACGGAGGCTGTCGAACTCGCGGGCGAGCAGGTCCCCTTGGGCCGCGTTGCGCTCGACCCAGTGCTCCAGGTGCCAGAGGTCGCCCAGGAAGTCGCGCTTGTCGCGGTTGCACTGGGCGTGGGCCAGCACGAAGTTGTGGGGCAGGTCGACCGGGTAGCGCGACCAGGGGATGAAGTGGT
>CALMKJ010000083.1 GCA_937867305.1 uncultured Ectothiorhodospiraceae bacterium | reverse complement strand
GAGCGCCGGTTCGCGGTGGTCTCCCACCTGCTCTCCCAGCGCTGGAACCGGCGCCTGCGCTTGCGCGTGTACGCGCCGGGGGAGCCACCGCAGTTGGACTCGCTGGTCCCCGTCTGGAGCTCCGCAAACTGGTTCGAGCGCGAGGCCTTCGACCTTTTCGGGATCCTGTTCGAGGGGCACCCCGACCTGCGCCGGATCCTGACGGACTACGGCTTCGTCGGACACCCGCTGCGCAAGGACTTCCCCCTCGGCGGGCACGTGGAGATGCGCTACGACCCCGCGCAGGGCCGCGTCGTCTACGAGCCGGTGACGGTCGAGCCGCGGGTCCTGGTGCCCCGGGTCGTTCGTGACCGGGGGGCGCTGGGGAGCGGCGGTGGTGGGGAGCCGGGCGGAAATGTCTGAGATCCGCGACTACTCCCTGAACTTCGGCCCCCAGCACCCGGCGGCGCACGGCGTCCTGCGGCTCGTGCTCGAGCTGGACGGCGAGGTCGTCGAGCGCGCCGACCCGCACATCGGACTGCTGCACCGGGGCACGGAAAAGCTGGCCGAGTCGAAGCCCTACAATCAGAGCATCGGGTACATGGACCGTCTCGACTACGTGTCCATGATGTGCAACGAGCACGGCTATGTCCTGGCCATCGAGAGGCTGCTCGGGGTCGAGCCGCCGCTGCGGGCGCAGTACATCCGGGTGATGTTCGACGAGATCACCCGGATCCTGAATCACCTGATGTGGCTCGGCGCGCACGCGCTCGACATCGGCGCGATGAGCGTCTTCCTCTACGCGTTCCGCGAGCGCGAGGACCTGATGGACTGCTACGAAGCAGTCTCGGGCACGCGCATGCACGCGACCTACTACCGCCCGGGAGGGGTGTACCGCGACCTGCCGGACAGCATGCCCCGGCACCGGGACTCGGGGCGGCGCAGTGAAAAGGACCTGCGCCGGCTGAACGAGGACCGCCAGGGGAGCCTCCTCGACTTCATCGCGGCATTCACCGAGCGCTTTCCGGGTCTGGTCGACGAGTACGAGACGCTGTTGACCGACAACCGCATCTGGAAGCAGCGGACCGTCGGCATCGGCGTGGTCCCGCCGGAGCGGGCCCTGCAGCTGGGATTCTCGGGGCCCATGATCCGGGGCTCGGGGATCGCCTGGGACCTCCGCAAGAAGCAGTCCTACGAGGTCTACGACCGCATGGACTTCGCGGTGCCGGTCGGCGTGAACGGGGACTGCTACGATCGCTACCTCGTGCGCGTCGAGGAGATGCGCCAGTCGAACCGGATCATCCGCCAATGCGTCGACTGGCTGCGCGCAAACCCCGGGCCCGTGATGGCGGGCGAGGGAAAGGTGGTGCCCCCGCAGCGTGAGCGCATGAAGGGCGAGATGGAGGCGCTCATCCACCACTTCAAGCTCTTTTCCGAGGGCTACGGTGTGCCCGCCGGGGAGGTCTACGCGGCCGTCGAGGCCCCGAAGGGTGAGTTCGGGGTCTACCTGGTGTCGGACGGAGCCAACAAGCCCTACCGGGTCAAGGTGCGGGCGCCGGGCTTCGCGCACCTGGCGGCCCTCGACGAGATGGTGCGGGGCCACATGCTGGCCGACGTGGTCGCGGTGATCGGGACGCTCGACATCGTATTCGGGGAGCTCGACCGCTGATGAGCCCGTTGCCTGCGAGGAAGAGCGACCTGCTGTCGGCGCACGCGCGGGCGGTGATCGACCACTGGCTCGCCAAGTACCCTGCCGATCGGCGTCAGTCGGCGGTCCTCGCCGCCCTGCGCGAGGCGCAGCACGGCAACGGTGGGCACCTCACGACGGACCTGATCGAGGCCGTGGCCGATTATCTCGGGCTCGCGCCGATCGAGGTCTACGAGGTCGCCACGTTCTACTCCATGTTCGAGCTGAAGCCGGTGGGCCGCCACAGCATCTCCGTGTGCACCAACGTCTCCTGCATGTTGCGCGGCGCCGACGCCATCCTGGCGCACATCGAAAGGCGTCTCGGGATCCGGCTCGGGGAGAGCACCCCGGACGGCAAGTTCCACCTGAAGCGTGAGGAGGAGTGCCTGGCTGCGTGCTGCGGCGCGCCGATGATGCAGGTCGACCACGTCTACTACGAGCATCTCACCCCCGAGAAGGTGGACGAGATCCTCGACGGCATCGAGTGAGGCGCGCATGGCGAATCAGGTCTGCTTCCTCACCCTGGGCCACGAGCGGCCCTGGTCGATCGAGACCTACCGCAGCCTGGGCGGGTACCAGGCCTGGGAACAGGTGCTGAAGGGGCGCCTGCCGCCGGAGCTGATCATCGAAGAGGTCAAGAAGTCGGGTCTGCGGGGGCGGGGTGGCGCGGGCTTTCCGACGGGGCTGAAGTGGAGCTTCATGCCCCGACAGTCCCCGGGCCAGAAGTACGTCGTCTGCAACTCCGACGAGTCCGAGCCCGGCACCTGCAAGGACCGGGACATCCTGCGCTTCAACCCGCACGCGGTGGTGGAGGGCATGGCGATCGCCGGCTACGCCATCGGTGCCACGGTGGGCTACAACTACCTGCGCGGGGAGTTCCTCGACGAGCCCTTCCGGCGCTTCGAGGGGGCGGTGCAGGAGGCCTACGCGGCGGGCTACCTGGGCAAGGCAATCCTGGGCACGGCGGTCGACTTCGACCTCCATGCCACGCTCGGGGCGGGCGCGTACGTCTGCGGCGAGGAGACGGCGCTGCTCGAGTCGTTGGAGGGGAAGAAGGGCCAACCGCGCTTCAAGCCGCCGTTTCCCGCCAACGCGGGGCTGTACGGCCGGCCGACGACCATCAACAACACCGAGTCGCTCGCCTCGATCCCGGTGATCCTGCGCAAGGGGGGCGATTGGTTCGCGTCCCTCGGGACAGGGAGCGCCGGGGGGGAGAAGATCTTTTCGGTGTCCGGACACGTGGAGCGTCCGGGAAACTTCGAGGTTCCGCTCGGCACCCCCTTCCGCGAGCTCCTGGCGATGGCGGGCGGTGTGCGGGGGGGGCGGCGCCTGAAGGCGGTGATTCCGGGTGGGTCTTCCGTGCCGGTGGTGCCCGGCGAGGTGATGCTGGACCTGCGCATGGACCACGAGTCCATTTCGCGCGCGGGCTCCATGCTGGGCTCCGGCGCGGTCATCGTCATGGACGAGACGACGGACATGGTGAAGGTCCTCCACCGCATCTCGCGGTTCTACGGTGCGGAATCGTGTGGTCAGTGCACACCCTGCCGGGAGGGAACCGGCTGGATGCACCGGATCCTGACCCGGATCCTCGCGGGGCAGGGTGAGCCGGAAGACCTGGAGCGTCTCGAGCAGGTCGCCTCGCGGGTGATGGGCCACACCATCTGCGCGCTCGGTGACGCGGCCTCGATGCCGGTGATGAGCTTCCTCAAGCACTTCCGGGGGGAGTTCGAGCACTACGTGCGCCACGGCGCAAGCCCCGTCGCGGGGACACCGGCGCAGGTGGCCTGACGGCATGAGCGAGGACCTGCTCAGCATCGAGATCGACGGCCGCGCGCTCCAGGCGCGCCGGGGCAGCACCATCATCGAGGTGGCCGACGCGAACGGGATCCACATCCCGCGTTTCTGCTACCACAAGAAGCTCTCCGTCGCGGCGAACTGCCGGATGTGCCTGGTGCAGGTCGAGAAGGTCGGCAAGCCCGTGCCGGCCTGCGCCACCCCGGTCGCCGAGGGGATGAAGGTGCACACCCGCACGCCCTTCGTGCGCGAGGCGCAGCGGGCGGTGATGGAGTTCCTGCTCGTGAACCACCCGCTCGACTGCCCCATCTGTGACCAGGGCGGGGAGTGTGAGCTGCAGGACGTGGCCATGGGCTACGGCCGGGACTCCTCGCGCTACCGGGAGGGCAAGCGGGCCGTCCAGGACGAGGACATCGGCCCGCTGGTGGCGACGGACCTGACGCGCTGCATCCTGTGCACGCGCTGCGTGCGTTTCGGCGAAGAGGTTGCCGGTGTGCGGGAGCTCGGCGCCATCGGACGGGGGGAGCGCTCGAAGATCAGCGCCTTCCTCGGGCGGACCCTCGACTCCGAACTCTCCGGCAACGCCATCGACCTCTGTCCCGTGGGAGCGCTCACCTCGAAGCCGTTCCGCTTCACCGCCCGGCCCTGGGAGATGACGGCGCACGCGGCCGTTTCGCCCCACGACGCGGTCGGCTCGAACCTCTCCGTGCACGTGCGCCGGGGGGCGGTGATGCGCGTCGTCGCGCGGGCGAACGAGGCGATCAACGAGACCTGGATCTCGGACCGGGACCGCTTCGGCTACCTGGGACTCTCGGCCGCCGACCGGCTCACCGCTCCCAGGGTCCGGCGCGCCGGGCGCTGGGAGGTGGTGGATTGGGAGAGCGCGCTCGCGACCGTTGCGCGGGGGCTCGAGTCGGTCCTCGCCGCGGGGGGACCCGGGCGGGTGGGGGCGCTGGCCTCCCCGGGCTCGACCCTGGAGGAGGCGTTCCTGCTCCAGGGTCTCGTGCGCGGGCTCGGCAGCGACCACGTGGACCACCGTCTGCGGGAGAAGGACACGAGCGACCAGGGGTTGGCGCCCCTCTCTCCCGGGCTCGGCATGCCGATCGCCGGGCTCGAGCGCGTGGGTGCCGCCCTGCTGGTGGGCTCGAATCTGCGCAAGGACCACCCGCTCCTCGGTCACCGCCTGCGCAAGGCGGCGCTCGCCGGGGCCCGCGTGTCGGCGGTGGGTCCGGTGGACTCCCCCTTCACCTTCCCCCTCGCCGGGCGGGTGCTGACGGGCCCGGCGGGGATGCTGAAGGCCCTCGCGGGGCTGGCGAGGGCGCTGGGGGCCGAGGCCGAGGGGCCGGTGAGCGGGCTCGTCGCGCGGGCGCCGGTCGACGACGGCCTGCGATCGATCGCCCGTTCCCTCGCGGAGAGCTCACCGTCGGTCGTCCTCCTTGGCGACCTGGCCCTGGCGCACCCCCAGGCCTCGCTCCTGCGGGCGCTCGCGCGGGCCATCGCGCAAGCCTCCGGGGCGGTGCTCGGTACGCTGCCGGCGGGCGCGAACGCGGCCGGGGCCTGGTTGGCCGGCGCGGTGCCGCACCGCCGGGCCGGGGGCGTGGCGCTGGCGCGCCCCGGGTTGTCCGCCGCCCAGATGTTCGACCAGGGGCTGGACGCCTTCCTCTGCCTCGGCTTCGAGCCGGGCTTCGATTGCTGGGACGGCCATCGGGCCCGGCAGGCGCTGGGGGCGGCGCCCCTCACTGTGGCGCTCACGGCGTTCGCGAGCCCCGAGTGGGAGGAGCTGGCGGACGTGATGCTGCCCGTGGGTGTCTTCGTGGAGAGCGCCGGGACTCTCGTGAACGCGGAGGGCCGCTGGCAGAGCGCGGAGGCGGCCGTGGCCCCACCCGGAGACGCCCGCCCGGCGTGGAAGGTCCTCCGGGGGCTCGCCAATCTCCTGGGGTTGCCGGGCTTCGACTACGAAGGCCCGGGCGAGGTGCGGGAGGCGGTCCGCGCCGCCCTAGCCGGGCCGGGAGCCCCCGAGGGGCGGGGGCGCTGGGAGGCGCCGGACGCTCCCGCGGAGGAGGGCGGTGTCGTGCGCGTCGGGGAGCTGCCCATCTACGCCGTGGACCCGCTGGTGCGCCGGGCAGGGGCGCTGCAACAGACCCGGGATGCGGCGCCGGTGGTGCGCCTCGCCCCGGACGTCGCTTCGCGCGAGGGCCTGGCGACGGGGGCCTTCGCGCGAGTCTCGCAGGGCGCCGGCGAGGCGACCGTGCAGGTCGTCGTGGACGACCGCGTGGCCGCCGGCTGTGCGGTGGTCCCCAGCGGGGTCGGGGTGACGGCGGGCCTGGGGCCGTTGTTCGGACCCGTGCGGGTGGTCAGGGCCTGAGGGGCGCGGGGGAGAGGGTCGATCGTGGGCGCACAGGGGATGCTGGAGGGTCTGCCGGAGGTCCTGGTCATCCTGGCCAAGATCTTCGCGATCACGCTGCCGCTCCTGGGCGTGGTGGCCTACCTCACCTTCGCCGAGCGCAAGATCATCGGCTACATGCAGGTCCGCCTCGGCCCGAACCGCGTCGGCCCCCGCGGCTGGCTGCAGCCCATCGCCGACGCGCTCAAGCTCCTGACCAAGGAGATCATCCTCCCCAGCGCGTCCAGCCGCTTCCTCTTCTTGCTGGCTCCCGTGCTCGCGATCGCGCCGGCGCTCGCGGCCTGGGCGGTCGTCCCCTTCGCGGACGGGATGGTGCTGGCCAGCGTGGACGCGGGGGTTCTCTACGTCCTCGCGATGAGCTCGGTCGGGGTCTACGGAGTGATCCTGGCGGGCTGGGCTGCGAACTCGCGCTACGCGTTCCTCGGCGCCATGCGCTCGGCGGCGCAGATGATCTCCTACGAGATCGCGATGGGCTTCGCGCTCGTGGGGGTGTTGATGGCCGCGGGCAGCCTGAATCTGGAGAAGATCGTGCTGGCCCAGCAGGGCGGGGTGCTCAGCTGGTTCTGGCTGCCGCTGGCACCGCTCTTCGTGGTGTACTTCGTGGCGGGAGTGGCCGAGACCAACCGGGCCCCCTTCGACGTGGCGGAGGGCGAGTCGGAGCTCGTCGCCGGCTTCCACGTCGAGTATTCCGGGATGGGGTTCGCCGTGTTCTTCCTTGCGGAGTACGCGAACATGGTGCTGATCGCGGCCCTGACGGCGGTGATGTTCCTCGGCGGCTGGCTTTCGCCGTTCGAAG
This sequence comes from uncultured Ectothiorhodospiraceae bacterium, assembly GCA_937867305.1. GTDB lineage: Bacteria > Pseudomonadota > Gammaproteobacteria > JAABTG01 > JAABTG01 > JAGNLM01. The sequence continues at coordinate 1,369 of CALMKJ010000083.1, read as the reverse complement.
GTCTGCCCGCCGAGGTGCTGGGAGTCCCCGTGCTCGGGCCCGTGCTCGGCCCGGGCCTGCACTGGCTGGCGGCGAAGACTTCGCTCCTTCTGCTCCTCTTCCTGTGGCTGCGGGCGACCTTCCCGCGCTACCGTTACGACCAGATCATGCGGCTCGGCTGGAAGGTCTTCATCCCGGTCAGCCTCCTCTGGATCGTGGTCCTCGGCCTCGCGATCACGACTCGCGTGGCCCCCTGGCTCGACTGACGGGAGGCTCGAGGGGTGCGTGCCCTGCAGCATTTCTTCAAGAGTTTCCTGCTCTGGGAGCTCCTCGGCGGGCTGCAGCTCACCGGCCGCTATCTGTTCCGGCGCAAGGCCACGCTCCAGTACCCGGAGGAGAAGACCCCGCAGTCCCCGCGCTTTCGGGGGCTGCACGCCCTGCGCCGCTACCCCAACGGGGAGGAGCGCTGCATCGCCTGCAGGCTCTGCGAGGCCGTGTGCCCGGCGCTCGCCATCACCATCGAGTCCGGTGTGCGAGCCGACGGCACCCGGCGCACCACCCGCTACGAGATCGACCTGACCAAGTGCATCTTCTGCGGATTCTGCGAGGAGTCCTGCCCGGTCGACTCCATCGTGCAGACGCGCGTCTTCGAGTATTTCGGGGAGCGGCACGGGGACCTCGTGATGACCAAGGAAAAGCTGCTGGCGGTGGGGGACCGGATGGAGGCCCAGATCGCCGCGGACCGTGCTGCCGACGCACGCTATCGGTGATCCGCCCATGACCCCAGTCGTGCTCTTCTACCTCTTCGCCGGCATCCTCGTCTTCGCGGGGCTGATGGTGGTGACCGTGCGCAACCCGGTGCACGCGGCACTCTTCCTGGTGCTCGCCTTCTTCACCAGCGCCGCGGTCTGGATGCTGCTGGAAGCGGAGTTCCTGTCGCTTGCGCTGGTGCTGGTGTACGTGGGGGCGGTCATGGTGCTGTTCCTCTTCGTGGTCATGATGCTGGACGTCCAGGGTGCCCCGCTGCGCCAGGGGTTCATCCGCTATCTGCCGGTCGGCGCGCTGGTCGCGGGGGTCGCGGCTCTCGAGCTCTATCTGGTGGTGGGGTCCGACCGCCTGTTCGGATCGCAGGCCTTTCCGCTCCCGCAGCGCGCCGGGGCGGCGTACAGCAACACCCAGGAGATCGGGGCGGTGCTGTACACGAAATACGTGTACCCCTTCGAGATCGCCGCGGTGATCCTGCTGGTCGCCATCGTGGCCGCGATCGCGCTTTCCCTGCGCCGGCGCGGGGACGCCCGCTCGCAGCGGCCCGGGGATCAGGTGCGGGTGAGGCGCGAGGACCGGGTGCGGCTGGTGGCGATGCCGGCGGAAAAGGGCGAGTAGGGAGGGA
>CALMKJ010000082.1 GCA_937867305.1 uncultured Ectothiorhodospiraceae bacterium | reverse complement strand
CCTGGGAGAGGGGGGCGAGGGGCAGGCCGGGGTTCGCGCTGACCAGGAATTCCACCCGGTCCCGTCCGCTCGGACCGGGCTCCCCCGGGGCGAGTGGCTGCACCTCGACGGCGACGCGCGCGCCGGCCATCCCCAGCTCCCGCACGTGGGCCGCCACGGCGCGGGAGAGGTGCGGGGCGGCCGCGACCCGGGCCTCGTGCAGTTCGGCGGCGAGCGCCTCGTAGCGCCGGCGGTGGGCCTCGATGTCCGCCTCGAGTGCCGCGAGGCGCTCTTCCCCCCGGTCGAGCTCGGTGAGCCGGCCCTCGAGCCGCTCGAGGTGGGAGGGCAGGTCGGCCGCCAGCACGCGGTGCTTGCGGGCCAGGGCCTCGATGGCCCCGATGCGCTCCTCGAGCCACTGCAGCCGCTCGGGGTCGAGCTCGTCCGCGTCGGCGTAGCGGCGCAGCCCCGCGGCCGCGTCCCGGGCCTGGATGGAGGCGGCGTCGACCAGCTCGGCGAGCGCTGCGAGCCGCTCGTCGAGGCGGGCGTCCTCCGAGAGCTCGCGGGCCAGTGCGTCGAGCCGCGGCACGACCGCGCCGTCCTCGGCCTCCTCCAGCGCGTGGGCGATGCGCCGGGCGCTCGCGATGAGCGCCCCGGCGTGGCTCAGCCGCCGGTGCTCGGTGCCGATGGCCTCGAGCTCGCCGGCCTGCAGCTCGAGACGGCGCAGCTCCTCGACCTGGTAACGCAGGAGGTCGCGCTCGCCCGCGCGCTCGGCCGCGGAGCCCCCGAGCCGGGCCGCCGCCGCCCGCGCGCCCTGCCAGGCCTGCCAAGTGGTGCGAAGCTCCGCCAGGCGCTGCCCCGCGCCTGCGAAGTGGTCCAGGACCTCGCGCTGGGCATCGCGGCGCAGGAGCGCCTGATGGGCGTGCTGGCCGTGGATCTCCACGAGGAGCTCGCCGATGTCGCGCAGGCCCTGCACGGGGACCGGCCGCCCGTTGACGAAGGCCCGCGAGCGGCCGTCGCTGCCGATGGTCCGGCGCAGCACGCAGGTCCCCTCGGGGTCGGCGAGCTCGAGCTCGGCGAGGCGCGCCTCGACCGCGGGCAGGCCGGCGGTCTCGAAGACGGCGGAGACCTCGGCGCGCTCGCAGCCGGGGCGCACGATGCCCGTGCTCGCCCGGTCCCCCAGGACGAGACCGAGCGCGTCGAGCAGAATCGACTTGCCGGCGCCGGTCTCGCCCGTGAGCACGGTCATCCCCGGGCCGATCTCGAGGGACACCCGCTCGACGATGGCCAGGTCGCGGACCTCGAGCTGGGTCAGCACTACAGCTCCTTGGCCCAGTGCAGCTTCGTGCGCAGGGTGGCGAAGTAGTCGTGTCCGGCGGGATGGATGAGGCGCACCGCGGGGGTCCGCTTGCGCACCCGGACCCGGTCGCCCACCTGCAGCTCGATCACCGTCTCGCCGTCGCAGGTGAGCACGGCGGGGCTCGTCTGCCCTTCGCTCAGCACGATCTCCACGACGCTGTCGGCCTCCACCACGATGGGGCGGTTGCTGAGCGTGTGCGGGCAGATGGGCACGAGGACGATGGCGTTCAGCGCCGGATGCAGCAGCGGGCCCCCGCCGGAGAGGGCGTAGGCCGTGGAGCCGGTCGGGGTCGCCACGATCAGGCCGTCCGAGCGCTGGCTGCTGACGAAGTCGTCGTCGATGTAGGTGTCGATGCGGATCAGGCGGGCGACGTTGCTCTTCTGCACCACCACGTCGTTCAGCGCGTCGTAGCGCGTCGTGGGGGCCGTCTCCCGCACCACCTCGGCCTGGAGCAGGAAGCGGAGCTCCTCCTGGAACTTCCCGGCGAAGATCTCGTCGAGGCGGGCGGTCATCTCCTGGCGCGACACGTCGGTGAGGAACCCCACCCGCCCCAGATTGATGCCGAGCAGCCTCACGTCGTAGTCGACGAGCCGTCGGGCCGCCTGCAGGAGCGTGCCGTCGCCGCCCACGACCACCACGAGGTCGCAGCCCTGGCCGAGCGCCTCACAGCCGGCGACCGGGCCCGGCCCGCCGGGAACCGCGGCGGCGCAGACGCGGTCCAGGAGATAGCGGACGCCCCGGGAGCGCAGGTACGCGCAGAGCGAGCGGCAGGTCTCTGCCACGCGGGGGTCGTCCTGCTTGGCGACGATTCCGACGGTCTCGAACATCCCTGCCGCTCCCCGGCGAGGAGGGGGACGTTAGCACGGCGGGCCGGGGTCGCCAACCGCCCCGGGTTGTGTTGGGTGCGGGTTTCGCCGATCCTTCTCACCCCACCTCCCCGGCGGACGGGGAGGCGGCACGACGGTGTCCGAATCCGATGGTCAGGGGTCCCCACGAGCCGGTGATCGACGAGCGCGCCCAGCACCTCCTGAAGGTGCTGGTGAAACGTTACATCCGCGAGGGCCAGCCGGTCGGCTCCCGCACGCTCTCCCGGGACTCGGGTCTGGATCTCAGCCCTGCGACCATCCGCAACGTGATGGCGGACCTCGAGGACCTCGGCCTGGTGCGCTCTCCGCACACCTCGGCCGGGCGGGTGCCCACGGTGAGCGGGTTCCGGTTCTTCGTCGACTCGCTGCTGCGCACCGAGCCCATCGAGGCGCGGGCGGCCGACCGGCTGCGCCAGGAGCTGCAGCCCGACCGGGCCGTCCCCGAGCTGGTGCAGAGCACCTCGAGCCTGCTCTCGGACATCACCCATCTCGCCGGCCTGGTCACGCTGCCCCGGCGCGAGCACCTCAGGCTGCGGCACGTGGAGTTCCTGCCGCTGTCCGCTCAGCGGGTGCTGGTCGTGCTGGTGGTGAACGACCGGGAGGTCCAGAACCGCGTGATCCAGACCGGCCGCCAGTACTCCGAGCAGGAGTTGCAGCAGGCGGCGAACTACCTGAACGTGGTGTTCGGCGGAAAGGACCTCCAGGAGGCGCGCGAGACGCTCTTGAGGGAGATGCAGGCGGCGCGCGAGGGCGTGAACCGCATGATGCTCGCGGCCATCGAGGTGGCCGATCAGGCCTTCGCGGCCGAGGAGCGGGGCGACGACTACATCCTCGCCGGCCAGACGAACCTCATGGAGTTCGCGGAGCTTCGCGACCTCGAGAAGATGCGCCAGCTGTTCGAGGCCTTCTACGAGAAGCGGCGCATCCTGCACCTGCTGGACAAGGCGCTGCGTGCCGACGGCATGCAGATCTTCATCGGTGAGGAGTCCGGGTACGAGGTCCTCGGGGAGCTGAGCGTGGTGACCGCCCCGTACACGGTGAACGGGCAGGTGGTCGGGGTTCTGGGGGTCATCGGGCCCACCCGCATGGCCTACGAACGGATCATCCCGGTGGTCGACCTGACCGCCCGGCTGCTCGGGTCGGCCTTGAACGAGGCCGGTTAGTCCCCATATCGACGACGGAGACGGACCCGGTCCGGGCGGGCGGCACCCGATCCCGGGGGGTCGGCGCGGATCAAAGCGGAGGGCATCGAGGCACTATGGCGATGGGAACGGAGAGCCAGGGGAACCCGCAGGCCGAGGGGCAGGCAGCCGCCGCCCCCTCGGGGCAGGTGTCCCCCGAGGAGCTCGCGCGGTTGCTGGAGGAAGCGCGGGGCAAGGCGAACGAGAACTGGGACGCCCTGCTGCGGGCCCGGGCCGAGATGGAGAACCTGCGCCGGCGCGCGGCCCGGGACGTGGAGAACGCCCACAAGTACGGCATCGAGCGGTTCGTGGGCGACCTCCTGCCGGTCAAGGACAGCCTGGAGCTGGCTCTGGCGGCGGTTCCCGTCGGCGGCGCGGAGTCGGAGAAGATGCGCGAAGGCCTCGAGTTGACTCTCAAGATGTTGTCCAATGTCTTTGAAAAATTTAATGTCGAGGAAGTCAACCCGCAGGGGGCGCGGTTCGACCCCGAGCGCCACCACGCGATGACCGTGCAGGAGGGGACGGGGGCCGAGGCCGGCACCGTGACCCAGGTCTTCCAGAAAGGGTACGTGCTGAACCAGCGTCTCGTGCGCCCGGCGATGGTGGTGGTGGCGCGCTGAGTCGGCGCGGGCCGGTTGAAAAAACGACCCCGGGCCCCCAGATCCCGGGAAAGCCGTCGGGTCCGGCGGCCTGAGAGTCCAGGAGAGCGAAGAGAATGGGAAAGATCATCGGTATCGACCTCGGCACGACCAACTCCTGCGTCGCCGTGATGGAGGGGAACAAGCCGCGGGTCATCGAGAACAGCGAGGGCGACCGGACCACCCCGTCCATCGTGGCGTTCACGGGGGACGGTGAGGTGCTGGTCGGCCAGTCGGCCAAGCGCCAGGCCGTGACCAACCCGACCAATACCCTGTTCGCCATCAAGCGGCTCATCGGGCGGCGTTTCCGCGACGACGTGGTGCAGCGCGACATCGACATGGTGCCCTACAAGATCGTGGAGGCGCCGAACGGGGACGCGTGGGTCGAGGCCGGCGGCAAGAAGATGGCGCCCCCCGAGATCTCCGCCCGGGTCCTGCAGAAGATGAAGAAGACCGCCGAGGACTACCTCGGCGAGGCCGTGACCGAGGCCGTCATCACGGTGCCGGCCTACTTCAACGACTCGCAGCGGCAGGCGACCAAGGACGCGGGCCGCATCGCCGGCCTCGAGGTGAAGCGCATCATCAACGAGCCGACCGCGGCAGCGCTCGCCTACGGGCTCGACAAGAAGCGCGGCGACCAGAAGATCGCGGTCTACGACCTCGGCGGCGGCACCTTCGACATCTCCATCATCGAGGTGGCCGAGGTCGACGGTGAGCACCAGTTCGAGGTGCACTCGACGAACGGGGACACCTTCCTCGGCGGCGAGGACTTCGACAAGCGAATCATCGACTACCTCGCGAACGAGTTCGAGAAGAGCTCGGGGATCGACCTGCGCGGCGACCCGCTCGCGATGCAGCGCCTGAAGGAGGCGGCGGAGAAGGGCAAGATCGAGCTCTCCTCGTCGCAGCAGACCGAGATCAACCTGCCCTACATCACGGCGGACGCGAGCGGTCCGAAGCACCTGAACATGAAGCTGACCCGGGCCAAGCTCGAGTCGCTGGTGGAGGACCTGGTGCAGCGCACCATCGGCCCCTGCCGCACGGCGCTCAAGGACGCCGGCATGACCACGAAGGACATCGACGAGGTGATCCTCGTGGGTGGCCAGACCCGCATGCCGAAGGTGCAGGAGGTGGTGCGGGAGTTCTTCGGCAAGGAGCCGCGCAAGGACGTCAACCCCGACGAGGCGGTGGCCGTGGGCGCCGCGATCCAGGGCGGCGTGCTCTCGGGCACGGTCAAGGACGTGCTGCTCCTCGACGTCACGCCGCTCTCGCTCGGGATCGAGACGCTCGGTGGGGTGATGACGAAGATCATCGAGAAGAACACGACGGTCCCGACCAAGGCGACCCAGACCTTCTCGACGGCCGACGACAGCCAGACCGCGGTGACGATCCACGTGCTGCAGGGCGAGCGCGAGATCTCCTCCGCGAACAAGTCGCTCGGGCGCTTCGACCTGGCGGACATCCCGCCGGCCCCGCGCGGCGTGCCCCAGATCGAGGTCACGTTCGACATCGACGCCAACGGGATCCTCAACGTGTCGGCGCGCGACAAGGCCACCGGCAAGGCGCAGTCCATCGTGATCCGCGCCTCGAGTGGTCTCGGCGAGGACGAGATCAAGCGCATGGTCAAGGACGCGGAGGCGCACGCGGCGGAGGACCGCAAGTTCCACGAGCTGGTGAACGTGCGCAACCAGGCCGACAACCTGGTCCACGCGACCCGTAAGACGCTGAAGGATCTGGGCGAGAAGGTGGCGAGCCAGGAACGGGGCGAGATCGAGTCCGCGATCAAGGACGTCGAGGACGCGCTGAAGAGCGACGACAAGGCCCGCATCGAGGTCAAGACGCAGCGCCTGGCGGACGTTTCGGGAAAGCTGGCCGAGCGTGTCTACCGGGAGCAGGGCGGCGCTGGGGGCGCGGGCCCCCAGGGCGGGCCGGAGCCCGACTCCGCCCAGAAGCGCCAGCCGGGTGGGGACGACGTCGTGGACGCCGAGTTCGAAGAGGTCCGGGACGACAAGAAGTAACGGACCTCCGGCGATCGGCCGGTAGGAGCATGGCACGCCGGGCGCGCGGTCGGGAGGCCGCGCGCCCGGTGTCTTGAGCGCGGGAAGGATGACCAAGCGCGACTACTACGAGGTTCTGGGTGTCAGCCGCACCGTCAGCGAGGCCGACCTGAAGAAGGCGTTTCGGCGGTTGGCCATGAAATATCACCCCGACCGCAACCCGGGCGAGGGCCTGGCGGAGTCCGAGGACCGCTTCAAGGAGTGCAAGGAGGCCTACGAGGTCCTCTCGGACGCCCGCAAGCGCTCGGTGTACGACCAGTTCGGGCACGCCGGGCTCGAGGGGCAGGCCGGCACGGGGGCCGGGTTCGGGGCCGGCGGCAGCTTCCGGGACATCTTCGAGGACATGTTCGGGGACATCTTCGGTGCGGGTGGGCGGGGCGGCCGCACCCGTGCCTACCGGGGCGCCGACCTGCGCCACGACCTCGAGCTGAGCCTGGAAGAAGCCGTATTCGGCATCACCCGCAAGATCCAGGTCCCGAGCCTCGTGGTCTGTTCCCGCTGCGGGGGCAGTGGGTCACGCCCCGGGACCTCGCCCACGAACTGTTCCACCTGCGGTGGCACGGGGCAGGTGCGGATGCAGCAGGGATTCTTCGCCATCCAGCAGACCTGTCCCCACTGCCGGGGGACGGGCCGCGTGATCCGCGACCCCTGTGACGAGTGCCACGGGGCGGGCCGGGTGAAGCGCCACAAGACGCTCTCGGTGAAGATCCCGCCCGGCGTCGATACCGGCGACCGCGTCCGCCTCGGCGGCGAGGGCGAGGCGGGGGAGAACGGGGGTCCACCGGGAGACCT
>CALMKJ010000081.1 GCA_937867305.1 uncultured Ectothiorhodospiraceae bacterium | reverse complement strand
TCCGGGCCGGCCAGGAGATAGTCCAGGGCCTCCTTGACCGCCTCGCTGATGGTCGCGCGCGGGACCCCGATGGCGCGGCGCGCGCGCTCCCACTCCTCGCCGGCGGTGGACTGGATCTTGTAGCCGGTGCGCTCCGAGTAGCCGAGGAGATTGCGCCGGCGCAGCTCCTCCAGGGCGCCCCCCACCTCGGAGACCTGACTGCCGCGATCGACCCGGTCGTACAGGCACTGGGCGACCAGCCGGGCGTCGGTCGGGGTGACGTCCTGGATCAGCTCGAGGAGCGCGACCGCCTTGGCAGCCCGGATCAGGAGTCCGCTCACGTCGTCGGCGCACTGGTCCAGGACCCGCGCCATGCTCGCCTGCACGTCGGAGTCGAGCGCCGTGTGCTGCACCTCGTAGATCTGGTCCAGCGTGACCAGGTGACCGACCGGTTGATCGGCGAGCTTCTGGGCCCGGAACAGCTCGCCCAGGAGCTGCAGCAGGCCGCGGATGGCCTGATCGTCGCCCTGCACCCGCGAGGAGCGGGTGCGCAGCGCGCTCGTGATCTGCAGCAGCAGCCCGACGTGCCCCGGGAGCATCGGGTAGAACTCGACCAGCTCCTCCGTCGTCACCGCCTCGCAGTCGTAGGCGAAGAGCTTGAGATCGGCCCGGTGCCGCTCGAACAGGGCCCGCAGGCTCGCCTCGACCTCGGGCCGCTTCTGCAGCAAACGCTTGTGGACGACATCGCGGATGTTGGTCGCGGCCAGGTGCACCCGCAGCTTCGGCGGGAAGCGGTCCTTGGCCCAGACGAGAAACGACTGGTCCGCCTCCTCGTCGAGCTTCTGCTGCCCGACCGCGAGCAGCCACACCCGGCCCTTCAGGGTCGCGCCGAGCGCGGTGGCGAAGGCCCGCAGCCGATCCACCCGGTCCTTGCTGGAGAGGACGTACTGGGAGACCTCGTCCACCACCAGGAAGAGCGTCGCGCCCGGGCGGCGGAAGCGCAGCATGTCGCTGATCGCCTTCACCGCCTCCTCCGGCGACTCCGAGCGCGCGTGGGTCCCGGCCCGGCTCATGAACCAGCTCATCGGATCGGTGTAGTGGTCGGGGAACATCGCCGCCATGACGCGGGAGAAGTCCTCCTCGGCGAAGGGCCGGTCCTTCACGCGCTCCCAGGGCGCGCCGAGAGTCTGCTCGGCCACCTGCTCGAAGCGCGCCCACTGACCCTCGCGCTCCAGGGTCAGCTCGAAGTCGGCGACCAGGGACTCGGTCGCGCAGTAGCCCAGGCGCCGCTGCACCTGGCGCAGGGTCGCGGAGTGGATCTGCTCGTTGTCCCGGGCGACGCTGCCGATGTCGAAGACCACCGCGATCGGATCGATCTTCTGCCGCAGCGAGCCCCAGGCCGCGCGTAGGTCCGGGCTGCGAGGCGAGGTATCCCGACGCAGCAGCGCCTCGGCGAGCGAGGTGCCGCCCGGCAGGGCGACGCCGTCCAGGGCGAGCCCCAGCAGCTTGGCGAAGCTCGACTTGCCGGAGCCGTAGAAGCCGGAGATCCAGGCGTTCGGCAGATCGGGACCGCCGGGCCGATCGAGCTCCGCGGCGATGGTCTTCAGGAGGTGGACGTACTGCTCGTGGATCCCGTTCGGGACCCGCCGGTGGTTGGGATGACCCTCCGGCCAGCCGCCGGTGACGATGTACTCGGAGACCTCGCTCGCGAGCTTCTCGGGGCTTTGCTCGTGGAAGTAGACGACGGGCGGGATGTCGCGGGTGAGGTCCGAGACGAACAGATCGCGTATCAGCATGGCGCCCCTCACGGATAGATCCGCGGCCGGTAGTCGTTGTCCGCGTTCAGCATCCCCATGAACGATAGCCCGGTCAGGCCGCGCCGCTCCCCCGGATAGAGCAGGACCACCGGCACGTTGCCGGTGTTGCCGTCCAGATGGCGGAGCAGCGCCGAGGTCCGGAAGAAGGGATAGAGGGCCCCGGCGCGACCGATGAGGGCGAGCGTGCGGTCGATCTGGTCCGGGTGCGCCTCGGCGTGCTCGCGGATGATCCGGCTGCAGTCCGCGGAGAGCCCCTCGGGGCCCTCCACCAGGGGCGCCACCTTCGACTTGAGATAGCCGAGCCCCCGCTCGGGCGCGCTCGCGCTCATCTGGCGCTCCATGGCGATCACCCGCTCCACCCACTCGGGACCCTGGGCCCGGATCCGGTCGAGCAGGAGCTTCTGCAGGCTGATGGAGTGCACCACCCAGCCGTTGCCGGTGAGATCGGTCACCAGCTTCTGCACCTCCGCCCGCAGCCGGAACTCCTCGGCCGGATCGTATTGAACGATGGCAAAGCGGTAGTTGCGCATGGTGCTGATCCGCGGTCCGTCCTCGTGGATCAGGTCCCGGCGCAGGGCACTGAAGGCCTCCTGCAGGGCAGTCTTCTCGAAGAGCGGCATGGTCATCCGGCCCGGGCGGTCTGGATCGGCGCAGGCGCGGCGAGCACGGCCTCCGTCCAGCTCGCCAGGTCCGGGTAGAGCCAGCCGAACTCAACCAGGTCGCCCTGGCGACGGAAGCGCAGCCCGGGCAGGGTCCGCAGGCGGTCTTCAAGGGTCCCGCCGCTGAGCCCGAGCGAGGCCGCGTAGGGGTTGTCGAGCAGCGTGCCCGCGAAGTCCACCCCCCGCAGGAGGTACATCAGATAGCTCAGGGCCTCGGCGCTGATCCGGGGGAACTGGACCGGTCGGGGATCTCGCGTGGAGCGCAGCAGACCGGCCGAGAAGGCGGCCGAGAGGAGCTTGCTCGCGAACTGGATCCGGGTGGCAGCGCCCCAGCGCGCGCCCCCCTGCTCCCCGACCCAGGCGACCACCGCCGCGTGGCTCACCACCGGCGGCACCCGCTGGTGGCGCTCCACCAGGTAGCGGCCGGTGAAGGCCCGGTAGAGGGGATCTGCGAGCTGCAGGTGCCAGTGGCAGATCAACCGGCGGGTGTCCGGGTCCATCCCGGTCCAGGCACCCAGGGTCCGCAGCGCCTCGGGGAACGCGTCGTAGCGGGCGCGGAAGTTCGCCATCAGGAGCGTCACGCGGGCCAGGCTGCGGGCCCCGAACCAGTACTCCGCGAAGGCCTGCTCGGCCGTGGGCCGTTCGACCGCGCCGGCGACGTGCCGCCAGTACGAGCGGGCGTTCTCGACCTCTAGCGTGCAGCGCAGGAGCCGGGTGTGCAGCTCGCTCGCCTCGGCGGGACGCGCGCTCACCGCTCCCTCCGGAAGTGCGGCAGCGGATAGTGGGGAGAGAGCGGGTGCAGAGCCGAGACCAGCCGCGCGACCAGGGTCTCCAGGTCGCCGGGCTCGGCGCCCTTCAGCCGCCGGCCGATCGGAACCGTGGTGAGCTCGGCGCGGCCGTGACCGTCCACCCAGTCCGCGAAGCGCTCGCGGTGCCAGGTGTCGGTGATGACATCGCGCAGGCCGGGAAGCGCCGCGACGGGCTCCCGGCCCGAGCCCTTGAGCTGGCCCAGGCGCTCCTCGATCCGCTCGTACCCCCGGTCAATGTGGTAGACGCGGTGCAGGACCGTCTCTCCCTCGCCCGCCATGAGTCCGGCGATCACGAGGGCCGCGCTCGCGCGCAGGTCCGACGCCATGACCGGCGCGCCCGACAGCCCGGAAACGCCGCGCACAATGGCCGTGTTCCCGTCCACGCTGATGTCCGCGCCCATGCGCACCAGCTCCGCCACCTGCATGAACCGGTTCTCGAACACCGTCTCCCGGATGCGGCTCGCGCCG
>CALMKJ010000080.1 GCA_937867305.1 uncultured Ectothiorhodospiraceae bacterium | reverse complement strand
TGGCGCCGCCGTGCCGAGGCGCTAGAGGCTGCTCGGCCTCGACCGGGCGACTACGCCGGCCGGGCGACCCAGGCCGAACTGGCAGAGCGCGATCGACGGCTGGCCGCCGCCGCCGAGGCCTGCCGGGGCCGGGCGGACGTCTCGCTGATCGGGGGTGAGTGGTCGTGACGTACGACGAGGCCGCCGAGCTGATCGACGCCGTGCTGGACGACCCCGGGCCCGAGCCTGAGTTGGAGGACCGGCCACCGGTCCGTAGGTCCGCGGCCGAGCTGCTGGTGGAACTGGCCCTGGAGCGATACCGGTTCGGGTGCACCGTGGAAGGGGACGGGTACGCGGTGCCCACCGGCACCGGCACCGGGGGGCATGTGGTCCGCACGATGCGCGGGGGGCAGGTCTCGCTGCGCTCTGAGCTGGCCGCGGCCTACCGGCAGCGGCATGGCAAGGTCGCCGCCCAACAGGCGTTGGCTGACGCGCTGCTGGTGTTGGAGGGCATCGCCCAGGAGGCCGAGCCCGAGCAGGTTGCACTGCGGGTTGCTCCCGACCCAGCCGGCGGGGTGTGGATCGACCTGGGCGACAAGGCCGAGCACGTTGTGCGGGTCACCGCCGCCGGGTGGCGGGTCACCCGGGAGGGGGTGCCGGTCCGGTTCCGCCGCACCAAGCTGACCGGGGCACTGCCGATGCCAGACCGAGGCGGGTCGCTGGAGCAGTTGTGGGAGCTGCTCAACGTCGCGCCTGCGGATCGGCCGCTGCTGCTCGGGTGGCTGGTCGCCGCACTGGTCTGCCCGGACATCCCGCACCCGGTGCTCGCACTGTTCGGGGAACAGGGCACCGGCAAGTCGTCGGCGTCGCGTCTGCTGGTCGCGCTGACCGACCCCTCACCGGTGCCGGTACGGAAGCCACCGCGTGACCCGGACGGTTGGGTGACCGCCGCTGCCGGCTCTTGGGTGGTCGGGCTCGACAACCTCTCTGAGGTCCGCGACTGGTTCAGCGACTCGCTGTGCCGGGCCGTGACCGGGGAGGGCGACATCCGCCGCAAGCTCTACACCGACGGGGAACTGTCGGTGTTCGGGTTCCGCCGCTGCATCTTGCTGAACGGGATCGACGTGGGGGCGCTGCGTGGCGACCTGGCCGACCGGGCGCTAGTGGTGACCCTCGACCGGCTCGGGGAGGACCAGCGCCGCACCGAGTCCGAGCTGGCCGAGCGGTGGGCAGCGGCCTACCCGCGCATCGTCGGAGCGCTGCTGACCGAGGCAGCCGAGGCACTCGCGCACCTTCCCTCTGTCCGTCTTGGAAGTAGCCCACGAATGGCCGACTTCGCTCGGGTGCTGGCCGCACTGGATGCCCGGCACGGCACTGACGGGCTCGGCCGCTACACCGGGCAGGCCCGGACCCTGGCAGAGGACACCCTGGACGCCGACGTGTTCCTGACCGCGATGCGCAGCCAGCTCGCCGAGACGTTCACCGGCACCGCGGCCGAGCTGCTGCAAACCGTCACCCACGACGGGCAGGCACCGCGGGACTGGCCCAAGGGCGCTAGGGCCTTGACCGGTCTGCTGCGCCGCAACGCCCCATCGCTGCGCAAGGCCGGCTGGCGCATCGACGAGGGCGACCTGGACCCCGACCACCGGGCGATCGTCTGGCACCTTCGCCGCCCTGAGATTGCCCGCATTCCTGCCTCGGGTTCCTCGGTTGCCTCGGAAACACCCCGTTCCACCGAGCCAGCGAGCCAACCGAGGCACGCAAACGGGCAATCTCAGGACGGCAGGCCGACTGTTTCGGCTGAAACAGTCGGGGCGCCCACTGGACCCGAGCCCGTGCTGGACCCTGCGCAGCCGGTGCTCGACCTCGGGTCGGGTGTTGCGTCTGCAACACCTGTTGCCCAGCCGGCCGGGGGTCTGCTCGACCCGGGTGCGTGCCGCGGTTGTGGTGCGGTGCCGGGCGATCTGGCCGGGCTCGGCCGGTCGGGTTACTGCGTGGGCTGTGAGGATGCCGCGCAGGGGGTGCTGACGTGACCCCGGCGCGGAGGGCTGAACCGCTCGGCGTACACCCCGAGGCGGCCGGTGCATGGGCTGCTCTGCGGGTGCAGCTCGACGCGATCCGCGAGGCCGGCCACACCCTGCCCTGCGAGTCGAACCCCGAGCACTGGGTGGGCGAGGCCACCGCAGAGCGGGAGGCCGCGGCCGAGGGCTGCCACTGGTGCTCGATCCGCACCGCCTGCGCCGCGTTCGGTGTCGCCAACCGCGAGCCCATCGGCGTGTGGGGCGGGATCGACCGTACTCGGCTGACCCCAAGCAGGGGTGCGCCGTGACGTGCACCCGGCTCCGACCTCCGCAGCCCTGGGATGAGGAAAAACCACGGCGGGAGAACGGACCTAGACCTCGCAGTTCCCCAGCACCCCCACCCCGGGGGACCTTCCCCCAACCCCGATGAGAGGACCACCGTGGCAACCACACCGATAGGCACCATTCCCCTCGACCTGGACGGCGAGACAGGCGCCCTCTGCGTCGAGCTGGTCTGTGACCCGCTGGGCAGGGAGTCGCTGCTCCTGGGCCACTACGAGGCCGACGAGAACGGCGAAGTCGACGCCGACGACGTACCGACTCAGGCCGTGTGCATCGGCCTCGACCAGATCGGCGCGCTGGTCCGGCTGCTGCACCTGGCCCAGCTCGACACCATGACCGCCGCCGAACTGAGGGCGCTGCTGCAATGACTACCACCACCATGCACTCCGTGGCCGAGGTGCACCGCCTCGCCGTCGAGCTGGTCGCCGACCTGGGCGCCGTGTCCGGCCGAACCGACCACCGCACCTGTCCGGCCTGCGAGGCCACCCCTGCCGGGTGCGACTCGCTGCGCCGGCTAGCGGGCCGCTGGTGCTGCTCGACCTGCACCGGCACCCACGAACCAGACCAGTCCCAACAGAGAGGAAACACCGCACCATGACATACCCAACCCCGCTCGGCGAGGCGATCACCGGGCACTACGACAAGGCCCAGCAGCAGCGAGACGACGAGACCGCCGCCGCGGTCTGGACCGACGACCCCCAGCTAGAGGCGTGGGGCCAGCGGCTCGACCAGCTGCGCGAGGACAACCCCGCCGAGTACCAGAACCCCGGCCTGAGCCAGGTCCGTGAGCGGGTCGCCACCTACCGGCGACGCAAGGACCAGCACGCCCGACGAAAGGACGCATGACCATGACCGACCACACCACCACTGAGAACCCCGCGGCCACCACCGAGGCGGACCCGGTTGCGGCCCTGGCCGAGCTGGACGAGCAGCAGCAGCTGCTGCGCGAACAGGTCGCCCGACAGGACGCCGAGCTTGAACAGCGCAGACGCCACGCCGAGGCCGCCGCCGACGAGCAGAGGCGAAAGGCTGCGGCTACCCGGTTCGCCGAGGTGCTCGACCTGATCGCCGCCAACGAGGCCCGGCAGACCGACGCAGGCCGGACCCTTGCCGACCTTGCCCACACCGACGCCGACCCGCTGCTGACAGTCCTCACCACCCTGTCCGAGTGCTACCACACCCGCCACGCCCTACACCTGGAGGCCGAGGCGATGGGCACCACCGCCGGAATCCCCGCACACCACATCCCTCAGGTTCCCCGGCAGCTCCCCCTCGATCTGCTGGCGGTCCTGCTCGACGCGGTGGAGGCCGAGGCCAAGAGCCGGGTTCCCGCACCCGTGCCGCTGCCAGCCCGCGGCACCCCGAACCCCACACACGAGGAAGCCATGGAGAGCGAGCGGGTGCGACGCCACGAGCATCAACTGCTCGCGCTGTGGCTCCACCTGACCGAGGCCGACATCTCCGCGCTGACCCCACAGCAGCGGGCCGAAGCACTCACCCGAGCCGAGGCCGCGAAGCAGCAGGCTGAGGACGAGGTATCGACCTACCACCGGGCGACCGAGCTTGAAGCCAAGGCCCGCCGCGACCAGCTCAACCGGGCAGGGTTCCGACCCATCCACCACTGAGACCGCCGCAGGCCGTCGCGTCAACGTCACCCGGTCAGAGCGTCGACGGGCTACCGGGCCGAAGCGGGCGAGCGAAAGCCCTTTCCGGTCGCACAGACCCCGCTGCGCGACGGCCTGCGGCACCCGATGGAGGGGGCAACCACCACCTACCCGGCCAGCCTCGGCCGTGCTGACCACCGGACACCACCCCCTGGGGCACCCCCACCGGGTAGGGCTAGAGGTACGCGGGAAGAGGTGGATTCTGCTGCCTACGCTTCCCCCGCCTCTAGGGCTCTGAGGCGTCTGAGGCCCCCCAGCCCCCCTGGACCCCCCTCGGACCCCCTGCCGGGCACCGCGTGGGAGGGGTCAGAAGAGTGTGGAGGGTTCAAACATCCGGCGCGGCCGAGCTGTGGCGCCAGGTGGTAACCGAGTTACCACCTGGCCCGCGGGGCCGAGCTGGCCGAGCCCGGCCGAGATCGGTGACGCGCTCCAGCACCTTGGGGTTGAGGTCCGCCGCGAGGTGG
>CALMKJ010000079.1 GCA_937867305.1 uncultured Ectothiorhodospiraceae bacterium | reverse complement strand
CGATTCGGGAGGGTGGCCGCACGGTGGGTGCGGGCGTCGTCTCCAAGGTGATCGAGTAACGCAATCATGGCAAGCCAACGCATCCGCATCCGCCTGAAGGCTTTCGATCACCGGCTGATCGACCAGTCCGCGATGGAGATCGTGGAGACCGCGCGACGGACCGGCGCGTTCGTGCGCGGCCCGATCCCGCTGCCGACCCGCAAGGAGCGCTTCACGCTGCTGGTGTCGCCGCACAAGGACAAGGACGCCCGGGACCAGTACGAGATCCGCACGCACAAGAGGCTGATGGACATCGTCGATCCGACGGACAAGACGGTCGACGCGCTGATGAAGCTGGACCTTGCGGCGGGCGTGGACGTGCAGATCAAGCTGAACTAGGGCTCGAGCCATGACGATGGGAGTGGTGGGACGGAAGGCTGGGATGACCCGCATCTTCACCGAGGACGGGGCCTACATCCCGGTGACGGTGATCGAGGTCACGCCGAACCGGGTGACCCAGGTGAAGACCGCGGACAACGACGGCTACCGCGCGGTGCAGGTGACCTGCGGCACGCGGCGCCCCTCGCGCGTGATCCGGCCGATGGTCGGGCACTTCACGAAGGCGGGTGTCGAGGCGGGGCGCGGGCTGTGGGAGTTCCGCCTGGCGGACGGGGAAGGCATGGACCTGGCTATCGGTCAGGAGGTCCGCGTCGATCTCTTCCAGGCGGGGCAGAAAGTGGACGTGACCGGTACCACCCAGGGCAAGGGTTTCGCCGGCGTCATCAAGCGCCACCACTTCAGCGCCCAGGACGCGACCCACGGCAACTCCCTCTCGCACCGGGCGCCCGGCTCCATCGGCCAGCGCCAGACCCCGGGCCGGGTGATGAAGGGCAAGCGGATGGCGGGGCATCTGGGTAACGTGCGCCGCACGGCGCAGACCCTTGAGGTCGTGCGCGTGGACGCCGAGCGTAACCTGCTGCTCGTGAAGGGCGCCGTTCCGGGCCCCAAGGGTGGCGATCTGGTCGTGCGCCCGGCGACGAAGGCGCGCTAGCGGAGAACGCGGTGATGGAGCTGGCACTTCAACAGGCGGGCGGTACCGTGCAGGTCGCGGACGCGGTGTTCGGGGCGCGTTTCAACGAGGCCCTGGTGCACCAGGTCGTCACGAGCTACCTGGCCGGGGCCCGGTCCGGTACGCGGGCCCAGAAGACAAGGGCCGAGGTGAGCGGAGGAAACTCCAAGCCCTGGAAGCAGAAGGGTAGCGGGCGGGCCCGTGTCGGCTCGTCGCGCAACCCCATCTGGCGGGGCGGCGGCGTGACGTTCGCGGCGAAGCCGACGGACTACTCCCAGAAACTGAACAAGAAGATGTACCGGGGCGCCATGCGCGCCATCCTGTCCGAGCTCGCGCGCCTGGAGCGGCTTCAGGTGGTCGACTCTTTCGGGGTCGACGCGCCGAAGACGAAGGAGCTGGCGCAGAAGCTCGAAGGGCTCGGTCTGAAGGACGTGCTGATCGTGACCGACGCGGTCGACGACCGGCTCGCGCTCGCTGCGCGCAACCTGCCGCACGTGGCGGTGGTGGCCGCGCGCAGCGTGGACCCCGTCAGCCTGATCGGTTTCGAGAACGTGCTGGTCACTGTGCCGGGGCTGCGGGCCCTCGAGGAGAGGCTGGCATGAGCGAAGAGCGCCTGATGAAGCTGTTGCTGTCGCCGCACGTCTCCGAGAAGAGCACGCGGATCGCCGACAAGAACCGGCAGTTCGTCTTCAAGGTCGTGCCCGACGCCACCAAGCCCGAGATCAAGCAGGCCGTGGAGTTGATGTTCAAGGTCGAGGTCGAGGGGGTGCAGGTGGTCAACGTCGCCGGCAAGCGCAAGCGGTTCGGGCGCATGGCCGGGCGGCGGCCTGACTGGAAGAAGGCGTACGTTCGTCTGAAGCCCGGCCACGACATCGATTTCGTCGGCGGGCAGTAGTCGGGAGGAGCGCGAAGATGCCGATCGTCAAGGCCAAACCGACCTCTGCGGGGCGGCGCTTTGTGGTCCGGGTGAAGAACCCCGAGCTGCACAAGGGCGAGCCGTACGGGCCGTTGCTCGCGCCCAAGTCGCGCAACGGGGGCCGGAACACCAACGGTCGCGTGACCGTGCGCCACCAGGGCGGGGGCCACAAGCAGCGCTACCGCATCGTGGACTTCAAACGGGACAAGGACGGGATCCCGGGGCGGGTGGAGCGGCTCGAGTACGACCCGAACCGCAGCGCGCATCTGGCACTGGTGCTCTATGCCGACGGCGAGCGCCGGTACATGATCGCCGCCAAGGGGCTCGGAGTGGGTGCCGAGGTGATGTCGGGGCCCGAGGCGTCGATCAAGGTGGGGAACTGCCTGCCGCTGCGCAACATCCCGGTCGGCAGCATGGTGCACTGCGTGGAGATGAAGCCCGGCAAGGGCGCCCAGATGGCGCGCTCGGCGGGGACCTCGGTGCAGATCCTGGCGCGCGAGGGCGGTAACGCGACCCTGCGCATGCGCTCCGGCGAGATGCGCAAGGTGCCCGTGGACTGCCGGGCCGTCGTGGGTGAGGTGAGCAACGGGGAGCACAACCTGGAGTCCCTGGGCAAGGCCGGCGCCAAGCGGTGGCTGGGTGTGCGCCCGACCGTGCGAGGCGTGGCCATGAACCCGGTCGACCACCCGCACGGCGGCGGCGAAGGCCGCTCCTCGGGCGGGCGGCATCCGTGCACGCCGTGGGGCGTGCCGACCAAGGGCTACAAGACCCGCAAGAACAAGCGGACGACGGCCATGATCGTGCGTCGTCGCAAACAGCGCTGATAGAGGACTACTGCGGTGCCGCGTTCAGTCAAGAAGGGGCCGTTCGTCGATCATCACCTGGTCAAGAAGGTCGACGAGGCGCGGTCGAGCGGGACCAAGCGCCCGATCAAGACCTGGTCGCGCCGTTCCATGGTCGTGCCTGATATGGTGGGGCTGACCATTGCGGTGCACAACGGGCGTCAGCATGTGCCGGTCCTCGTGACCGAGAACATGGTGGGCCACAAGTTGGGCGAGTTCGCAGCCACGCGGATATTCCGTGGGCACGCCGCGGACCGCAAGGCGAAGAAGTGAGGGGCGCCGGAATGGAGACCCGATCGACGCTGCGCTACGCGCGCATTTCGGCCCAGAAGGCGCGCCTCGTCGCCGATCTGGTGCGGGGCATGCCGGTGGACCGGGCGTTGAACACGCTCACGTTCACCGAGAAGAAGGCTGCGGGTATCGTCCGCAAGGTGCTCGAGTCCGCGATCGCGAACGCCGAGCACAACGACGGCGCGGACGTGGACGAGTTGAAGGTTTCGGCGATCTGGGTGGACGAAGGCCCCACCATGAAGCGCATGCACGCGCGCGCCAAGGGGCGCGGCACGCGGGTCATGAAGCGCACCAGCCATATCACCGTCAAGGTGTCGGACGACTGAGAGAGACCGCGATGGGACACAAGGTCAACCCGACGGGCATCCGCCTCGGCATCATCAAGGACTGGACTTCGCGCTGGTTCGCGGAGGGGCGGCAGTACGCCGACAATCTGAATACGGATCTGAAGGTGCGGACCTTCCTGAAGAAGCGTCTGGCGAACGCCTCGGTGAGCCGCATCCAGATTGACCGCCCGGCGCGCAACGCGCGCATCGTGATCCACACGGCGCGGCCGGGGATCGTGATCGGCAAGAAGGGCGAGGACATCGAGGCCCTGCGCCGCGAGGTCTCGTCGATGATCGGCGTGCCCGTGCACATCGGCGTCGAAGAGATCCGCAAGCCCGAGCTGGACGCGCAGCTCGTCGCGGAGAGCGTGGCCCAGCAACTGGAGCGCCGGATCATGTTCCGCCGGGCCATGAAGCGAGCGGTCGCCAACGCGATGCGCATCGGCGCCCAGGGCATCCGGATCAACGTCGCCGGGCGCCTGAACGGGGCGGAGATCGCGCGGGCCGAGTGGTACCGCGAGGGGCGGGTGCCGCTGCACACGCTGCGGGCGGACATCGACTACGGGTTTGCCGAGGCGCGTACCACGTACGGGGTCATCGGCGTGAAGGTCTGGATCTTCAAGGGCGAGGTCTTCGAGCGCCGGACCGAGGTCCAGGAGGCTGTGGCCGAGAAGGCTGCGGTCGCCTGAGGGGAGTGAGAGAACATGCTGCAGCCGACCCGCACCAAGTTCCGTAAGCAGCACAAGGGCCGCAACCGTGGGCTCGCCGAGCGTGGCGGCAAGGTGAGCTTCGGCGACTTCGGGCTGAAGGCCACCACGCGGGGCCGCTTGACGGCGCGCCAGATCGAGGCGGCCCGCCGGGCCATCAGCCGCTACGTGAAGCGTGGCGGAAAGGTCTGGATTCGGGTGTTCCCCGACAAGCCGGTCTCAAAGAAGCCTCTCGAGGTCCGCATGGGTAGCGGTAAGGGCAACGTGGAGTACTGGGTCGCCCTGGTGCAGCCCGGCAAGGTGCTCTACGAGATGGAAGGCGTGCCCGAGGACATCGCGCGCGAGGCCTTCCGGCTGGCGGCCGCGAAGTTGCCAATCAGGACGACGGTCGTGGAGAGGGTGGTGCTCTGATGAACGTGCGCGAGCTGAGGGGGAAGAACGCGGGCGAGCTGAGCGAGGAGCTGCGCGGTCGGCTGCGGGAGCAGTTCAACCTGCGCATGCAGAAGGGCTCGGGGCAGACGCCGCGTCCGCACCTGTTCAAGGCGGTGCGCAGGGAGATCGCCCGGATCAAGACGGTGATGAGCGAGCGCTCCCACGGGAGTGAGAGGTCATGAGCGAGACGACACGCGCACCCCGGACGCTGGTCGGCCGGGTGGTCAGCGACAAGATGGAGAAGAGCGCCACGGTTCTCGTGGAGCGCAAGGTGAAGCACGAGCTCTACGGCAAGTACGTTCGCCGCTCGACGAAGCTGCACGTCCACGACGAGCAGAACGAGTGCCGGGAAGGCGACCTGGTGGAGGTCGTGGAGGGGCGTCCGGTCTCGAAGACGAAGGCCTGGCGTCTGCACCGGGTGGTCGAGCGGGCGCGGTGAAGGCGTCTTCGGATTGATGGTGGTGCTGCCGCGTACGGGTACGGAGGCTGGCGATGATTCAGATGCAGACAACACTGGACGCGGCGGACAACAGCGGCGCGCGGCGGCTCATGTGCATCAAGGTCCTCGGTGGGTCCAAGAGGCGGTATGCCGGCATCGGCGACGTCATCAAGGTCACCGTGAAAGAGGCGATTCCGCGAGGCAAGGTGAAGAAGGGCGAGGTCTACAACGCCGTGGTCGTGCGCACCCGCAAGGGCGTGCGGCGGGCGGACGGGTCGCTCGTGCGGTTCGATGGGAACGCGGCTGTGCTGCTCAACAATCAGCTCCAGCCCATCGGCACGCGTATCTTCGGGCCGGTTACTCGCGAGCTGCGCAGTGAGCGGTTCATGAAGATCATCTCTCTGGCGCCGGAAGTGCTCTGAGGCGGTTGCGATCATGCACAGGATTCGTAAGGGTGATCAGGTCGTCGTCCTGACCGGCAAGGACAGGGGCAAGCGCGGGACGGTTCTGCGCGTGCTCGAGAATGACCGGGTGGTCGTCGAGAACGTGAACGTGGTGAAGCGGCACACTCGCCCGAACCCGATGCGCGGTGCGCAGGGCGGGATCGTGGAGAAGGAGATGCCGATCCACGTTTCGAACGTGGCGCTGTTCAACCCGGGCCCGAAGAAGGCCGACCGGGTGGGATTCCGCACGCTCGAGGACGGCCGCAAGGTCCGGTACTTCAAGTCGAACGGCGAAGTCGTCGACGCGTAGGGGCGCGGCCATGGCAAGACTTCACGAGTACTACCGGGACACCGTCGTCAAGCAGTTGACGGAGAAGTTCCAGTATCCCAACCCGATGCAGGTGCCGCGCATCCTCAAGATCACGCTCAACATGGGCGTGGGCGAGGCGGTGGGTGACCGCAAGGTGCTGGACAACGCGGTGGGGGACATGACGCAGATCGCCGGCCAGAAGCCCGTGATCACGAAGGCGCGCACGTCCATCGCCGGGTTCAAGATCCGGGCCGGCTGGCCCATCGGCTGCAAGGTGACGCTGCGCGGGGAGCGGATGTTCGAGTTCCTCGACCGGCTCATCAACATCGCGATCCCGCGCATCCGGGACTTTCGCGGGTTCAGCGGCCGGGCCTTCGACGGGCAGGGCAACTACAGCATGGGTGTTCGGGAGCAGATCATCTTTCCCGAGATCGACTACGACAAGATCGATACGCTGCGCGGGATGGACATCACCATCACGACCAGCGCCCGGAACGACGAAGAGGGGCGGGCGCTTCTCGCCGCCTTCAACTTTCCCTTCCGGAACTAGCAGATAGGGCAGACGCAATGGCCAAGCTGTCGATGATCAACCGGGACGCGCGGCGGGCGAAGCTGGCGGCGAAGTACGCCGCGCGGCGGGCCGAGCTGAAGACCAAGGCGAAGGACGAGCGGATCAGCGCCGGTGAGCGCGAGGCGGCGCAGCTTGCGCTGCAGAAGCTGCCGCGGGACGCGAGCCCGACGCGCGGCCGCAACCGCTGCCGTGCCACGGGTCGGCCGCACGGTTTTTATCGCAAGTTCGGGCTCGGCCGGAACAAGCTCCGCGAGGCGGCGATGCGCGGGGACGTGCCCGGGCTGGTGAAGGCGAGCTGGTAGGGCGTCGGCGAGAAGGCGCGGGCAGGGGTACAGATCTATGAGCATGCAAGACCCGATCGGCGACATGCTGACGCGGATCCGCAACGGTCAGGCAGCGTCCAAGGTGAAGGTGACGATGCCGTCGTCCAAACAGAAGGTGGCGATTGCCGCCGTGCTGAAGGACGAGGGCTACATCACGGACTTCGCCGTGGAGGACGCGGGCGGCCGCCCGGAGCTGTCGGTCGTCTTGAAGTACTACGAAGGCCGTCCGGTGATCACGACGCTTCAGCGGGTCACCCGCCCGGCGCGCCGGGTCTATGCCGGCAAGTCCGAGCTGCCGCGGGTGCTGGGTGGCCTGGGTGTCACGATCGTGTCCACGCCCCAGGGTGTGATGAGCGATCGCGCCGCGCGGGCCGCCGGCCACGGTGGCGAAGTGATCTGCATCGTGGCGTGACGGAGGAGTCTACATGTCACGGGTAGCCAAGAAGCCGGTGGTTCTGCCGGCCGGGGTTCAGGTCTCGGTGGAAGGACAGCGGCTCAAGGTCCAGGGGGCCAAGGGCAAGCTGGAGTACGACGTCCACCCCGAGGTGGAGATCAAGCTCGACAGCAACGTGCTGAGCTTCGCGCCGAAGGGACCGGAGTCGCGGGCCGACGCGCTTGCCGGAACGACGCGCGCGGTCGTGAGCGGGATCGTCACCGGCGTCAGCAAGGGGTTCGAGCGCAAGCTCAACCTGGTCGGCGTCGGTTATCGCGCCCAGGCTGCGGGCCGTGCGCTCAACCTGACGCTCGGATTTTCGCACCCGGTGAGCTTTCCGGTTCCGGAGGGTGTCACCATCGAAACGCCGACCCAGACGGAGATCGTGATCCGGGGTGCGGACCGCCAGCAGGTGGGGCAGGTCGCCGCTGTGATCCGCCGGTACCGGCCCCCCGAGCCCTACAAGGGCAAAGGGGTCCGCTACTCCGACGAGGTCGTGGTCCGTAAGGAAGCCAAGAAGAAGTAAGGGTCGCCGTCCATGCACGCTAAGAAAGCCGAACGGCTGCGGCGCGCCGCGAAGACGCGGGTGCGCATCCAGGGGAGCGGGTCCTACCGGCTGTGCGTCTATCGCACGCCGCGGCACATCTACGCCCAGGTCATCACCCCGGCGGGCTCCGAGACGCTGGTCAGCGCGTCCACGCTCGACGCGCAGGTGAAGTCCGAGGTCAAAAACGGCGGCAACGTGGACGCGGCGCGCGTCGTCGGCCGCTTCATCGCGGAGCGGGCGCGGGCGAAGGGGATCACCGCGGTGGCCTTCGATCGCTCCGGTTTCAAGTACCACGGCCGCGTGAAGGCCCTCGCCGACGCGGCGCGGGAGCACGGTCTGGAATTCTGAGGTTCGACTGTTATGGCGAATTACGAAGCGGCGCCGAGCCAGGACGACCTGCTGGAGAAGCTGGTCGCCGTGAACCGGGTGGCGAAGGTCGTGAAGGGCGGCCGCCAGTTCGGCTTCACCGCGCTCACGGTGGTGGGTGACGGCAAGGGGCGCGTGGGGCTCGGCCGGGGCAAGGCCCGGGAGGTGCCCGTCGCGATTCAGAAGGCGATGGAGAGGGCGCGCCAGAACCTGCGGCAGGTTCCGCTGCGGGGTACGACGCTCTTCTACCCCACGACCTCCCGCCACGGGGCCGCGAGGGTTTATATGCAGCCCGCTTCCGAGGGTACCGGCATCATCGCCGGCGGCCCCATGCGCGCGGTATTCGAGGTGTTGGGCGTGCGCGACGTGCTCGCGAAGAGCATCGGGTCGTCGAACCCCATCAACGTGGTGCGGGCCACCGTGAAGGGCCTGTTGGACATGCGCTCGCCGGAGCAGGTCGCGGCGAAGCGCGGCAAGACGCTCGAAGAGATCACGGGGTGAGCCATGACTAGCGACACGGGTGCCTCCGGGAAGCTGCGGGTCACGCTGGTGAAGAGCACCGCAGGCCGCCTCGCGAGCCACCGGGCCTGCGTTCGCGGGCTGGGGCTGCGGGGCCTGAACAGCACCGCGCTGGTCGTGGACACGGCCGCCAACCGCGGAATGATCGAGAAGGTCGCGTACCTGCTGAAGGTCGAGGAGCACTGAGCATGCGACTGAACACCCTCTCTCCGGCGCCGGGCTCCAAGTCCGAGCGCAAGCGGGTTGGCCGCGGCATCGGTTCCGGGCTCGGCAAGACTGCCGGGCGTGGGCACAAAGGCCAGTACGCCCGCACCGGGCACAAGCTCGGGCCGGGCTTCGAAGGCGGCCAGATGCCGCTGCAGCGGCGGGTGCCGAAGTCGGGCTTCAAGTCCCTCATCGCCCCGCGGGTCGCCGACGTCCGGTCGTGTGACCTCGCCAGGGTCAGGGCGGACGTGATCGACCTGGAAGCGCTGCTGCTCGCCGGTCTCGTGCCGGCGCGCACGCTGCGGGCCAAGGTGATGCTGAAGGGGACCCTCGAGAAGGCCGTGACCCTGCGCGGAGTGCAGGTGACGAAGGGTGCGCGGGCCGCCATCGAGGCGGCCGGCGGCAAGGTCGAAGACTAGGACGGGGCAAGGCACCGGTGGCCGAGGATCGCATCAGGGCGGGTAGTGGCGTGCCGAAGCTCGGTCAGCTGACCGAGCTCAAGCAGCGCATCCTGTTCCTGTTGGGTGCGCTCGTGGTCTACCGCATCGGGGCGCACATCCCCGTGCCGGGGATCGACCCTGCCGCCCTGCAGGAGCTGTTCAACCAGCAGCGGGGCACGATCCTGGACATGTTCAACATGTTCTCGGGCGGCGCCCTGCGGCGGTTCTCGCTCTTCGCGCTCGGCATCATGCCGTACATCTCGGCCTCCATCATCCTGCAGCTGCTGACGGTGGTGCACCCGAAGCTCGAGCAACTGAAGAAGGAGGGGGAGCACGGGCGGCGCAAGATCAATCAGTACACGCGCTACGGGACGGTCGGCCTGGCCACCTTCCAGGCGCTCGGCGTGGCCATCGCCCTCGAGGGGCAGCAGGCGGCCGGCGCTCACGTGGTGATCGATCCCGGCCTCGGCTTCCGGATGATCGCGGTCATCAGCCTGGTCACCGGGACCATGTTCCTGATGTGGCTCGGCGAGCAGGTCACCGAGCGCGGCATCGGCAACGGCATCTCGATGATCATCTTCGCGGGTATCGTCGCCGGACTGCCGGGCGCCATCGGGGGCACGTTGGAGCTCGCCCGCACCGGGGAGCTGCACACCCTCACGGTGTTCCTGCTCCTCGCGGTGATCCTGGTGGTGACGGGCTTCGTGGTCTTCGTGGAGCGCGGGCAGCGGCGGATCACGGTGAACTACGCAAAGCGCCAGGTCGGCCGGAAGATGTACGCGGGCCAGACCAGCCACCTGCCGCTGAAGGTGAACATGTCGGGCGTGATCCCGCCCATCTTCGCGTCCAGCATCATCCTGTTCCCGTCGTCCGTGGCCAGCTGGTTCGGGTCGGGGGACGGGTTCGGCTGGCTCAAGGACCTGGCGGGGACGCTGTCGCCCGGGCAGCCCCTGTACGTGCTGATCTACACGATCGCCATTGCCTTCTTCGCGTTCTTCTACACCGCCCTCGTGTTCAACCCGAAGGAGACGGCGGAGAACCTGAAGAAGTCGGGGGCGTTCATTCCCGGGATCCGGCCGGGCGACCAGACGGCGCGCTACGTCGACGGGGTGATGAGCCGGCTGACGCTCGCGGGGGCGATCTACCTGGTGGCGGTGTGTCTGCTGCCGGAGTTCATGATCCTGAACTGGAACGTGCCGTTCTATTTCGGTGGCACCTCGCTCCTGATCGTGGTGGTGGTGGTGATGGACTTCATGGCGCAGGTCCAGGCGCACCTGATGTCTCACCAGTATGAGGGCCTTCTGAAGAAGGCCAACCTGAGAGGTTTCGGACGCGTCGGGGCGCCACGCTAGGCGGCCGGTGCGGGAGGCGCAGCAATGAAAGTCAGGGCATCGGTCAAGAAGGTCTGCCGCAAGTGCAAGATCATCCGTCGCAAGGGCGTGGTCCGGGTGATCTGCTCGGACCCGAAGCACAAGCAGCGGCAGGGTTGAGCCGTCAGGCAGTAAGGGTTTGAACGAAGGGCGCTAACGCGGTACACTTTCCCGCTTTCCGCGGGCGTCCGTACACACAGGAGAGAGGGGCAGATGGCCCGTATCGCTGGCATCAACCTTCCCGCGAACAAGCACACGCGGATCGCGTTGACCTACATCTTCGGCATCGGGCACACCCGCGCCGGGCTCATCTGCGAGCGGGCCGGCATCGAGCCGGCGCGCAAGCTGAGGGAGCTCTCGGAAGAGGAGCTCGACCGGCTGCGCGCCGAGGTCGGGAGATTCCCGGTCGAGGGTGACCTGCGGCGCGAAGTCTCCATGAGTATCAAGCGTCTGATGGACCTCGGGTGTTACCGGGGGATCCGCCACCGCCGCGGGCTGCCGGTGCGGGGCCAGCGTACTCGGACCAACGCGCGCACCCGCAAGGGTCCGCGCCGGATGATCAAGAAGTAGACGGGGTGAGTTTCCGGTATGGTGAAGCCTAAGGCGGCGGCACGCACTCGCAAGAAGGTCAAGAAGAACGTGGTGGACGGCGTGGCGCACGTCCACGCGTCCTTCAATAACACCATCATCACGATCAGCGACCGACAGGGCAACACGCTGGCGTGGGCGACCTCGGGGGGCAGCGGTTTCCGCGGCTCGCGCAAGAGCACGCCCTTCGCCGCTCAGGTGGCCGCGGACCGCGTGGGTCAGGTGGTGAAGGAATACGGGATGAAGAACGTGGAGGTGCGGGTCAAGGGGCCCGGCCCTGGGCGCGACGCCGCGGTGCGGGCGCTCAACAACGCCGGTTTCCGCGTGACCAGCATTTCAGACGTGACCCCGATCCCCCACAACGGGGTTCGTCCCCCGAAGAAGCGCCGCGTCTGAGGCAGGAGGCGAGCTTGGCCAGGTACATCGGAGCGAAGTGTCGCTTGTGCCGTCGGGAGGGCGCGAAGCTCTTCCTCAAGGCGGAGAAGTGCTTCACGAGCAAGTGTCCGTTCGAGTCGCGGGGCTTTCCCCCGGGGCAGCACGGGCAGCGTCGCACGCGGGTGTCGGACTACGCCTCCCAGCTGCGCGAGAAGCAGAAGCTGCGGCGGGTCTACGGGATGCTGGAGCGGCAGTTCCGCCGCTACTACGCCGAGGCCGACCAGCGCAAGGGCTCGACCGGCGAGAACCTGCTGAAGCTCCTCGAGAGCCGGCTGGACTGCGTCGTGCACCGGATGGGCTTCGCGGCCTCGCGTACCGAGGCGCGCCAGCTGGTCCGGCACAACGGGATCACGGTGAACGGGCGCAAGCTCAACATCCCCTCGTTCCAGGTGCGTCCGAACGACGTGGTGGCGGTGTCCGAGCGTGCGCGCCAGCAGTTGCGGATCCAGGCGGCCATGCAGATGGCCCAACAGCGCGGCTTCCCGGAATGGGTGGACGTGGACCCCAAGGAGTTGAAAGGGGTCTTCAAGAACGTTCCGGATCGCAGCGACTTGCCGTCGGAGATCAACGAGCACCTCGTGGTCGAGTTGTACTCCAAGTAGGCGCCAGCCCGGAGACGTGCGATGCAGTCGAATCTGACAGAGCTCCTCAGACCGCGTCTGGTCGAGGTGAAGCCGCTTGGCGGGCATGTGTCGAAGCTTGCGGTGGAGCCCCTCGAGCGGGGGTTCGGCCACACGCTCGGCAATGCGCTGCGCCGCGTCCTGCTGTCTTCGATCCCGGGGGCTGCGGTGGTCGAGGTGGATGTGGACAACGTCCTGCACGAGTACACCACCATCGAGGGTGTGCAGGAGGACGTGACGGAGATCCTGCTGAACCTCAAGGGGCTTGCGATCAAGATGCACGCCCGGGACGAGGCGACGCTGTCCCTGAGCAAGAAGGGGCCGGGGGAGGTCCGGGCGAGCGACATCGCGCTCGACCACGACGTGGAGATCGTCAACCCCGATCACCTGATCGCGCACCTGACGAAGGCCGGCCAGCTGTCGATGACCCTGAAGGTGGTCCGGGGCCGTGGCTATCAGCCCGCCGCGGTACGCTTGAGCGAGCAGTCTGCGGACCGCCCCATCGGGAAGCTGCTGCTGGATGCCTCCTTCAGTCCGGTGCGCCGGGTGTCGTACGCGGTGGAGAACGCGCGCGTCGAGCAGCGCACCGATCTGGACCGTCTGGTGATCGAGCTCGAGACCAACGGGACCATCGAGCCGGAGGATGCGGTACGGCGTGCCTCGCGCGTGCTGCAGGATCAGCTGTCGGTGTTCGTCGACCTGAGCGGGGAGGCGAAGCCGGCGATGCCGGAGCTGGGCAGCCAGCCCGGTGTCGACCCGATCCTGCTGCGCCCGGTGGACGACCTGGAGCTGACGGTTCGTTCGGCGAACTGCCTCAAGGCCGAGGGCATCTTCTACGTCGGTGACCTGATTCAGAGGACCGAGGTGGAGCTGCTCAAGACGCCGAACCTCGGTAAGAAGTCGCTGACCGAAATCAAGGACGTGCTGGCCTCGCGCGGCCTGTCCCTCGGGATGCGGCTCGAGAACTGGCCCCCCGTGGGGCTTTACGAAAAGGATTCCGGGGACTGAGCGCGTGAGCGGCTCGGGCTTCGAAACCAGCATCAGGAACGATTCCCATGCGACACCGTAACAGTGGCCGAGCGCTGAGCCGTACCGGTGCCCACCGGCGGGCCATGTTCCGCAACATGAGCGCGTCGTTGTTCCGGCACGAGTTGATCCGCACGACCCTGCCGAAGGCCAAGGAGCTCCGCAGCATCGCCGAGCCCCTGATCACGATGGCCAAGGAGGACAGCGTGCACCACCGTCGGCTGGCGTTTGCCCGCCTGCGGGACCGGGAGGTGGTGACCAAGCTCTTCAACGAGCTGGGGCCGCGCTATCGGGCGCGTCCCGGCGGCTACCTGCGGATCCTGAAGATCGGCTACCGCGCCGGCGACAACGCCCCGATGGCCCTGGTCGAGCTGGTCGACCGCCCGGAGGTGGCGGCGGAGCAGCCCGCCAGCTGAGCCAGACGGTGACGCGAAGTCTCGAGAGGCCGGGCAATGCCCGGCCTCTGCGTTTCGGGGGTCAAGGAACCCCCTTGACGGGGGTTGACGGGCTTCCGTTGTCCGGGGTTACCGGGGCGCGAGCTTGCGCTTGAGGATCTCGTTCAGCTGGCCGGGGTTGGCCTTGCCCCCCGAGACCTTCATGACCTGGCCGACGAAGAACCCCAGGAGCTTGTCCTTGCCCGCGCGGTAGCCGGCGACCTGCTCGGGGTTGGCGGCCATGACCTGGTCCACCAGGCGCTCGATGGCGCCGGTGTCCGTGACCTGGCGCAGGCCCCGTCGCTCGATGATGGCCTCGGCGTCGCCTTCACCGGCCCACATCGCCTCGAAGACCTCCTTCGCGATCTTCCCGGAGATGGTCCCGTCGGCGATCCGGCGCAGCAGCCCGCCCAGGGCCTCGGGGCCCACCGGGCTCGCCGTGACCTCGAGACTGCCCTTGTTGAGGGCGCCGGAGAGCTCGCCCATGACCCAGTTGGCGGCGATCTTCGGTTCCCCCCCGGCGGCCCGCAGGGTGGACTCGTAGAAGTCCGCCATCTCGCGGGTCGCGGTGAGCACCCCGGCGTCATAGGGCGACAGTCCGTAGTCCCGGGTGAAGCGGGCCTTGCGGGCGTCCGGCAACTCGGGCAGCGTCGCCTTCACCTCCTCGACGAAGGACTCCTCCAGGACGAGCGGCAGCAGGTCGGGGTCGGGGAAGTAGCGGTAGTCGTTCGCTTCCTCCTTGCTGCGCATGGGCCGCGTCTCCCCCCGGTCGGGGTCGTACAGGCGCGTCTCCTGCTGGACCGTACCGCCCGACTCGAGCAGCGTGATCTGGCGCTCGACCTCGTACTGGATCGCCCGCTCCACGAAGCGGAAGGAGTTCAGGTTCTTGATCTCGGCGCGGGTGCCGTAGGTCGACTGCCCCCGCGGGCGCACGGAGACGTTGGCGTCGCAGCGGAAGGAGCCTTCCTGCATGTTGCCGTCGCAGATCTCCAGATAGCGCACCAGGGCGTGCAGCCGCTTCATGTACGCCACCGCCTCGCGGGGGGAGCGCAGGTCCGGCTCGGAGACGATCTCCAGCAGCGGCGTGCCGGCACGGTTCAGGTCGATCCCGGTGAGCCCGTGGAAGTCCTCGTGCAGCGACTTCCCGGCGTCCTCCTCCAGGTGCGCCCGGGTGATGCCGACCCGCTTCGTGCTGCCGTCCTCGAGCTCGATGTCGAGGTGCCCGCCTGCCACCACGGGCAGCTCGTACTGGCTGATCTGGTAGCCCTTGGGCAGGTCGGGGTAGAAGTAGTTCTTGCGCGCGAAGACGGAGCGGCGCGCGACCTCGGCGCCGACGGCGAGCCCGAACTTCACGGCCATGCGCACGGCGCCCTCGTTGAGCACCGGGAGCACGCCCGGCAGCCCGAGGTCCACGGCGCAGGCCTGGGTGTTCGGCTCGGCGCCGAAGGCGGTGGACGCGCCCGAGAAGATCTTGCTGCGCGTGGCGAGCTGGGCGTGGATCTCGAGCCCGATGACGGTTTCCCAGTCCATGTGTGTCACTCGAATCCCGGCGGCACGCGCTGGTGCCAGTCCGTGAGTTGCTGGTAGCGGTGGCCGACGTTCAGGAGCCGGGCCTCCGAGAAGTAGTCGCCGATCACCTGCAGGCCCACCGGCAGCCCGTCGACGAAGCCGGCGGGCAAGGCGATTGCAGGCAGCCCCGCGAGGTTGACGGCGATGGTGTAGATGTCCGAGAGGTACATCTGCACCGGGTCGCTCGTCTTCTCGCCGAGCCGGAAGGCGGTCGATGGGGAGGTCGGGCCCACCAGCACGTCGACCTCCGCGAACGCCCGGCGGAAGTCGTCGGCGATCAGGCGGCGGACCTGCTGCGCCTTGAGGTAATAGGCGTCGTAGTAGCCCGCCGACAGGGCGTAGGTGCCGATCATGATCCGGCGCTTCACCTCGGCCCCGAAGCCCTCGGAGCGCGAGCGCTTGTAGAGGTCCTCGAGGCCCTTCGGCTCCGCGCAGCGGTGGCCGTAGCGCACGCCGTCGTAGCGGGAGAGGTTCGAGGAGCACTCGGCCGGGGCCACCACGTAGTAGACGGGGACCGCGAGGGAGCTGTTCGGCAGGCTCACCTCCCGCACCCGTGCCCCGAGCCCCTCGAGCTCGCGCACCGCCGCCTCCACCACCGCGCTCACGCGGGGGTCGAGCCCCTCGCCGAAGTACTCCTTCGGCAGCCCCACCCTGAGGCCGTCGAGCGGCGCCTCGAGGGCCCCCACGTAGTCGTCCACCGGCCGGTCGAGGCTGGTGGAATCCCGTGGGTCGAAGCCGGCCATGGCCGAGAGGAGCCAGGCCGCGTCCTCGGCGCTGCGGGCAAACGGCCCGCCCTGGTCCAGGCTCGAGGCGAAGGCCACCATCCCGTACCGGGAGACCCGTCCGTAGGTGGGCTTCAGGCCCGTGAGCCCGGTGAGGGCGGCGGGCTGGCGGATGGACCCCCCCGTGTCGGTGCCTGTGGCGACGGGGACGAGGCGGGCGGCCACCGCGGCGGCCGAGCCGCCGGAGGACCCGCCGGGCACCCGCCCCGGGTCCCAGGGGTTGCGCACGGGCCCGTAGAAGCTGGTCTCGCTCGACGAGCCCATCGCGAACTCGTCCATGTTGGTCTTGCCGAGCGTCACCATGCCCGCCGCCGCCACGCGCTCCACGACCGTGGCGTCGTACGGGGCGACGAAGGGGTCGAGCATGCGCGACCCGCAGGAGGTGCGCACGCCCAGGGTGCAGAAGATGTCCTTGTGGGCCATCGGGATCCCGGTGAGCGGGCCCGCCGCGCCGGCCGCGCGGCGGCGGTCGGCCTCGCGGGCCTGGCTCAGGGCCTGCTCCCCGGTGACCGTGACGAAGCTGTTGAGCTGCCCGTCCAACCGGGCGATGCGCCCGAGGAAGTGGCGGGTGAGCTCCTCGCTGGAGACCTCCCGGCGGTCCAGGGCGGCGGCAATCTCGGCTATGGAACGGTTGTGCATTCGGGTCTTACCAGACTCCAGCAGATTGAATCATCGGTCTTGCGCCGGCTCCGGGCGGCTTCCCCGGGCACGGTCCGGCGGCACGTCCCGCCGGACTGTGCCGCCGCCCTCTATTCGATGACGCGGGGCACGAGGTAGAGCCCGGCCTCGGTCAGGGGGGCCGTGGACTGGAAGAGCTCGCGCTGGTCCGTCTCGGTCACCGCGTCGGGTCTCAGGCGCTGGTGGGCATCCAGGGGGTGGGCCATGGGCGGCACGCCCTCCGTGTCCACGCGCTGCAGCTGCTCCACGAGGTTCAGGATGCTCGAGAGCTCCCGGACGTAGCGGGGGATGTCCTCTTCGGCCAGGGCGAGCCGGGCCAGGTGGGCGATGTTCTCGACGTCCTTTCCACTGAGGGGCATAGGGGTATGTCCGGGCTTTCGACGGTGGCCGGGTTGCCGGCAAAAATGGCCGCTGATAGAGTATTGGGCTCCCGCGCCGGCTGACGACGGACCGTTGTCAGGCGACCCACCCGCGCATTATATCGCCTCTTCCTGCACTATCGGCCCACTGCCCGGACCCGTCCTATGTTTCTCAAGAGCCTCAGGGGTTTCTTCTCCAACGACCTTTCGATCGATCTCGGCACCGCCAACACGCTCATCTACGTGCGGGGCCAGGGCATCGTCCTGAACGAGCCCTCCGTGGTGGCCATCCGCCACGAGCGGGGCCCCGGCGGCGCCAAGACGATCGCTGCGGTCGGCAACGACGCGAAACGCATGCTCGGGCGCACGCCGGGCCACATCACGGCGATCCGGCCGATGCGCGACGGCGTCATCGCGGACTTCACCGTGACGGAGAAGATGCTCCAGCACTTCATCCACAAGGTGCACGCGAATCGCTTCCTGCGGCCGAGCCCGCGGGTGCTGGTGGGCGTGCCGAGCGGCTCGACCCAGGTGGAGCGCCGGGCGATCCGGGAATCCGCCGGCGGGGCCGGGGCGCGCGAGGTCTACCTGATCGAGGAGCCCATGGCCGCGGCCATCGGCGCGGGTCTGCCGGTGAGCGAGGCGAGCGGCTCAATGGTGGTGGACATCGGCGGCGGCACCACGGAGGTCGCGGTCATCTCCCTGAACGGCATCGTCTACGCCGCCTCGGTCCGTATCGGGGGCGACCGTTTCGACGAGGCCATCATCAACTACGTGCGCCGCAACTACGGCAGCCTCATCGGTGAGGCGACGGCCGAGCGCGTGAAGCACGAGATCGGGTCGGCCTACCCGGGGAACGAGCTGCGGGAGATCGAGGTCCGCGGCCGCAACCTGGCCGAGGGTGTGCCCCGCAGCTTCATGCTGAACAGCAACGAGATCCTGGAGGCCCTCCAGGAGCCCCTGTCCGGGATCGTGAGCGCGGTGAAGACCGCGCTCGAGCAGACCCCTCCCGAGCTGGGGGCGGACGTGGCCGAGCGCGGGATGGTGCTCACCGGTGGCGGCGCGCTCCTGCGCGACCTCGACCGGCTGTTGATGGAGGAGACCGGCCTGCCCGTGATCATCGCCGAGGACCCGCTCACCTGCGTTGCGCGCGGGGGTGGACGGGCCCTCGAGATGATGGACGAAAAGGGCGTGGACGTGTTCGCCAGCGAGTAGGACCCTCTC
>CALMKJ010000078.1 GCA_937867305.1 uncultured Ectothiorhodospiraceae bacterium | reverse complement strand
GGCAGGGCTACGAGACCTACCTGCCGCTCATCCGCACCCGTCGGCGCCGCCAGGGCCAGTACGTCAGCCTGGTGGAGCCGATGTTCCCGCGCTATCTCTTCATCCACCTGAGCGACCAGACCGACAACTGGGGGCCGATCCGCTCGACCCTCGGGGTGTCCGCCCTGGTGCGCTTCGGCGACCTGCCGGCCCAGGTGCCGGACCGCCTGATCGCCGCGCTGAGGTCCCGCGACGACGACAGCGGCATCCAGCAGTTCGAGACCCCTGACTTCAAGCCCGGCGACCGGGTACGGATCGCCGAAGGCCCCATGGCTGGCTACGAGGGGATCTTCCAGGCCCGCTCCAGCAAGGAGCGGGTGGTGGTGCTGCTCGACGTGGTCGGTCAGGCGACCCGGGTGCAGATGCCGGTGGGGCAGATCGAATCCTGTGGGTCCTGAGGGCCTCGCCCTCCAGACGCTAAGAACTGAGATACCCGGGATGGACCGACGTCCACCCTGGGTATCCGAAATCTTCCTGCCGCGCGACGTCAGGTCTGCCGGCGGCGCCTGGCAATCGCCCCAAGTCCCGCAAGTGCCGAACCCATGAGCCAAACGGCAGCCGGCAGCGGAGTGTGCATTGGCGGCAGTTGGGTACCGTTCACCTGAACTTCTGCCAAGCTCAGCCAGTTAGTGCCACCCAGCTGGATGCGCACTGCGTCGGCGACGGTTCCACCAATCTCGAAAGTCATGCCGGCCACGTTTGTTCCCGAAATGTCGGCGGCGAACGTCTGACTGCTGAACGATTGAACGATGTTCGCTCCAAGCAGCAGTTCGAGATTGAATGGGCTCAGCCTGTCTCCACAGCAGTCGGTCCGGTTAAAGACCACCACGTCTGAAATAGAGCCAATGCCCGCAAGGTCTACCTGCCACCAGGCACCAAGGTCGGCGTTCGTCGCCGTGACTGAACCCGCGAAGTAGTCGCCGCTGACGTTGCCGTCAATCGCTTTCGATGCCGTTCCCGGGATGGTGAAATCCAAGGTGCTGGACTGGCTAGCTACCCCGCCATTGGCGCTGAGTGCTAGATTAGCGGCATTGGCCCCGACCGGCGCCACCAAGAGCAGTGAAGCCGTCAGCGCAGCGCTGGCAGCGCTGATGCTGGGAATTCTGTACCTATACATTTCGTTAGCCTCCAAGGGACGCTGTCCAAATTCTCGTGGCGCAACCCTATGAAGCACACTCCTTGCCAGGACGTACCTTTCCAAGGAAAATCATGCGGTTGGTTGGGCTCAGGCTGATACCCTGCGACTTACACATGTAAGGTGCACCGACAAAAAGCGGCACTTCTTGTGAGCCAAGGCACAGAAAGCTCCGACGCCTCGCCCGTCAGCCGAAGGCTCACATGACGACGCGTAGGTACCGTGAGTCTCCTAGCCCTGATTGCCAAGCCTTCAGAGACCTCGGGGCGTTTTGAAAGGTCAGTAGGGTCGACCGGTCAACGCCTCGGCGCTCGGCCAGTAGCTGGGTCCTTCAGGTGAGGACGTTCGGCAGCGACACACCCGTGCCTGTGCCGACGGATCTACGAGGGCTATCCGAAGTGGAAAAAACTGAAATCATGGACCGTAATACGGTGACCCTGAACGGGCTCGCGGAGACCCTTCGAGCCCAC
The DNA here is from genome assembly GCA_937867305.1 of uncultured Ectothiorhodospiraceae bacterium. Taxonomy (GTDB): domain Bacteria; phylum Pseudomonadota; class Gammaproteobacteria; order JAABTG01; family JAABTG01; genus JAGNLM01. Next base: position 16,596 of record CALMKJ010000078.1, on the reverse strand, counting down.
AAGCGTCCAGCGACTGCTATCGTGAGCATCTGTTTTCTGCTTGGCGCGGTGGCGGCTGCGCTTCTGCCTCGAACGTTCACATATAGCACGACACTCGCCATCGGCTCATTAAGCGTCGATCGTGACGGCCGACCCGTCTACATCGAGGACCCCCTCAGTGTTCAGGCAAAGCTCGTGAACACCTACATTCCTATAGCTGCCCAGCAGCACCCGGAATTCACTGACGGCGGGCGCTCGCCTCCGGGGGTGGAGGTTCTGACGCCGAGAGGCACCTACCTGATATTGCTTCAGAGCCGTGGTCGTCCATCGGACGCGGGTTCGATCTCGGACCTTCATGCCGCCCTGGTCGAGATGGTCCGCAAGGAGCACTCCGGAGTCACCGACTCGGCGCGTCTCGGGTTGCTGTCATCCATCGAGGGCGTCACTGCGCGGCTGCAGAGCGTGGACGCGGAGGACGCGATGCTGCGTGCAGATGCGGAGCGTCTGGCGCAGAGGGAGACGAGGCTTCTGGAGGAGCAGGCCCGGTCGAAGGCGCTGCTCGACCAGATCACGGAGTGGCAAGGGCGGGCCGTGACCAAGGAGGAGGGGGAAATAGAGGGCGCTGGCGCCTTGCTTCTCAACTCCATGGCTACCCAGTACGAGTCTCGCGCCCGCGAGCTACGAGAGCGATTGGACGTGGAGCTACCCGGTAAGCGCGACGCGGTCCTCCGACAGATCGCTGCCAACGCCACGAGCCGCAGGGTACTGGAGGGCGAACGCGCGACTCTCCAATCGAAGCAGGCGAGTCTTCAGGCCACGAAGGCGCTGGCTTTGGCAGCGAGGTCGGTGTACCCCTCGGGCCCCTCTCGTCTACTGGTCGTCGCCCTGGCAACCCTGGTCGGGGTGGGACTCGCAGGGCTGTGGGTGGCCGTTCGGAGTGCGTCGCCTGCATTAGGTCGTCCTCCTGCGACGCCTGTGGCGGCGCCCGCCGCTTAAGATGTACGTCGATCCACGTCCAGTGTCGGCACCCATCGAGTCATGTGTGGCATAACGGGACGACTCGACTTTCGCGGACTCCCGGTAGAGCGGGAAGCCCTGCGCGCGATGTGCGCGACGTTGACGCACCGCGGGCCGGACGCTGAGGGCCTCTACTTAGGCGAGGGAGTAGGTCTGGGGCAGCGCAGGCTCGCCATCATCGACCTTTCCGACGCTGCGGTCCCGCCGCTGTCGAACGAGGACGGAACCGTTTGGGTGGTGTTTAATGGCGAGATCTACAACTTCCGCGAGATCCGCCGTGACCTTGAGTTGCGGGGACACCGTTTTCGCACGGTGTCGGATACTGAGGTGTTGGTTCATCTGTACGAGGAGTATGGGGAACGCTGTGTCCAACACCTCAAAGGCATGTTCGCGTTCGCTATCTGGGACGCGCCGCGAGCACGTTTGTTTCTGGCGCGAGATAGGCTGGGGAAGAAGCCGCTCTACTACGCGGTGACGGCAGGGTCGTTGACCTTTGGTTCGGAGATCAAGGCGATCACCGCGGCACCAGGGGTGAGTGTTGCGCCCAATTACGCAGCAATCGACGCATACCTACAGAGGCAGTACGTACCAAGCCCGCTGACCGCCTTCAAGGGAATCCGGAAACTTCCCGCGGGGCACTACGCGGTGTGCGGCCGCGGCGGTCAGTTGGAGGTGGTGCGTTACTGGCAGCCACCTGGGCCGTCGATCGACCCAGCCCGGACCCGTGACGATCTGCTAGAGGAACTGCGGCAGCGTATCCGGGAAGCTGTGCGGATCCGAATGATCTCGGACGTGCCGCTCGGTGCGTTCTTGAGCGGCGGAATCGATTCGGGACTCGTCGTGGCGCTGATGGCGAGCGAGACGTCGGAGCGTGTCAAGACTTTCTCAATCGGGTTCGAAGAGGCGGAGTTCAATGAGTTGTCTTATGCTCGCATGGTGGCTCGGCGGTACGCTACGGACCACCATGAGCTCGTGCTTCGCCCTGAACTGGGCGATCTCGTCACGACGCTTGTTCGCCACTACAACGAGCCGTTTGCAGACTCGTCGGCCATCCCTACCTTCTGTGTGTCCCGAATGGCGCGCGCTGACGTCACCGTCGCGTTGACCGGTGACGGAGGCGACGAGAGCTTCGGGGGGTATGAGCATTACGCAGCGACCCAGCGTTGGGCCGCGGCAGATCTTCCCGGAAGTGGCCCGCTTCGGCGGCTCGCTGGATGGCTCGCACGAGGGTTGGGTGCGCTCCCATATGAACGCCGGCTATCGCGCGTGCGGCGCGGGCTGGCGATGGTCTCCGCCGATCTTCATGAGCGCTACCGCATGCAGACGGCGTTCTTCAAGGACGACGAGCGGGAGTCCCTCTACGCGCCGCAGTTCGCGGCGCTGTCCAGAGAGGGAAGGTGGCAGTGGCGGGACCAGTCACCCGAATGGTTGGTCGGTGACGACTCGCTGACGTGGATGACGAGGCATGACCTGACGAACTATCTCCCGGACTGTCTGATGACCAAGACAGATGTTGCGTCTATGGCCAACAGTTTGGAGGTTCGCTGCCCTCTGTTAGACCACGAGTTGGTGGAGTTCGCGGCTCGTATACCGAGCAGGTGGAAGCGCGACGACACCGGCGGCAAGCTGATCCTGAAAGAGGCTGCTGCAGAGTGGTTGCCGGCCGAGGTGCTGGCAAAGAAGAAAACTGGATTCGGGATCCCTCTGGCGCTCTGGCTGCGCACGGAGCTGTGGGAGACCCTCAGGGGTACGCTCACAGACGAGGTGTTTCGTCGTCGTGGCCTGTTTCAACCGCGGTTCGTCTCGATGCTGCTGAGGCAGCACCGGGAGGGGAGCCGGGACTGGAGTAGTCGCCTCTGGGCCCTCCTGACGCTCGAGCTTTGGTTTCGCGAGTTCGTGGACTGAGCCGATGGAGGCACTGCCCCAGGGGGGCTGGCGCGCCTGGACGCGAAGGGCCGAGGAGGCGTCGATCGGGCCGGGGCTCGGGCAGCGGCTCCGGCGCGGGGTCCTCGGCAACGGCGCCGCGACCGCCTTCATGCAGGCCAGCGTGCTGGTCGGGCAGGTGGTCGTCGCCAATCTCCTCGGGCGCGAGGCCTTCGGCCAGTTCAATCTTGTCTTCAGCACCGTCGCGACGCTGAGCGCGGTGGCGGGGCTCGCGACGGGCCTGACTGCGACCAAGTACGCGGCGGAGTTCCGGCGCTCCGACCCGGCCGCTGCTGAGCGCGTGCTCGGCATGTGTCTCGGCGTGGCTATCGTGAGCGGCGTGGTCGCCGCCGGCGGGCTGCTGCTCGCCTCCCCTGTGGTGGCCGAGCAGGTGTTTCAGGACGCCGGCCTGACGCGCGAGCTGGTGCTGGCCGCGGGCTACGTGCTGTTCACCGTGGTGAACGGCTACCAGACCGGCGCCCTCGCGGGCCTGGAGGCCTATCCGGCCATGGCCCGGGCGGCCCTGATCGTGGCCCTCCTGCACGTGGCGCTGGTGAGCGGCTCGACGTGGCTCTGGGGCCTTGCGGGTGCCACCGGGGCGCTGGCGTTGTCGGCGAGCGTGCGGTGGTGGGTGTACTCCAGGGCTCTTGCACGGGCCCTGCGGCATCACGGTCTCGAGCCCAGCGCACGCGCCCTCGCGGGGCCGCGCGAGGTGCTCTGGCGCTTCACGCTGCTCGCGGCGCTGGGCGGCCTGAGCGCCATGCCCGCGCTGTGGCTGGGCAACTTGATCCTCGCCCAGCAGCCCCAAGGCTATGCAAAGCTCGGCGTCTACGGTGCGGCCGGAGCCCTGCGTGCCGCGGTGCTTATGCTGCCGCTGCTGTTCAACACGGTGGGGACCTCGCTCCTCAACGAGCGCCGCGGCGCCCGCGACCAGCACGGCTACCGGCGTGTGTACTGGTTCAACCTCGGCGCAACGTTCGCGCTCGCCGCCGTCGCCGCGGGGCTCACGTTCGCGGCCGCTCCCGTGCTCCTCCGCGCCTTCGGGCCGGCCTTTGCCGACGGCGCGAGGGTCCTCGGCCTGCTCCTCTTCTCCACGGTGCCCGAATCCCTCTCCGTGGCGGCCTACCAGAGCGTGCAGAGCCAGGGGCGCATGTGGCTGTCGCTGTTCGCGGTGAGTCTGCCGCGCGACGGCGCCTTCGTGCTCCTCGCACTGTGGCTTGTCCCACGGGCCGGTGCGGAGGGTCTCGCCATGGCGTACCTGCTGTCGTGGTGCTTGGCGCTGGCGGCGATCCTGGCGATCGTCCGTAGACTCGGTCTGGCCATCCACGCCAGCGGCGAGTCGCATGCCGGCTGAGGGTCCGGGCCCGGCCGAGACGGCCGGCGCCGGCCGCCTGGGCGAGGAGCCGCACGTGCGTAGTTCCACGGGAGAAGCGACGTGAAGGCAACGGCAAGGTCGCTGCTGGTGCAGATGGGAACGGCCCTGTGGAGCCGGACGGGCTCCCGCACGGCTCGAGAGGCGTACCTCAAGGCCTTCCTGTGGCTCGTACGCGGCAGACGGGTGCTCGCCACCGTGGACGGGATCCGCTATGACCTCGATCTCGGGGAGATGGTCGACGCCTGTCTGTACCTCGGGCGCTACGAGCCCGAGGTGACCGCGGCCATCGAACGTTACTGCCGCAGCGGCTGGACGGCGCTCGACATCGGCGCGAACGTGGGGGCGCACGCGCTGCGGATCGCGCGCCTGGTGGGTCCCGGGGGGCGCGTGTACGCTTTCGAGCCGACCACCTACGCCTACGACAAGCTGGTGCGCAACATCGCGTTGAACGGGTTCGCGCACGTGGAGGCCTTCCGTGTGGCGCTCGCCGAGCACACGCGGGCGGCCCAGTCGATGACGGTGCGGGCGAGTTGGCGCACGGACGGGAGCGGCGGGGCGGTGCACGAGACGGTCGACTTCGTGCGCGCCGACGACTGGGCCCAGGGGCGCGACCTCCAGCGGCTCGACCTGATCAAGCTGGACGTGGACGGCAACGAGTTCCCCGTCCTGCAGGGGGCAGGAGGCCTCCTGCGGGTCTACCGCCCGGTGGTCCTCACGGAGGTGGGGGCGTGGCACTTCGCGGACCCGGGCCGCAATCCGCTGCGGCTGCTCGAGGAGCTCGACTATCGCTTCCTCGACACTCGCTTGGGGGGCGAGTTCGCGAGCCTCGCCGAGATCCGCGCCCTCCTGCCCGAGCGGGACGAGAACCTGGGCTTCTCCATCAACGTAATCGCCGAGCCGAGGGCATCCGCGCCCCCCCCAGGCCGGCGCGAGGCGAAGAGGCTTGCCGATGAGTGAGGTCCGCGCCGGCGAGGAGCTGCGGCCGGGGCTGATGCCCGGGGACCGCCAGGAGTGGTTCAGGCAGCTGAACCTGTCGAATTTCGTCAACGCCTACTACGAGTACCGGGATCTGCAAAGTCTGCCGGGCTATCAGCGGGTGCTGGTGGTCGGGCCCGGGCAGGGCCTGGACGTCCAGGTCCTGCGCTGGCGCGGACTGGACGTGACCACCGTCGACGTGGACGAGACTTTCAGGCCCGACATGATCGGCAGCGTGCACGACCTCGGCACCTTCGCCGACCGCAGCTTCGATGCGGTGGTGGCCTCGCACGTGCTCGAGCACCTGCCGCTCGCCTACCTGCCGCGGGCGCTCGAGGAGCTGGCACGGGTGGCCGAGCACGCGCTCGTGTACCTGCCGGTGCATGGACGCCACGCGCAGCTGCGCCTGATCCCCGGCTTCAAGGGGCTCGACCTCTCCCTGGTAGTCGATCTCTTCAACTACGCGGCCCGCCCGGATGGCGTCACGCCCCGCTATATGCAGGGACAGCACTACTGGGAGGTGGGTATGCGGGGCTTTCGCGTCCGCGACCTGGTCCGGCGCTTCACGCCCCATTTCGAGGTGCTGAACGTGTACAGGAACCGGGACTGGCTGCCCAGCCAGAACTTCGTCCTGCGCTCGCGCCGCGCGAGCGCCCCGGTGCGATGACCGCCGGGGCGAAGACCACCCGTGCCTTCTGGGACGGGACCCATGCCGGGCAGGTGCGCCATCGGCTGCCGTCGCGGCTCAACGTCGGCACCGCCAACATCCTGCGCCTGCTCGCCGCGCGCGTGCCCCGGGGCGGACGGGTGCTCGAGATCGGATTCGCTCCCGGCAAGCACCTCGCCTACGTGGCCGGCAGGCTGGGGGCGACCGTCGCCGGGCTCGACTACTCGGAGAACGGAGTCGCGGAGGCGCGCAGGCTGTTTGCCGCGCTAGGGATCGACGCCGACCTGCGCTGCGAGGACCTGTTCGGCAACAGCTTTGCCGAGGGGAGCTTCGACCTCGTCTACAGCATCGGGCTGGTGGAGCACTTCGATGACCCGCGCGAGGCGGTACGGTGCCACTTGGCGTTGGTGGCGCCCGGGGGGCGCTGCATCCTCGCGGTGCCGCACTACGGAGGCCTCTACGGTCGCCTCCAGCGGCGCGTGGACCCGGACAACCTGCGGATCCACAACCTCGAGATCATGAGCGAGGCCGGCATGCTCGCGCTCGTCCCGCGCGACCTCGTCGAGTCCTGCCGGGCCTACCCCTATGGACGGCCGTCGCCCTGGACCGTCAGCCTCGAACGCCGGTGGCCCGGGCGGGGAACGCGCGGTCTCCTCTGGCTCGCGAACGGTCTGGGGCTCCTCCAGCCCGTGGATATCCCCTCCCTGTGCCCGATGCTCGTGCTCGAGATGCGGCGGCGGAGCGCTGCGCCGTGAGGGTCGTGTACTCCTTCAACAAGCGGGGCTACGAGGCCGAGTATTGGCAGCGCGAGATCGCCGCGGCATCGACTCCGGATCTCGAGCTCGTTCCCTTCAACCACGACCCGTACCTGGACCCCTCGCTGTACCTGCGCGCGCAGCTGCTCGACAACCTCTACTACGCGCGCCACCCGGGCCTCATGGCGCTCTACCGGGACTTCCGCGCGCTGCTCGACGAGGTCCGGGCCGACGCGATCGTGGTGGACGCCTGCCCGCCGTACCATCCCGAGCTCCTGCGGCTGCTCGACGTCTACAAGGTGCTGCGCATCGCCGATGGCCCGATGGCCGCGTACGACCGGGACTTCGCCTACCTGCACGCCTACGACCACATCCTCTATCACAGCACGGCCTACAGCCGGGACCTCGAGATGCCGGAGAAGCTCGCCTACTGCGGGGCGAAGCGCCACGACCTCTGGCCGCTGTGGCTGTTCGATGCGATGCACGTCCCAGCGGCCGATGAGGCCACGGTCTTCGCGAAGGAGCGAGACATCGACGTGGTGTTCGTCGGCGGGCTTTTCGTGAACAAGATGCCGCTGCTCGCGGCGGTCAAGCGTGCGTTCGGCCGGCGCATGCGCCTGCACGGCCTGGGTGGCTGGAAGAAGAACCTGTACTTCAACACCCGATTCGGGCTCCCCGGATGGGTCACGCCGCTGCCGGCAGACCGCTACGTGCCGCTCTACAGCCGGGCGAAGATCGGGATCAACGTCCACAATCGAGGCAAGTACACGGTGGGTGGCTTCCGACTGTTCGAGCTGCCGGCCAATGGCGTGATGCAGATCTCGGATGGGGACGAGTACCTCGCGACCTTCTTCGAGCCGGGGCGGGAGATCGTCGGCTACGAGAGCGCAGACGATCTCGTCGACCGCATCCGCTACTACCTGGAGCACGAGCAGGAACGGCTGGCGATCGCCCGGGCGGGCTATGCCCGGGTGATGGCCGAGCATCGGCTGAGTCACCGGATGACACAGCTCGCGGGGCTCCTGAAAGGGGCCATGGCAGCCTAGGAGGGAACGGCGATGGGCGGTGGCTTGTCGGCAGGCGCGGCTGTCCTGGTCTGGGGCTGGGCGGCGGCGACGGTGACCACCGCGCTGTGGCTGCACGCGAGCCCGGCCTCGCCGGTGGCAACGCCCGTCATCGCGGCTCTCGCCTTCTCAGGCTGGTGGTTCGGCGCGGTGTGGCGGCGCAGGAGCGGGCGTTTCCGGTGGCGAACGTCGGCGTGCTCGCGATGGCGGCCGCCATGGCCTATGCGGTGCTGCCGCCCCTCGGGCTAGTGCTGGCGGGGCTGCAGCTCAGCGAGACCACGGACTCACGCCTGCTCGGTCTGCGCCTCGGTGGGCGCGAGCTCGCGGCGGTGGCGTGGATGTTCACCGCCTACGCGATCGCGATGGGCGGCGCGTTCCTGCTCGGGCTACGGGGCTGGCAGGCGCAGGGTGGCCGGCCGGGCCTGCTCGGGCCGCGTACCGAGGCCACGGCGCTGGCGATGCTCGGCGCCATCACCGCGTTCTTCGCGGCCCTCTACCTGACCACCGGCTACACCCCGCTCGCCCGCTACGAGGGCATCGGCGAGATGGCGGTCGAGTGGCTGGAGACGCCGCTCCTGCTGCGCCAGGTCTCGAACCACCTGCACGGGATGGTGCTGGTGGTGAAGCTGGTGGTCATGGGCATGCTCCTGCAGCGCCACGCCGAGCCTCGCTGGCGGCTCGTGCTGGTGGCCTGGCTCGTGCTTGAGGCGCTGCTCCCGTTCGTCCTCGCGAGCTCGCGGGCCCCGACGGTGCTGTTCCTCATGGGGACGGTCCTGCTGTTCCACATGATCGTGCGCCCGCTGCCGGCGGCAGGGGTGCTCGTGGCGGGGCTGGCCCTGCTGGTCGGCTTCCTCGTGCAGGGCGCGATGCGCGTCACCTGGGGCGGAAGCGGTCTCGGGATCCTGTCGAGCGCCAACGAGTTCCAGTCGATCTTCGCCACCGCCGCGGACGTCTTCGCGCGGGGCTCCGACCTGCCGCCGATGCCGTGGTCGGCGCGGGTCTCGGAGGTCCTGCTGGTTCCCCAGCAGCTGCTCCCGATCCCGAAGATGGATAAAAGCGACTGGTACCTGGATCTGATCGGGGCGGCCGGCACGGGCGTGGGGCTCGCGTTCGGGGTCGTGGCCGAGAGCCTGGTGGGCTACGGCTGGACCGAGCTGCTGCTGCGTGGCGTGGTGGTGGGCTACGTCCTGAGCCGGATCCACCGCTTCGCCGACGCGAAGACTGCAAGCCTGCTCTGGGCGGTCCTGTACGTCTGGCTGTGCATACAGAGCTATCAGCTGGTGCGGGTCTCCACGCTCGCGCTCGTGCCGATGCTGATGTACCAGGTCCTGCCGGTGCTGGGGCTGCTCGCGGCGGTGCAGCGCTGGGACGCCCCCGTGCGGCGGGTCGAGGTGGTGCCCGCGTGCTGAGCGGCGTTCTGCACTGCATCCCGACCCTCGAGGGAGGTGGAGCGGAGAGACAGCTCGCGTATCTGGCCACCGGGCTGCGGAGAGCCGGCGTGGACGTGGGCGTAGCCTACACCCGGGGCGGGTGGAACCTTGCCCGGCTGGCCGACGGTGGGGTCGATCTCCGCTGGCTACGCAGCCGAGGCGGCCTCGACCCGATGACCCTGCCGCAGCTCGTCGGGCTCCTGCGCGCTCACCGGCCGAGCGTCGTGCACACCTGGCTCACGCAGATGGACGTCGTGGCGGGCGTTGCCGCCCTGATCTGCGGCATCCCCTTCGTTGTGGCGGAGCGCTCCTGCGAGAGCGCCTACGGAGCGGGCTGGCGCGACCGCGTGCGGGTCGTGATCGCGCGCCGGGCCCGCAGGATCGTCGCGAACTCCGAGGGCGGACGTCGCTTCTGGGCCGACCGCGGACTGGCCGCCCGGACGGTGGTTATACCGAACGCTCTGCCTCTGGAGGAGCTTGGCGGGATCGTCACGGCGGCCGCCACGGCTGGCGTGCGCCCGGGGCGCCGGATCCTGGTCGCCGGACGATACAGCGCCGAGAAGAACCATGTCGTCCTCCTCCAGGCACTGGACAGGGCGCTGGTCGCGCTTGCCGATGTCGAGGTGGACCTCTACGGCGACGGCCCCGAGCGAGGCCGCGTCCTGCAGCTGCGCGAGGGTATGCGGGCCCGGGAGCGGGTGCGGGTCAACGGGTACTCCGAGCGCCTCTGGGCGGAGATGGCGACCGCCGACCTGGTGGTCTCGGCGAGCCTGTTCGAGGGCAACCCAAACGTCGTGCTCGAGGCGGGCGCGCTCGGGCGCCCGCTCGTCCTCTCCGACATCCCGGCCCACCGTGAGGTGTTCGGCGAGGACGCCGCCTACTTCGCTCCGGCGGCGAGCGCCGAGCAGATCGCAGCTGCGATGGTGCACGCCCTCCGCGCGCGCGAGGAGGCGGCTGCGAAGGGCCGAGCGGCGCAGGTCCATCTCCGGTCACGGTCGATCCAGGCGGTGACGAACCAATACCTCCAGGTCTATCGCGATGTCCTCACCGAGCACCCCCGGTAGGCGAAGGGCCCGGGACGCGGCCGGCAGCTCGGTCCGATAGCGCGCCCAGGCGATGTGCGGAATCGTAGGCGTCCTGGCCCGCGCGGGCGAGCTACCCGATACGGGCACGATCGTCGCCGCGGCCGAGCGCCTGCGCCGGCGGGGTCCGGACGATGCGGGCCTGTGGGCCGAGGGGCGGGTGGCCCTGGCCCACCGGCGGCTCGCCGTGCTCGACCTGTCCGCGAGCGGCCACCAGCCGATGGTCTCGGCCGACGGCCGCTACGTCATCGTGCTGAACGGCGAGGTCTACAACTTTCGCGAGCTGCGCGCCGAGCTCGCCGGCCCCGGCGTCACCTGGCGCAGCGAGACCGACACCGAGACCGTGCTGGCCGCCTACGCCCGCTGGGGTACGGACTGCGTGCGCCGGCTGCGCGGGATGTTCGCCTTCGCGATCTGGGACCGGCGCGAGCAGCGCCTGTTCGCCGCCCGCGACCGCCTCGGCGTCAAGCCCTTCTACTACCGGCACGCGCACGGGCGCTTCGCCTTCGCCTCCCGGCCGCGGGCGCTGCCCGCCGCGGGCGGCTCACCGGCGGAGACGGTCGACCTGCAGGCCCTGCGCTACTATCTTGAGATCGGCTACGTCCCCGCGCCGCTCAGCATCTTTCGTGAGGTGCGCAAGCTGCCCCCCGCGCACTGGCTCTCGCTGGATGCGAGCGGGCTCCAGGTCGAGCGCTACTGGGACTTCCGGCACATCCGCCCGGAGCGCGGCTGGGAGCAGCGGCCCGAGGAGGACCTGCTCGACGAGCTCGACGAGATCCTGCGCCGCTCGGTCCGCTGGCGGATGGTGAGCGACGTGCCGGTCGGCGCGTTCCTGTCTGGCGGCATCGACAGCTCGCTGGTGGTCGCAATGATGGCGCAGACCGGCGGCGGTCCGGTCCGGACCTTCACCATCGGCTTCGAGGAGCGCGAGTACGACGAGAGCGCGCACGCCGAGGCCGTGGCGCGGACGCTCGGCACGGTGCACGTCACCGAGACGCTCGGCGTCGCGGAGCTACTCGATCTGCTGCCGACCTTTGTCGAGGAGTTCGACGAGCCCTTCTACGACAGCTCCGCCTTCCCGACCCTCGCCGTGTCCAGGATGGCGCGCGAGCAGGTGACCGTCGCCCTGAGCGGCGACGGGGGTGACGAGCTCTTCGGCGGCTATCACTATTACCGGATCGCGGCCGGCCTGGCGCAGGCGATGCGCGTGCCACTCCGCGCGCGGCGGCTCGCCGGGCGGCTCGTCTCGCTGCTCCCTGGGCACCGTGCCAAGCTCGCCGGCGCGGTGATCCGCGAGCCCACGGTCGGCAGCGGGTTCGCGTTCGCGCGCAGCATCGGCAAGGATTTCGAGAGTGTCCTGCGCGAGGACGTCCTGCGTGAGACCGGGAGCGTGCGCGAGCTCTTCGCTGCGGCCGAGCGCGAGCTGGGCGAAGGGTTAGACCCCACCGACAGGGTCATGCGGCTCGACGCGATCTACACCCTGCCCGACGACTACCTGCAGAAAATCGACGTCGGCACCATGGCCTTCTCGCTCGAGAGCCGCGAGCCGCTTCTGGATCACGATCTCGTCGAGTGGGCGATGCGTCTGCCGCTCTCCTGGAAGCTGCGCGCGGGGACCAACAAGTACCTGCTGCGCAGGCTGGCCTACCGGTACGTGCCCGAGCGCCTGCTGACACGCCCCAAGCAGGGCTTCACGGTGCCGATCGACCGCTGGCTGCGCGGACCGCTGCGTGCCTGGGCCCGTGAGGTGCTGAGCGACCCCCGCAGCTACGAGCGCCTCCCGCTGGACCGCGGGCGCGTGGAAGCGCTCCTGTCGCTGCACCTGTCGGGCCGCAGGAACGCGCATCCCCTCCTGTGGGCGATCCTGATGCTGCTCGCCTTCTTCGAGCGCCATGGTTCGGGCACGAGCGGCGCTGCGGGGACATACGGGAGATACGCCGGGGCGATCGCGGACCGTGGATCGTCCGACGCGGCAGCTGTGTGCGGCGCCGGGACTGCCGGTTCGAGCAGCCCTGGTGCGGCGTGAACGGACCTACCGCGGCCAGCAGAGGACGCAGTGCGCCATGAGAAGAGCGGACGTCGACATCTATCGCTGCCCCGGCTGCGGATCGGACCGCCTGTCACTCTCGGTCGTGCAGGAGGGCGGAGCCGGCGAGGTCGAAGTGGGGGAGCTGCGGTGCGAGCGCTGCGACGCCCACTATCCGGTCGCGCGCGGCCTGCCGCGATTCGTGGGCGCGGACAACTACGCGGCGAGCTTCGGCCTGCAGTGGAACCTGCATCGCAAGACGCAGCTCGACAGTCACACGGGCCTGCCGATCTCCCGGGATCGGGTCTTCGCCGCGACCGGCTGGCCCGCGGACCTGCGCGGGGAGCGGATGCTGGAGGCGGGCTCCGGGGCGGGACGGTTCACCGAGGTGCTCCTGAGCACCGGGGCGAGCCTCGTGTCGTTCGACTACTCCGGCGCGGTGGACGCCAATCGGCAGAACAACGGCGATCGGCCGGGGCTCACGCTCTTCCAGGGCGACATCTATCGCATCCCCCTCGAGCCCGAGTCCTTCGACAGGGTGCTCTGCTTCGGTGTCCTCCAGCATACGCCCGACCCGGCGGGGGCCTTCGCCAGTCTGGCCCGGTTCGTACGCCCGGGGGGCAGGATCGCGATCGACGTCTACCGCGCCGACCTCCCCGCGCTGCTGCAGTGGAAGTACCTGCTGAGACCGCTGACCAGGCGGATGGGCCGGGAGCGGCTCTACCGGCTCGTCGAGGCCGTTACCCCCGCCATGATCCCGCTGGCGCGGGGGCTGCGCCGGGCCGGCGCCCGGCTCGTGCCGATCGTCGAGTACAGCCATCTCGGCCTGTCCCCCGAGCTCAACCGGCAGTGGGCGATCCTCGACACGTTCGACATGTACTCGCCCGCCCACGACCACCCGCAGAGCCTGGCTGCCGTGCGGCGCTGGTTCGACGCGGCCGGCTTGGTCGAGGTCGACGTGCGGCGGGGCCCGAACGGCGTGGTGGGCAACGGTCGCAGGCCGGCATGAAGGGCTGCGTGGGCTGAGCGCGGTGGCCGGGATCCTGCTCAACCTGCTGGCCGCGGCCATGGGCGGGCAGATCACCCGTGCGACCGCGTTCCTGAGCCGGTTCCGCCAGTACTGTCCCGAGCAGCGCCTGGTCGTCCTGACCGATCCTCGATTCCTGCCGCTACGCCCGGACGGTCATGGATACGAGGTGCGAAGCGTCAGCACCGGCCGCGGTCCACTCAGGCCGATGCGCAGGACCGTGTGGGAGAACCTGCACGTCCCGCGCTTGATGCGCCGGGAGGGTCTGGACGTGTATCTGACCTTCTCCCACTACCTCCCGATGGGGCTACAGGACGGCGTGCGCTCGGTCGTGGGCGTCTCGACCATGGCCCCCTTCTCTGCGCGCGCCTGGCAGGCGGAGCGCGGGTCGGTGCGCGCGAAGCTCTGGCTGCAACGCCGGAGTATCGTTGCGTCGGCGCGCCGTGCGACCTGCGTCATCGCGCTCTCGGAGGCGTGTCGCACAGCGCTCGCGGGGCGCGGCGTCGACTCGCGCCGGATCGCCGTGATCTCCAACGGCGTGGAGGCCATGCCGGAGGACCCGGGGGGGGAGACGAGTGTGCTCCCCGCGGCACCCTACATCCTCTCCGTCTCCCACTTCCACCGCTACAAGAACTACGAGCGCCTGATCGAGGCCTACGCCAGGCTCCCGAGGCACCTGCGCGAGGGCTATCGGCTGGTTCTGGTCGGTGAGCCGTGCAACCGGCGCTACTTCGAAGAGCTCAACGAGCTGGCGCGCCGGTGCGAGGTGGAGCAGCGTATGACCGTGATTCAGGGCCTGGACCGCCGCCGGCTTGGCACCCTGTACCGCCGGGCTGCGCTGTTCGTGTTCCCCTCGCTGGTGGAGAACAGCCCGAACATCCTGCTCGAAGCGATGACGTGCGGACTTCCGATCGTCGCGAGCAGCGCCGAGCCGATGCCGGAGTTCGGGGGCGAGACCGTCCGCTACTTCGACCCGACCTCGGCCGAGGACCTGGCGCAGCAGATCGCGCGTCTGCTGCTCAGCGAGGATTGCGGCAGCGCGCTCGGCAGCCTCGCCCGGGAGCGGGCGGCACGCTACTCCTGGGACGTTTTCACGGAACGGGTTGCTGGCCTGTGCTGCCCGCCGTGACGCTCTGGGACGGCCGGGAGCGAGCGGGGATCAGCGTGCGCAGGGCAAGCGTGGTCGGGGGCCCGAGGGCACGCGCAGCATTGGCTCCACGTTAGATCACCGGGAGTCCTGCCGCAGCGGCGGGGAGGGTGCTGCGCAGTCCGCGCGGCACGGTGCGGGAGCGAGGATCGGTACGTGAAGGACCAGGTCAACACAAGCAGGATCATTGCGGTTCTGGAGCCCATCATCCGCTCGTTCCCGGCGAAGCTCGTCGCGGGGCAGCTCACGCAGCTGGAGCGGTTCGCGTACAACATCGATCTCGTCTACAGCCGAAAGGGGGAGGCAGCGCGCGTGTGCGACGTGGGCGGGGGCTGGGGTGCGTTCTCGCTCGGGTGTGCGGCGATGGGGAGGGACGCGGTCCTGGTAGACGACTTCCGCGACCCCGGGTTCTTTGACGAGGCCACGATGGAGGTCATGAACGGGCTGTACGAGCGCTTCCACGTGAACGTGATCTCCCGGGACGTGGTGGCAGAGGGCGTCGACTTTGCGCCAGCGACCCTCGATGCGGTGACGAGCTTCGACTCGATGGAGCACTGGCACCACTCCCCCAAGCGTCTGTTCCACTCCCTGCGCGAGGGTCTGAAGCCGGATGGGCTGTTCGTTCTCGGTACGCCGAACTGCGCCAACCTGCGCAAGCGGATCGAGGGCATCCTCGGACGCGCTAAGTGGACGCAGATGGGGGATTGGTACGAACAGGAGCGCTTTCGTGGCCACGTCCGGGAGCCGGACGTGGAGGATCTGCGGTACATCGCGCTGGACCTCGGCCTGCGGGCGGTCGAGATCCACGGCAGGAACTGGTCGGGCTACTACTCCTCGTCCGCCTTGGTGCAGAGGCTGACGCGCGTCACGGATCCGATCCTGCAGCGGTTCCCGAGCCTCTGCTCGGACATCTACCTGGTGGCAGCCAAGGCCTGAGGCAGGCCGAGCTTCACCTGAATGGGGGGTTAGTGTATGGCCCTGATCCTGGGGATCAACGCCTATCACGCCGATGCGGCGGCCTGTCTGGTCGCGGACGGCAAGCTCGTGGCGGCGGCCGAGGAGGAGCGCTTTCGCCGGATCAAACACTGGGCAGGGTTCCCGGCCGAGGCGATCCGGTACTGCCTCGCGGAGGGGCGGGTCCGGCCGGACGACCTCGACTACGTGGCGATCAACCAGGACGCTGGCGCCAACCTCTGGCGCAAGGTCGCCTACATGGTCATGCGCCGGCCCGATCTGAAGATGGTGCTTGAGCGACTCAACGCCAAGCGCGCGCGCGCGGGGATCGCGGAGGAGTTGGGCCGAGCGTTTCCGGAGAGCCAGCTCCGGGCCGAGGTCCGGCACGTGGAGCACCACCTGGCGCACCTGGCCTCGGCGCACCTCGCGTCGCCCTTCGAGAGCTCGGTGACGGTGTCGGTCGATGGCTTCGGAGACTTCGCCAGCGCCGCCTGGGGCGTCGGACGCGGCTCGCAGATCGAGGTCGAGGACCGGGTCTACTTCCCGCACTCGCTCGGGATCTTCTACATGGCGCTGACCCAGTACCTGGGATTCCTGGCCTATGGGGACGAGTACAAGGTGATGGGCCTTGCGCCCTACGGCGAGCCGCGCTACCTGGACCAGATGCGCAGCATCGTCCTGCTGCAGGGCGACGGCACTTATCGCCTGAACCTTGACTACTTCCGCCACCATCGCGAGAAGATCGAGTACGAGTGGGACCTCGGCGAGCCGAAGTTCGCCAGCCTCTACTCACCGCAGCTCTTGGATCTGCTCGGGCCCGCACGGGGCAAGGGCGAGGAGCTCACCGCCCGCCACCGCGACGTGGCCCGCTCGGTCCAGGCGATGTACGAGGAGGCGTTCTTCCACCTGCTGAACAGCCTGCACGCCCGCCATGCCCTGCCCGAGGTGACGCTCGCGGGCGGCTGCGCGATGAACTCGGTGGCGAACGGAAAGGTGTATCGGAACACCCCCTTCGAGCGGCTGTACGTGCAGTCGGCCGCCGGCGACGCAGGGGGCGCGATCGGGGCGGCCTACGCGGTGTGGAGCGAGATCGGCGGGGGCGAACGCTGCCCGATGGATCACGCCTTCTGGGGGCCGCACTACAGCGATGCCTACGTGCGCGAGCTCCTGGCGCG
>CALMKJ010000077.1 GCA_937867305.1 uncultured Ectothiorhodospiraceae bacterium | reverse complement strand
GCCAGGCCGCCGCCCCCGGGCCTCGGGCCTCGGGCCTCGGGCCTCGGGCCTCGGGCCTCGGGCCTCGGGGCGACCGAGGTAAAGCATAGTCCGGGGCCACCCGCGGGGCTCGCCCTGACGGCGGGCTTTACAGGCCGGGCGAAGGGCCCGCCCGGCGAGCGCCGGCGCGCCCTCGGAGGACCCCCGCGGGATTCGCCGCCGCGGCCTGCGTCACAGAAAGCGCCCGGTGGCTGTCGATGCCTTTGACGCCGGCGGCCCTCGCGGGCAGCGGCCGATGCCCCGCGAGCCAGCGCCGCCGCGGGCGCTGCCGCGGTCCGGCACCGCTCTTGCTCGGCGATGGACGGGTGGGGCCGGCACCGTGCCGCACCCCGGAATCCCCCGGTAGACTGCCCCCCTCGGGCGGAGGACCGTGATGAAGCTGCCCATGGAAGCCGCGACGTACCCCGAAGAGGTCCTGCGCTCGGCGTGGAACCCCGACCTCGAGGAGGTCGTCCGCCTGCACGCCCCGGTGCGCCCGCCCCGCGAGCGCTGGCTGCCCCCCCCGCCACCGGCCTGGGCCGACGGGGTGCTGGAGGACCTCGGGGCGTTCTGAGGACGGGGGCGTTGCGCCCCCGTCAACGGCGTTTCCCCTCGCGAATCGGCGCGCCGCGATTGGCTTTGCGCCCGGGTCCCCCGGGGCGGCACCGTCAACGGCGTGGACGTCGCCCGCCGCCCGGGCCCTCCCCCCGGCACCCCGCCTTTCCCTTCGGCCCAGTAAAATCAGAGGCTTCGCGCGCCTCGCCCGATCTGGCACGGTCTTGTCACGAGAGACCCCGCCTCGCCGGGGTCATCGCAGCTTGCGGGTAAAGCCCGGCGGGAACAGGCCGAAGTATGAAAGAAGCCGAGGTCCGCGCGCACGTGAAGCCCATGACCCAGACCGCTGCCCTGGAAACCCAACCGGCGGATGCCCCGCCGGCGTCCCCCCGAGGCCTGCCTCCGGCGGGCGCGGCGACACACCTGCGCAGCTGCCGCGAGATGGCGCTCGAGGCGCTGCAGCGCCTCGCGGCCCACACCCTGGACCGGCTCGACGACGCCCTGTTCGAGCTCGCCGACAAGGCGGAGAACAACGCCCAGCAGCGGGTCTACTTCGACGCCATGCGCGACGTGCGCCTGCGGCGCGCGGGGATGGAGACCGCGCTGCGGGCCCAACTCCAGGAGCAGTTCGAGCGCCGCTCGGCGAGCCCCTCGCCGTTTGGCCGCCCGGCCGGCGAGTCCTCCTCCGGGGCTTCCCTCGGACTGGTGGAGAACGACGAGCTCGAGGTCTCCATCGCGGTCGAGAACATGGTGGCCAAGGCCCACGGGCTCTACGAGGACGAGCTCTACGCACTCGACCGCCGGGTCGGCCACCTCCTCGGCGACCCCGATCTCAAGGGCGCCCGCAACCCCTTCTCCCCGGAGACGATCTGCGAGTCCGTGCGCAAGGCGAGCGCCACCCTGGAGACCGGCCTCACGGTTCAGCTGCTGGTCCTGAAGCTCTTCGACCGGCACCTGGTGGCGGACCTGCAGGGGCTCTACCAGGCCCTGAACCACCACCTCGCGAGCCGCAACGTCCTGCCCTCGATCCAGCGCCCGAACCTCGGCCGGCCGGTGGTGCGCCCGACCCGGGCCACCAACGCCCCGGGACGGGGGGCGGTCAGCGCCCCGCTCGAGCCGGACGTGGTGTCGCTCATCCAGGAGCTCGCCGCCGCCACCCGCCCCGGTCAGGCGGTGTCCTTCACGGGGGGCGGTACGACGGTCGCCCTGCCCCAGATGCTGGGCGCGCTGAGCGTGCTCCAGACGGGCCAGAGCCCGGCGGGCATGGAGGGCTTCGAGGGTTTCGAGGGCCTGCAGGGTCTCCAGCTCGACCCGGTCCAGGTCGCCGCCGGCACCGTGAACGTGCTGCACCAGCTGCGCAGTGGGGGGTTCTCGCGGGGGATGGACCAGGTGGACGACCTCATGCTCGAGCTCGTCACCCTGCTCTTCGACTATGTCCTCGACGACAAGGCCATCCCCACGGCCCTGAAGGCCCTGATCGGACGCCTGCAGATCCCGCTGCTGAAGGTGGCCATCCTCGACAAGGCCCTGTTCGCGCGCAAGAACCACCCGGCAAGGCGCCTGCTGAACGCGCTCGCCGGCGCCGCGGTGGGCTGGGACGAGAACCGCGACGGCAACGACGAGCTCTTCCACGCGGTCGAGGGGGTCGTGCAGCGCGTGCTGAAGGACTTCGACAAGAACGTGGAGTTGTTCTCGGAGCTGCTGACGGAGTTCGAGACCTTCCTCGCCGCGCAGGAGCAACGGGCCCAGCAGCGCGCCGAGCTCTCGGTGAAGATCCTCCAGGGGCGCGAGCGCCTCGACCTGGCCAAGGCGGCCGCCGAGGCCGAGGTCCGCCGCTGCCTCGCGATGGGGCCGGTGCCGGCCCCGGTGCGGGAGTTCCTCGACCGGCACTGGCGCAATCTGCTGGTGGTCACCCACAACCGCGAGGGCGAGACGAGCGAGCTCTGGGAGACCCGGGTGCGGATGCTCGAGACCCTGGTCTGGAGCATCCTGCCCAAGCGCACGCCCGCCGAGCGCCGCGAGCTGCTGGCCGCCCTGCCGAGCTTCGTGCGGACGCTGAGCGACACCATCCGCACGTTGAGCATCGAGGACGAGGAGCGCAGCCGTTTCGTCGCCGCCCTCGCCCGCTACCAGGCGGCGGCGATGAAGGGCGAGACACCCCCGAACACCGTTGCTGCCGACACCGGCAATGAGCCCGAGGCCTCGCCCGCCCCCTCGGGTGGCGCCATGGAGCCCACGGTGCTCGAGCCCCGCACGGACATCGACCTCGGGAGCCCGGCCCGATTCCCGGGCCAGGCGGGAGCGCCTGAGCCCGAGGGGCGCGACCTCGTCACCGCCATCCTCGGCCTTCCGCCCGCGCGTCCGCCGCGACCCGCTTCGCACGCCGGGGGCGAATTCGAGGAGATCGTGATCGAAGCCCCCCGGCTCGAGCCCGAGCCCGCCGCCCCGCCCGCGCCCGCGCCCGAGCACGACGCGCACGTCGAGGCCGCCCAGGGCCTCGCCATCGGCACCTGGGTGGAGTTCGTCAGCGAGAGCGGGGCCCGCACCCGGGCCCGTCTCACCTGGGTGAGCAGCGTGACCGGCGTCTATCTCTTCACCGACCGCCGGGGGATGAAGGTCGCCGAGCGCACCACGGCCGGCCTCGCGCTCGACTTCCGGCGCGGCAGCGCCCGGCTCATGGAATCGGTCCCCCTGTTCGACCGCGCCGTCAGCCACCTGATGCAGGGGCTGCGGCGCACCAACAACGCCAGCCACTGAACGCAGGAGCAGCCCCTTGTCCGCCAACCTCGCCGCGCCCCCGCCGACGGACGGCCTCTCGGCCCGCGAGCTCGACACCCTGTCGGTCCTGGTCTCCCCGCCGCACATCTGCGTGCGGATCACCGAACTGCTCGGCAGTCCCCGCAGCAACGCCCGGGCGGTCGGCGAGGTGATCGCCCAGGACCCCAGCCTCACGGCCCGACTGCTCCGGCTCGTGAACAGCTCCTTCTACGGGTACCGGTCGCGCATCGACACCGTGTCCCGCGCCGTCGCCGTGGTGGGGAACACGGCGGTGCACAATCTGGCGATCGCCGTGTCGGCGGTGAAGTCCTTCTCGGACATCCCCAACGACCTGGTCAACATGGACACGTTCTGGCGCCACGGCGTGTACTGCGGCCTGATCGCGCGGGCGTGTGGGCAGCGGGTGGGGGTGCTGCACCCCGAGCGGCTCTTCGTGGGCGGGCTGCTGCACGACCTGGGCAGCCTCGTGCTCTACCAGACGCGCCCGGACGCGTGCCGGGAGACGCTCCTCATCGCCGCGGGCGACGAGGCGGTGCTCTACCAGGCCGAGCTCGAGGCCTTCGGCTTCAGCCACGCGGAGCTCGGCGGCAAACTGATGACGCACTGGGGGCTGCCGGAGGCCCTGTCCGACGCGGTGGCCTGCCACCACGCGCCGAGCGCGGCGCGCCTGGCCCCGCTCGAGGCCGCCATCCTGCACGTGGCCGAGGCACTGGCGAACCGGTCCCGGATCGGGGCGTTCACCGAGCACCCGGCGGAGCAGACGGCCCTGGAGGAGACCGCCTGGGGCACGATCGGGCTGCCCGACCCCGAGACGGCGTCCGAGGAGCTGATCCTCGAGGCGGACCGGCATTTCCTGGAGACCGTGAGTCTCGTGTGCCCCCCTCGACGCGCGGCCGCCGGGGGGCGACGATAGGGCCCGTCGCCGGCCAGACGCGCCGGCACACCGCGCCACTCACGGGAGCACCGTCGATGAAGGAGCTGGAGAAGACTGTCGAGCTCGACCGGTCCGAGATCCTCGAGGCCCTGCAGCGTTCCAAGCACGCGCCCGAGGTTTCCGCCGAGGACGCGGACGGCGCGCGCACGTTGGAGGAGCTGCGCCGGGCCATCGGTGTCATCCGGCGCTGGGCCGAGGAGAACAACCAGTGGCTCGTGGTCCTCGCCCCGTGGGGCATGCACCACTACGGCAAGGTCACCGAAGACCAGGTCGAGCTGATCCTGAAGCGCTTCAGCTCCCGCGACTGAGCCGGCAGGTCGCTCCGGTCGGACCAGCAAGCACGCGCCGGTCCGTGCGCCCGGCTCAGTACACGCCCGTCGCGAGCTTCGCCACGTCGGACATGCGGTCCGGGGTCCACCGCGGCTCGAACACGATGTCCACGTACGCCGCGGCGACCGTGGGCACACGCTCGACCCGCCCGCGCACGTCGCAGGCGATGACCTCGCCCATGCCGCAACTCGGCTCGGTCAGGGTCATGGTGATGTAGACCTCGCGCTTCCCGTCCGGGCGCGGGTCCACGCGGCAACCGTAGATGAGGCCGAGATCGACCACGTTGACCGGCAGCTCGGGGTCGTAGCAGCCCTTCAGCGCCTCCCAGACGGCCCGCTCCACGTCGCGGTCCGTCGCCCCCGGGGGAAGCTCCGGCAGGGGCACCGGCTCCCGCCCGATGGCGTCGGCGTCCTTGCCGTCCACACGGAACATCTTGCCCTGCACGTAGACCGTGAAGCTGCCGCCCAGCGCCTGGGCAAGGGAGCCGACCGTCCCCTGGGGAAGCTCGACCGGGACCCCTTCGGGAACGGCCACCGCCGGGCAATCGCGCCTGAGCCTCACCGGCTCGCAGACCTTTGCGTACACACCCCCTCCCCTCGAACCGTCCCGTCGCCCCGAGAATAGCGCAGTTCCGAAGCCCGGGCTTTAGCGCGAGCCCGGGGGATCGGCGCGCGGCCGGGTATACTCCCCGCAGGGTTGCGGGGCGGCGGGAGGGCCCGATGACGACCGTTCTGGGAAACGGCCTCGCCTTCTACGTGGTCTGGGCTGCCGCGGCCTACGGCGCGGCCCGGGGACTCCCGTGGCTCGGCGTCGTCGCCCTGCTCCTCTGGCTGCCGTTGCACCTGCGGGCGTGCGGGGTCGACTGGCGCCACGAGCTCCGTCTGCTTGCCGCCGCCGGGGCGCTGGGCTACGGCGCGGACTCCGCCCTGGTCCTCGGCGGCTGGCTCGACTTCCCGGAGCACGCCCGGCTCGGGTGGCTGACGGCCCTGTGGATGGTCGGCCTCTGGGTGGGGTTCGCGGCGACCCTCCGCCACTCGTTCCGCCTGGTGCTCGGCCGGCCCCTGGTCGCGGCGCTCCTGGGCGCCTCCGGCGGGCCGTTCTCCTACTTCGCCGGCGAGCGGCTGGGCGCCCTGAGCCTGGGTGAGGGCGCGCTCTTCGCCGTCAGCGTGGAGTGGCTCTTCGCCCTCCCCGTGCTCGCCTGGCTCGCAGGCCGGCCGGCGCCCGTGGCGCGGGCGGCGGCCGCCTAGCCGCGCGCACTCCCCGGGGCATTACTTCGCCGGCCTGGCGGCCTGCTTGCGCAGGTACTCCTCGAGGCGCCCGGGCGGGAGCGCGCCCACGTGCCGCGCCCGAAGCTCGCCACCCGGCCCGTAGACGAGGAAGCTCGGGGTGCCGAGCCAGGGCTGCCTGGCGCGCTCGGTAAACATCCGGGCCACGTCCTCGGGCTCGCCGAGGAGATTCGGGAAGCCCATCCGATGGCGGTCCCGGAAGGCCCGCGCCGCCGCGAGCCCCGCCCGGCCGTCGAGGGTGACGCCGACGACCCGGGCGCCCCCGGAGCGCCACCGCTCGTCGAAGAGCACCCACCCCGGCGCCTCCTGGTTGCAGACCCCGCAGTCCGAGGCCCAGAACATCACCACCGTCCAGCGGTCCTGGCCGAGCAGGTCCTCGAGCCGCCCGGGTCGGCCGTCGAGGTCGGTGAGCGTCGGCGCCGGGGCGGCGGACGGGAGGGCGCCGGCCGCGGGCTCCGCCGCCAGGGAGGCCCCCGCGAGGACGAGGGAAAGGCCGAGCAGTCCGGCGGCAAAGCCGATTCGGGTCATGGCTGGCTCCATCGATGGTCGCGCCAGAGGGAACGGATGGCGGCGATCCCCTGGGCGCCGTGGGACCAGGCGAGGGGGAGATCGGCCGGCGTGAGGCCCCCGAGCGCGTAGACGGGACGGTTCGCCTGCCCGGCGAGGGAGCCGAAGCGCTCCCAGCCGAGGGGCCGGGCGCCGGGGTGGGAGGCGGTCTCCCGGACCGGCGAGAGCACCACGAAGTCGACCCCGAGGGCCTGCGCGCGGTCGAGCTCGCGCTCGTCGTGGCAGGAGGCGCCCACCCAGCGGCCGGGGCCAAGGGGACGCTCCCGCAGGGCCGCGAGGGCCCGGGCGGGGAGGTACACACCGTCCGCCCCGACGGCCTCGGCGAGCTCGGGGTCCCCGTTGACCAGCATCCAGGCCCCCCGCTCCCGGCAGACCGCCAGGGCCTCCCGGGCGAGGGCGCGGAGCGGCGCGGGCGCGAGCGAGCGCACCCGCAGCTGGACCAGGCGCACGCCCGCCTCGAGGCTGCGCACGAGGCTCTCCAGGAACCGGGACAGGGCGGGGCCTGGCTCGGGCTCGGGGGTGATCAGGCAGGCCGGCGGCAGCCGGACGGCCAGCGCCACGGGGAGGTCGGCGGCGGGGAGCGCACGCTCCGGCAGGTCCCCGGGGGCCACCCACTCGATCGCCTGACCCTCGCGGCCCTCAGGCTCGCCCCTCCAGGCGTCGACCCGCCAGACGTCCAGCAGGACCTCCCGGTCCGGGTAGCGGTGGCGGACGCGGATGAGGCGCCGCATCAGGGTGGGGGTGACCCCGAGCTCCTCCGCGAGCTCCCGGGCCAGCCCCGCCTCGACCGGCTCCCCCGGCTCGAGCTTCCCGCCGGGGAACTCCCACAACCCGCCCTGGTGGGCGTGGTCGGGGCGGCGGCTGAGCAACACCCGACCGGCGGGGTCGACGAGCGCAGCCGCAGCGACCAATATCAGGTGCGGTACTCCGCGTTGATGCGCACGTAGTCGTAGGACAGGTCGCTGGTCCACACGGTGGCCGAGGCAACCCCCCGCCCGAGCAGGACCCGGATCGTGATCTCGGGGGCCCCGAAGACCGCCCGCCCCTGCTCTTCGCTGTACCCCGGGGCCCGGCCGCCGGCCTCGACGATGGTGACCGGGCCCACGTCGATGCGGACCCGCCCGATGTCGAGGTCCGCCAGGCCCGCCCGGCCGACCGCCGCCAGGATCCGGCCCCAGTTGGGGTCGCTCGCGAAGAGGGCGGTCTTCACCAGCGGCGAGTGGCCGATCGCGTAGGCGACGTCCAGGCACTCCGCCTGGCTCGCCCCGCCCTCGACCACGACCGTGACGAACTTGGTCGCCCCTTCGGCGTCGCGCACGATGGCCTGCGCCAGGTGCGTGCAGACCTCCCCCACCGCGTCCCGCAGAGCGGCGTAGCCGGCCCCCTGCAACGCCTCGATGCGCGGGGCGGACGGGCGCCCGGTCGCCAGCAGCACGCAGGCGTCGTTGGTCGAGGTGTCGCCGTCCACCGTGATCCGGTTGAAGGAGCGTTCCACCGCATCGGCGAGGCAGGCCTGCAGGACCGCCCCCGGCACCGCCGCGTCGGTCGCGAGAAAGGCCAGCATGGTGGCCATGTCGGGGCGGATCATCCCGGCCCCCTTCGCAATCCCCGTCACGGTGAACTCACGCCCGGCGACCGTGCGGCGCACGGAGAGACCCTTGGGCACCGTGTCGGTCGTCATGATGGCACGCGCCGCCCGGGGCCAGCCCTCTTCGGTCAGCGCCGTGAGCGCGGCCGGGAGCGCGGCGACGATGCGGTCCACCGGGAGTGGCGCGCCGATCACCCCGGTGGAGAAGGGAAGCACCGCCTCGGCGCACACCCCGCCCGCCTCCGCCAGGGCCGCGCAGGTCCGCAGCGCGTCCTCGAGCCCCCGGGGCCCCGTGCCGGCGTTCGCGTTGCCCGAGTTGACCAGCAGGTAGCGCGGGTCGCTCGCCGCCAGGTGCCGACGCGCGAGGGTCACCGGGGCGGCACAGAAGGCGTTGCGGGTGAATACGGCCGCCGCAGTCGACCCCGGCGCGGCCTCCAGCACCAGCAGGTCGTCGCGCCCGGCGCGCTTCACCCCCGCCTGGGCCACGCCGAGCCGCACGCCCGGCACGGGCAGCAGACCTTCGGCGGGCTTCAGGTTCACCGGCATCAGTCGAGCCGACCGTGGCAGTTCTTGTACTTCTTGCCCGACCCGCACGGGCAGGGCTCGTTGCGCCCGATCTTGCGGCCCTCGCGCACGAACGGCTCGTGCGCCGCCGGGGCCTCCTCCGGCGCCGCGGGCGGCGGCGCGTCCCCCGCGCCCGCCTCGGCCATGGCACCCGTCGCCATCGGGTAGGGGCTCGCCTGGGGGTGCGAGTACTCGACCGGCGCCTGGGCCCGGCGCCTCGCCTCCACCGCCTCCACGTCCTCCTCGGCGCGCACCTGCACCCGGGACAGGATGCCCACGACCTCCTGCTTCACGCGGTCGAGCAGCGAGGCGAACATCTGGAACGCCTCGCGCTTGTACTCCTGCTTCGGGTCCTTCTGGGCGTAGCCCCGCAGGTGAATGCCCTGGCGCAGGTAGTCCATGCCCGCCAGGTGCTCCTTCCAGAGCGTGTCGAGCACCTGCAGCATCACCGCCTTCTCGAAGTGGCGCATGGTCTCGGGGCCGACCTGCTCCTCCTTCTCGCGGTAGGCGGCGCGGGCCGCCTCCACGATGCGCTGACGCAGCGTCTCCTCGTGCAGGCTCGGGTCCTGCTCGAGCCAGCCGCGCAGGTCGAGCTTCAGGGTCAGCTCGCGCTCGAGCGCCTCCTCGAGCCCCGGCACGTTCCACTGCTCCTCGAGACTCTCCGGCGGAATGTACTCGCTCACGATCGAATAGATGACGTCCTCGCGGACGCCCTCGATCGTCTCGGAGATGTCCTCGGCCGCCATCAACTCCGTGCGCTGGGAGTAGACCACCTTGCGCTGGTCGTTGGCGACGTTGTCGTATTCGAGCAACTGCTTGCGGATGTCGAAGTTGCGGCCCTCGACCTTGCGCTGCGCGTTCTCGATGGCGCGGGTCACCCAGGGGTGCTCGATGGCCTCGCCCTTCTGCATGCCGAGCTTCTGCATCAGGCCCGCGACACGGTCCGAGGCGAAGATCCGCATCAGGTTGTCTTCGAGCGAGAGGTAGAACCGGCTCGACCCCGGGTCACCCTGGCGGCCCGAGCGGCCGCGCAGCTGATTGTCGATGCGCCGCGACTCGTGGCGCTCGCTGCCGATGATGTGCAGGCCACCGGCGGCCACCACCTGCTCGTGCCGCACCTGCCAGTTGCGCAGGATCTCCTCCCGCTGCTCGGGAGTGGGGTCGGCCAGCGCGCGGATCTCGGCCTGCGGGTTGCCGCCGAGCACGATGTCGGTGCCGCGGCCCGCCATGTTGGTGGCGATCGTGACGGTGCCCGGCTGGCCCGCCTGGGCGACGACGTTGGCCTCGCGCTCGTGCTGCTTGGCGTTCAGCACCTGGTGCGGGATCCCGTTGTCGTTCAACAGGCGCGCGAGGTACTCGGAGGTCTCGATCGAGGCGGTGCCC
The DNA here is from genome assembly GCA_937867305.1 of uncultured Ectothiorhodospiraceae bacterium. Lineage (GTDB taxonomy): Bacteria > Pseudomonadota > Gammaproteobacteria > JAABTG01 > JAABTG01 > JAGNLM01. The sequence continues at coordinate 27,695 of CALMKJ010000077.1, read as the reverse complement.
ACCAGCACCGGCTGCTTGCGCGCGCGGCAGTCCTTCACGTCGGCGATGATCGCGTCGAACTTTTCCTGTGCGGTCAGGTAGACCTGGTCGGGCATGTCGTCGCGGATCATCGGCTTGTGAGTGGGGATGACCACCACCTCCAGGCCGTAGATCTGCTGGAACTCGAAGGCCTCGGTGTCGGCCGTGCCGGTCATGCCCGCCAGCTTCTGGTACAGGCGGAAGTAGTTCTGGAAGGTGATCGAGGCGAGGGTCTGGTTCTCGGCCTGGATCGGCACGCCCTCCTTCGCCTCCACCGCCTGGTGCAGCCCGTCCGACCAGCGCCGGCCCGGCATCGTGCGGCCGGTGAATTCGTCGACGATGACCACCTCGCCACCGCGCACGATGTACTCGACGTCGCGCTGGAAGAGCGCGTGGGCGCGCAGCGCCGCGTTCAGGTGGTGCATCAGCACGAGCTTGCCCGCGTCGTACAGGCTCTCGCCGGGCTTGAGGAGGCCGTCCTCCTCGAGCAACTGCTCCACGCGCGCGTGCCCTTCCTCGGTGAAGAACACCTGGCGCGCCTTCTCGTCGACGCTGAAATCGCCCGGGCCGTCCTCCTGCTGCTGCTTCACGAGACGCGGGATGAGCTTGTTCACGCGCACGTAGAGCTCGGAGCTCTCGTCCGACGCCCCCGAGATGATGAGCGGCGTGCGCGCCTCGTCGATCAGGATGGAGTCGACCTCGTCGACGATGGCGAAATTCAGCGGCCGCTGCACCCGCTCGGCGAGGCTGAAGGCCATGTTGTCGCGCAGGTAGTCGAAGCCGTACTCGTTGTTCGTGCCGTAGGTGACGTCGGCGGCATAGGCCTCCTTGCGCGTCACGGGGCGCAGGTGCAGGTGGCCGATGTCCGTCGTCTTCCACTCGGGGTCGTAGAGGTAGGAGCTCGTGTCGGGGCCGCGCCCGCCGGAGGAGTTGATGACGCCGACCGACATGCCGAGCGCGTGATAGATCGCACCCATCCACTCCGCGTCGCGCCGCGCGAGGTAGTCGTTCACCGTCACCAGGTGCACACCCTTCCCGCCGAGTGCGTTCAGGTAGACGGCGAGCGGGGCGACGAGCGTCTTGCCCTCGCCGGTGCGCATCTCCGCGATCTTGCCTTCGTGCAGCACCATGCCGCCGATCAACTGCACGTCGAAGTGACGCATGTTCAGCGTGCGGCGCGCCGCCTCGCGCACCGTCGCGAAGGCCTCGGGCAGGATCTCGTCGAGCGGTGCGCCCTGGGCGATCCGGTCACGGAACGCATCGGTGCGGGCGCGCAGCGCCTCGTCCGAGAGCGCCTGGGTGGCAGGCTCGAGCGCGTTGATCCGCTCCACCGTCCGCCGCATGCGCTTGATCACGCGCTCGTTTCGACTGCCGAAGATCTTGCGCAGGAATTTCATGGCCATGGGCGGATCCGGTCCCCGGGGAATCAAAAGCGAAATGATCGGCGCCCCATGCGGGGTGCGTCAAGCGCAGAGGGGGCGCACGCCGGCAGGGGACGCCGGACTGGCCCCTTGCAGAGTGCCGGCGGGCGGGCTAGGGTCCCCCGCCATGGGCGCACGGGGACCGAAGCGGCTGGGCGGGCTGCTCGCGCACGCCTCCGGGGACCTCGGCCGGCTGATCGAGGAATCCCGGCGACTCGCGCGGGCGACGGAGTTGCTGTGCGCCCGGCTCCCGGCCCCGTTGCGCGAGCACAGCCGGGTCGCAGGACTCGCCGGGGGTGTCCTCGTCATCCAGGCGGACTCGGCGGCCTGGGCCTCCCGGCTGCGGTTCGTGACCCGGGAGGTGGCCGAGGCGGTGGCCCCGGTCCTCGGCCGGGTGACGCGGGTCCGGGTCGCAGTCGCCTCGCCCGCCCCCCCGCCACCTGCCGGACCCCCGGGCCTGTCGGGGCGAGCGGTCCTCGGGGAGGAGCCCGCGCGCACCCTCTCCCAGGCCGCGGGGGGCGTGACCGACCCCGCGCTCCAGGAGGCCCTGCGGCGCCTGGCCCGGCGCGCCGCAGGCCCCGGAGCGAAGGGCTAGCGTGCTCGGCTAGGTCGCGGCAGGGGCCGGATTCAGCGGCCCCACGGAGTCCTCGAGGGGCGACTCGGCCGGGGTGGCGAGCTCCCAGGCGCTCTGGTCGGCCCAGAGGGTCTTCAGCAGACGGTTGTTCAGGGCGTGGCCGGCCTTGTAGCCGGTGAACGCGCCGATGAGGCTGTGCCCGAGAAGGTAGAGGTCGCCGACCACGTCCAGCACCTTGTGCTTGACGAACTCGTCCTCGTAGCGCAGCCCCTCCTCGTTCAGGATGCGGTAGTCGTCCACCACGACCGCGTTGTCGAGGCTGCCCCCCAGCGCAAGCCGGTTGGCCCGCAGATACTCCACCTCCCGCATGAAGCCGAAGGTTCGCGCGCGGCTCACCTCCCGCACGAAGGAGGACTTGGAGAAGTCGAGGGTGATCGACTGGTTGCGGTCGCGGAAGACGGGGTGGTCGAAGTCGATGGTGAAGGAGACCTTGAACCCCTCGAAGGGGTCGAACCGGGCCCACTTGTCGCCGTCTTCCACCTGCACGCTCTTCAGGATGCGCAGGAAGCGCTTCGGCGCGCTCTGCTCCTGGATCCCGGCGGACTGGATGAGGAACACGAAGGGACCGGCGCTGCCGTCCATGATCGGCACCTCGGGAGCGCTCACGTCCACCCGGGCGTTGTCCACACCGAGGCCCGCGAAGGCCGAGAGCAGGTGCTCCACCGTGGCCACGCGGACGTCCCCCTTCGCCAGGGTAGTCGACAGGCGGGTGTCGCCGACGAATTCGCAGCGCGCCGGGATCTCTACGGCCTCGTCGAGGTCGGTACGCCGGAAGACGATCCCGGTGTCGGCCGGGGCTGGCCGCAACGTGAGGAACACCTTCGCGCCGCTGTGCAATCCCACGCCAGTGGCCCGGATCACGTTCTTCAGCGTACGTTGCCTGACCATGGCCTCCCCTCTCTCCAGCTCGTGATTCGTTGTGATTTAGCTACAAAGTGTGGCAATTCCGCCTCGACAATGCAACCGCGGGGACCAGCGACCGCGGAAACCGGGACGCCCCCTGGGGGGCGTCCCGGCGAGGGGAGGAAGGGGCGAAACGGGGCCTCAGTCCGCCTGGCGGCGCAGGAAGGCGGGGATGTCGAGATAGTCCGGGTCGGAGGAGTCTGCGGCCTGGGGACGCATCTCGATGGGCTTGTTGCGGATCACGGTGGGCTTCTCGAGCTCGCGGAAATCCACCTCGACGCCGCGGGTGCCGGTCTTCACCAGCTTCACGGGCACATCCGCCCGGGTGATGGCCGCCTGGTCGAGACCGGTGGCCACGACCGTGACCCGCAGCTCCTCACCGAGGCTCTCGTCGAGCACCGTGCCCATGACCACCAGGGCGTTCTCGGAGGCGAAGGCGTTGATCGCCGCCCCCACCTCGGCGTACTCGTCCATGGTCAGGTCGGGTCCCGCGCTCACGTTGACCAGGATCCCGCGAGCCCCGGCGAGGTTGACGTCCTCGAGCAGCGGGCAGTTGATGGCCGCCTCTGCCGCCTTGCGGGCGCGGTCCTCGCCGACCGCCCGGCCCGAGCCCATCATGGCCCGGCCCTTCTCCGACATCACGGTGCGCACGTCGGCGAAGTCCACGTTGATCAGGCCCGGGCGGGTGATCAGCTCGGCAATCCCCTGCACCGCCCCGTAGAGCACGTTGTTGGCAGAGCGGAAGGCGTCGGTCAGGGTGATCCCCTTGCCCAGCACGCTCAGCAGCTTCTCGTTCGGAACCGTGATGAGCGAGTCCACGTGCTCGGAGAGCTCGCGGATCCCCTCCTCGGCGATCTTCATGCGCCGCTTCAGCTCGAACGGGAACGGCTTGGTGACGACGGCCACCGTCAGGATTCCCATCTCCTTGGCCAGCTGCGCGAACACCGGCGCGGCGCCCGTGCCCGTACCCCCGCCCATGCCGGCGGTGAGGAAGACCATGTCGGCCCCCTCCAGGATGTCCACGATCCGGTCGCGGTCCTCGAGGGCCGCCTGCCGGCCGATGTCGGGGTTGGCGCCCGCGCCGAGCCCCTTGGTGACGTGCGCACCGAGTTGCATCGCCGTGCGCGCGCTCGACTTCTTCAGCGCCTGCGCGTCGGTGTTGGCGCACACGAAGTCGACCCCCTCGATGCTCTCCGTGACCATGTGCTCGACGGCGTTCCCGCCGCCGCCGCCAATCCCGATGACCTTGATGACTGCGTTGCTCTGACTGTAGGTGTCCATCAGCTCGAACATCTGGTTACCCTCCTCGCCCCTCGAACCCGCTCAGAAATTGCCCTGGAACCAACTCTTCATCCGGTCCCACACCCCGTGCAGCCCACCGCCGACCCCACCCTCGGTCTGCTGGTCGCGGATGCGCTGGTGACCGAACAGAAGAAGCCCTACACCGGTCGCGTAGATGGGGTTGCGCACCACCTCCGCGAGCCCGGCGACCGCCTGGGGAACGCCGACCCGGACCGGCACGTGGAACACCTCCTCGGCCAGGTCGACGACTCCCTCCATCTTGGCGCTGCCGCCCGTGAGGACGACGCCCGCCGCCATCAGGTCCTCGAAGCCGCTGCGCCGCAGCTCCGCCTGCACCAGCGTGAGGAGCTCCTCGTAGCGGGGCTCGACCACCTCGGCGAGCGTCTGGCGCGCGAGCCGGCGCGGCGCCCGGTCCCCGATGCTCGGGACCTCGATGGTCTCCTCCGGGCTCGCGAGCTTCGCGAGCGCGCAGGCGTACTTCACCTTGATGTCTTCCGCGTGCTGCGTGGGGGTGCGCAGCGCCACCGCGATGTCGTTGGTGACCTGGTCGCCGGCGATCGGGATGACCGCGGTGTGGCGGATGGCGCCTTCGGTGAAGACCGCGATGTCGGTGGTGCCGCCGCCGATGTCCACGAGGCAGACGCCAAGCTCTTTCTCGTCGTCGGTGAGCACCGACTGGGCGCTCGCGAGCTGCTCGAGGATGATGTCGTCCACCTCGAGACCGCAGCGGCGCACGCACTTGATGACGTTCTGGGCCGCGCTGACCGCGCCGGTGACCAGGTGGACCTTGGCCTCGAGCCGCACGCCCGACATGCCGACGGGCTCGCGCACGCCCTCCTGGTTGTCGATGACGAACTCCTGGGGCAGCACGTGCAGGATCTTCTGGTCGGCGGGGATGGCGACGGCGCGCGCCGCATCGATCACCCGCTCCACGTCGCCCGGGGTCACCTCCTTCTCGCGGATCGCCACGATGCCGTGGGAGTTCAGGCTGCGGATGTGGCTGCCCGCGATGCCGGCGAAGACCGAGTGGATGCGGCAGCCGGCCATCAGCTCCGCCTCCTCGATGGCCCGCTGGATCGACTGGACGGTGGACTCGATGTTCACCACCACGCCCTTCTTCAGGCCGCGCGAGGGGTGGGACCCCAGCCCGATCACCTCGATCTCGCCCTCGGGGGCCACCTCGCCCACGATGGCGACGACCTTGGAGGTGCCCACGTCGAGCCCTACGATCAGCCGCTTATCGGTTTTTTTTGCCATTGCTCTGTCTACCCTCGGGCCGCGCCCCGGTCCTGGCGCCAGGACTGGCCTGCGGCTTCACGGCCGGCCCGGTGGCCGGCTTCGCTCCCGGCTTCACCTGCGGTCTGCTCTCCGTCCGGGCCTCCGGCTTGGGCTCCTGTCCCCCCGGGGGCGGGGTCTCGGCCTCCTGCGGGGGCCGCCAGCGCACCGCGAAACCGTTGGGGTAGCGCAGGTCCGCCACGGCCAGCGTGCCCCCGGATTGCGCCTGCAGCGCCGTCAGCACCCGGCTCACGCGCCGCACCGCGGCCTCGGCCGGGTCGCGCCCGAGCACCAGCGCGACCCCGCCGTCCGTCTGGACACGCCAGGACCGCCGCCCGTCCGCCGTCAGCCGCCGGACCCTCCAGCCACCCCCCGCCAGCCACTCCTTCACGTCCCTGTACCGGCGCAGCACCAGCCCCTGGGTGCCCTCCGGGCCCTCGAGCTCCACCAGGCCCGCCGGGTACTCCGACTCGGCCGGCCGGAACAACGTCCCCTCGCTGTCCACCAGCCCGCCGCCCACCCAGCGCGCCGCCGGCACCCGCTCGGTCACTGTCACGTGCAGGCGGTCGGGCCAGACCCTGCGCACCTGCGCCTCCCGCACCCACGGGACCTCCATCAGGCGCCTGCGCACGAGCGGCAGGTCCACCCGGAAGAACCCGACGCTGGCCGGCTCGGCCACGGTCCGTGCCAGGAGCTCGTGCGTCAGGTAGCGCAGCTCGCCCTGGACCTCGACCGCCGCGACCGGCATGCGCCGCGGGTCCGAGGCCACCACCACGACCCACCCGGCGGCTCCCGCCACGGCCAACGTCACCAGGGCGACGACCCATTGCCGCATCGCTCACACGTCGCTCTCGAGCGCTGGGCCCCCGGCGCCCGGCATGGGCCCGGAGGCCGTGGCCAGGACCCTGACCACCAGCTCGTCGAAATCCATACCGGCCGCGCGCGCGGCCATCGGCACGAGGCTGTGGCCGGTCATCCCGGGCACGGTGTTGATCTCCAGCAACCAGAACCGCCCGGCCCCGTCACGGATGAAATCGACCCGACCCCAGCCGCTCGCCCCCACCGCGTCGAAGGCCGCGAGCGCGAGCGCGCCGACCTCGGCCTCGGCCTCGGCCTCGAGCCCGCAGGGGCAGAGGTAGCGGGTGCTGCTGGCCTGGTACTTGGCCTCGTAGTCGTAGAAGTCGCGCGGGGTCTCGAGCCGGATCGCCGGGAGGACCCGGCGGCCCAGGACGGCCACGGTGTACTCCGCCCCCTGCACCCAGCGTTCGGCGATCACCTCTGCGTCGTAGCGCCGGGCGGTCTCCCAGGCCCGGCGCAGTGCCTCGAGGTCATCCGCGCGCCCCATGCCGATGCTCGAGCCCTCGTGCACGGGCTTGACCATCACCGGGAAGCCCACCTCCTGCGCCACCGTCTCGAGGTCCGGCTCACCGGCGAGCAGCCTGGAGGCCGGCGTAGCGAGACCCGCCGCCTGCCAGACCATCTTGCTGCGCCGCTTGTCCATACCGAGCGCGGAGGCGAGCACCCCGCTGCCCGTGTACGGCAGGCCCAGGACCTCGAGCGCCCCCTGGATGACCCCGTCCTCCCCGCCCCGCCCGTGCAGGGCGATGAAGGCGCGGTCGAAGTGCGCGGCCGCGAGGCGGATCATCACGTCCCGGCCCACGTCGATGCCGTGGGCGTCCACACCGCAGCGCCGCAGCGCGGCCAGCACGGCCGCACCGCTCTCGAGGGAGACGGGCCGCTCGGCCGACCAGCCGCCCATGAGGACGGCGACGCGTCCGAAGCCCCGGGTCTCGCCCCTGTTGCCGCTCACCGTCATCCCTCCCCCCGATCGGCCCCGGCGGGGCCCTTCTCCACGCCCACGATGCGCACCTCCGGCTCGAGCCGCACCCCCTGCACGCGCTCGACCGTCTCCTGCACCTGCCGCAGCAGGGTCTCCAGGTCCTTCGCCGTCGCGCCCCCCTCGTTCAGGATGAAGTTGGCGTGCTTCTCCGAGACCCGCGCCCCACCCACCCGCGCCCCCTTCAACCCGCAGGCCTCGATCAGGCGGCCAGCGAAGTCGCCCGGGGGGTTGCGGAACACCGACCCGCAACTCGCCTGCCCCATGGGCTGGGTCTGCGCCCGGCGCCGCAGCAGCGAGCGCACCCGCAGGGTCGCCTCCGAGGGGTCCCCCTGGGGCAGACGCAGCCAGACCGTGACGAACCACTCGCCGGCCGGCCCGTGGACCTCCCGGTAGCCCACCCGGTAGTCCGCCCGGGGCCGCACCCGCCGCTGCCCCGCGCGGTCCAGGGTCTCGACCCGCTCCACGTGCTGCCAGGTCTCGCCGCCCCAGGCCCCGGCGTTCATGGCGAGCGCCCCGCCGAGCGTGCCCGGGATCCCGGCGAGGAACTCGACCCCGGTCAGGCCGTGGCGCGCGGCGAACCGGGCCAGCCGGGCGCAGGTGACGCCTGCCTGGACCCGCAGCGTGCCGTCCTCGGCGAGCCCGATGCCGTCCAGCAGGCCCGCGGTGAGGACCACCGTGCCCGGCAGCCCGCCGTCCCGGATAAGCACGTTGCTGCCGAGCCCGAGCCAGAAGACCGGCTCGCCGGCCGGCAGTCCGGCCAGGAAGGCGGCGAGGTCGTCCACGTCGGCCGGGCGATAGCAGCGCTCGGCCGGGCCGCCCACCCGCCAGGAGGTGCGCCGGGCGAGCGGCTCGTCGTACGAGAGCCGGCCCCGCAGGGCAGGGGTCCCCGCGTCGCGGGTGAGCGTGGCGCTCACGCGACTGCTCCCGGGGCGGGGGCCAGGCCACCGGCGGCGAGCCGGGGGGCCACGGCCCCGATGTCACCCGCGCCCATCGTCAGGACCACGTCCCCGTCGGCGACCACCCGGGCCAGCACCCCGGGCAGCTCCCGGGTCTCGGACACGAAGATCGGCTCCACCCGGCCGCGGGCGCGGATGGCGCGGGCCAGCGCCCGGCCGTCCACGCCGGGGATGGGGGCCTCGCCGGCCGCGTAGACCTCGAGCAGGACCAGGACGTCGACCTCGCTCAGCACGCCCGCAAAGTCGTCGATCAGGTCGCGCGTGCGCGAGTAGCGGTGGGGCTGGAAGGCGACCACCAGCCGGCGGTCGGGCCAGCTGGCGCGGGCGGCCTGGATGGTCGCGGCGATCTCGCGCGGGTGGTGCCCGTAGTCGTCGACCAGCAGGACCTGCCCGGCACCGGCGGTCACCGGGCCGAAGACCTGGAACCGCCGCCCGATGCCCTGGAACGACTCGAGCGCCTGACCGATGGCCTCGCCGGACACCCCCAGCTCGCGCCCCACCGCAACGGCGGCCAGCGCGTTCAGCACGTTGTGGCGCCCGGGGAGGTTCAGGACCAGGTCCAGGGCCTCTCCCGTGGCGCCGCGCTCGGCCCGGAAGCTCGTCTGCAGCCGCTCCTGGCGGACGTCCACGGCACGGAGGTCGGCCTCCAGCGAGAACCCGTAGGTCAGCACCGGGCGGGACACCTCGCCCACCAGGGCGCGCACCACGGGGTCGTCCACGCAGAGCACGGCGAGGCCGTAGAAGGGCAGCCGGTGCAGGAACTCCAGGAAGGCGGCCCGCAGGCGGCCGAAGTCCCCGCCGTAGGTGTCCATGTGGTCGGCGTCGATGTTGGTGACGACCGCCACCACCGGCAACAGGTGCAGGAAGGAGGCGTCGCTCTCGTCGGCCTCCGCCACCAGGTAGTGCCCGGCGCCGAGGCGTGCGTGGGCGCCCGCGCTGTTCAGCCGACCACCGATGACGAAAGTCGGGTCGAGGCCGCCCTCGGCGAGCACGCTCGCCACCAGGCTGGTGGTGGTGGTCTTGCCGTGGGTCCCGGCCACCGCGATCCCCTGCCGGAAGCGCATGAGCTCGGCGAGCATCTCCGCGCGAGGCACCACGGGCACCCGCAGCTCCCGGGCGCGGACCACCTCGGGGTTGTCGCGGCGGACCGCCGAGGAGACGACCACCACGTCCACCCCCTCCACCTGGCTCGCCTGGTGGCCGAGGAAGACGCGCACCCCCATGCCCTGCAGGCGGCGGGTGGCAGGCCCTTCCTTCACGTCCGAGCCCGAGACCCGGTAACCGAGGGTCGCCAGCACCTCCGCGATCCCGCTCATGCCGACGCCGCCGATGCCGACGAAGTGCACCCGCTCGATTCGGCGCATCCAGGCGGTGCCATTGCCTTCCCGGCGCACGGCCGGGGGAACGCTCACGGGCGCATCAGCCATCGCACACCTCCAGGCAGGCGCGGGCCACCCGCTCCGCCGCGTCGGGGACCGCCAGGGCGCGGGCCGCCCGGGCCAGAGCGAGGACCCGCCCCCGGTCCCCGGCCAGCTCGCCCAGCAGCCGGGCCAGGCGCTCGGCCGAGAGTTCCGGCTGGGGCACCACGATCGCCGCCCCCCGCTCGGCGGCGTAGCGGGCGTTGTGGCTCTGGTGGTCGTCCACCGCGAAGGGAAACGGCACCAGAACCGCCCCGAGCCCCACGGTCCACAGCTCCGCCAGGGTCATCGCCCCTGCGCGGCAGAGGACCAGGTCGGCCCAGGCGTAGGCCTCGGCCATGTCCTCGATGAAGCCGGCCAGGCGCACCGGCACGCCGGCCCGCGCGTAGGCCTCGCGCGCGGCCTCCAGCTGCGCCGGGCCGGCCTGGTGCCACACGGTGACCGCACCGGGGTCGGGCAGCACCGCCAGGGCGGCCGGCACGGCCTCGTTGAGGGCACGGGCGCCCTGGCTGCCGCCGAGGACCAGCAGGCGCAGGGGGCCGTCGCGTCCCGCCAGACGGGCCTCCGGCGCCGGGACCGCGGCGAGCGCGGCGCGCACCGGGTTGCCCGTGTGCCGGGCACGCACGCGGGCGGGGAAGCTGCCGGGGAAGGCTTCCAGCACCACACGGGCCACGCGCGAGAGCAGCCGGTTGGTCAGTCCCGGCACCGCGTTCTGCTCGTGGATCACGAGGGGGCGGCCGCGCAGCCACGCCGCCAGCCCGCCGGGCCCGCTGACGAACCCGCCGAGGCCGAGGACGGCGTCGGGCCGCGACGCGCCCACCAATCGCCATGCCTGGACGAGCGCCCGCGCCAGGCGAACCGGCGCGGCGAGCCAGGCCGCCCCGCCCTTGCCACGGAGCCCCGCCACGTCGATGGGGTGCAAGGCGAAGCCGTGGGCGGGCGCCACCCGGGACTCCAGCCCCGCGGCCGTCCCCAGCCACTCCACCCGCTGGCCCTGGCTGCGCAGGTGGTCGGCCACCGCGAGCGCCGGGTAGACGTGGCCTCCGGTGCCGCCGGCCATCACCAGGACGGAGCGTGCAGGGGTGGTCGTCACGGGTCCGCTCACCGCGCGCCTCCCAGCCGCTGCTCGTGCGCCAGGCGCAGGAGCAGTCCGGCCGCCAGGCAGTTCACGAGCATGCTCGAGCCGCCGTAGCTCATGAGGGGCAGCGTCAGCCCTTTGGTGGGGAGCGCGCCCAGGTTCACCCCCACGTTCACCAGGGCCTGCAGGGCGAGGGAGAGGCCGATGCCGTAGCCCACGTACGCGGCGAACGGGTCCTCGCGGTCCTCGGCCTGGCGCGCGAGCTGGAAGGCGCGCAGGACCACGAACGCGAAGAGCCCCACGACGACCGACACCCCGAGCAGTCCCAGTTCCTCGGCGAGCACCGCGACCAGGAAGTCGGTGTGGGCCTCCGGGAGGTAGAAGAGCTTCTGGACGCTGCCTCCGAGCCCCACCCCGAGCCACTGGCCGCGGCCGACGGCGATCAGGGCCTGGGTCAGCTGGAACCCGGTGTTGAAGGGGTCGACCCAGGGGTCCATGAAGGTGGTCAGGCGCTGCAGCCGGTAGGGCGCGAGCAGCACCATCGCCACCATCACCCCGAGTCCGGCGGCGACCCAGCCGAGGAACAGCACGAGGGGGACCCCGCCGAGGAAGAGCATGCCCAGGGTGGTCGCGAAGAGCACCGCCGTCGCGCCGTAGTCCGGCTCCATCAGGAGCAGCCCGGAGATGCCCACGAGCAGCGCCATGGGCTTGGCAAAGCCGCTGAAGCGGGCGCGCACCTCGTGCCCGCGGCGCACCAGGTAGCCGGCGAGGAACAGGATCATGAACAACTTGGCCAGCTCGGAGGGCTGCATGTTGATGGGGCCGAGCGGGATCCAGCGGTAGCTGCCGTTCACCTCGCGGCCGACCCCGGGAACGAGGACCAGCCCGAGCAGCACCACGCTCGCGAACAGCAGCAGCGGGCCGTGGGCGCGCCAGCGGGCGAGCGGGATGCGGGTCGTCAGCGCCATCAGCAGGACACCGGCACCGGTGTACCCCAGCTGGCGCCAGAGGTAGTAGAGCGGCTGCCCCGTCTGCCGGTCGGCGAGCGCGATGGAGGCCGAGGCCACCATCACGAGACCGAGCGTCAGGATCGCGGCGAGCGCGCCCATCAGCCAGAGGTCGTGCCGGTCCGCGAGCGAATGGCGCGCGGGCGCCTCGCTGGCGGGCACGGCCCCGGCTACGGCGAGCTTCCTCACGCCCCCAACTCCCGGCGCACGGCCTCGACGAAGACCTCGCCCCGGTGCTCGTAGCTGCGGAACATGTCGAAGCTCGCGCAGGCGGGCGACAGGAGCACCGCGTCCCCGGGCTCCGCGAGGCGCCGGCACTCGGCCACCGCCCCGGCCATGTCCGCGGCGGAGACGGTCGGCAGGGCCCCCGCGAGCGCCTCACCGATCCGGGGCCCGTCCCGGCCGATCAGCACCACCGCCCGCACCAGGCCCGGGAGGACCTCGCGCAGGGAACTGAAGTCCGCGCCCTTGCCGTCACCACCGGCGATGAGGACCACCTGCCCCCGGGGCCGCAGCCCCTGGACCGCGGCGACGGTTGCCCCCACGTTCGTGCCCTTCGAGTCGTTGTACCAGTCCACGCCACCGGACGCCGCCACCCACTGGCAGCGGTGGGCGAGACCGGGGAAGCGACGCAGCGTCTCGAGCATTCCCGGGCGGGAGAGCCCGACGACCTCCCCGAGGGCAAGCGCGGCGAGGGCGTTGGCGGTGTTGTGGCGCCCCCGGATCCGCAGCTCCGCCTCGGGCAGCAGCGGCTCACCGCCCCGCGCGAGCCACGGCTCGCCGGCGTGGTCGAGCAGCCCGAAGTCGCCCGGCTGCGGGGCGCGCAGGGTGAACCCCACGGTGGGGCGGCCCGCAGTGGCCATGCCCACGACCCAAGGGTCGTCCCGGTTCAGGACCATCGTCCCCGTGCCCCGGAACACCCGCGCCTTGGCCGCGGCGTAGTCGCCCACCGAGTCGTAGCGGTCCATGTGGTCGGGGCTCACGTTGAGCACGGTGGCCACCGCCGCGTCCAGGGAGTCGGTGGTCTCCAACTGGAAGCTGGAGAGCTCGAGCACGTAGAGGTCGGGCTCCCGGTCCCCGAGCAGGTCGAGGGCCGGCGTCCCCAGGTTCGCCCCCACACGCACGTCGCGGCCCTGGTCCCGGGCCATGTCGCCCATCAGCGTCGTCACCGTGCTCTTGCCGTTCGAGCCGGTGATCGCGACCACCGGCGCCGTGGCCTCGTGCGCGAACAGCTCGATGTCGCCCACCACCGGCACCCCGGCGGCGAGCGCGGCAGCCACCGCCGGCTGGCGGCGCGGCACACCGGGGCTCAGCACGATGCGGGACGCCCGGCGCAGCCGCTCGGGGTCCAGGGGACCCAGCACCGGCTCGACGCCGGGGAGCTCGCGCCCCAGGGCCTCGAGACCGGGAGGCGCGGCACGGGTGTCGAGCACCTCGAAGGGCAGGCCGCGCCGGGCGAGGTAACGCACGCACGACAGCCCGGTCTTGCCGAGACCGACCACCACGGTGGGCCCCGGCCGGGCGGGGTCGCCCGGGAGGGTGCGAGGGGAGGAGTCGACGCGTGGGCCTTCCATCTCGCTCACCGGACCTTCAGCGTGGCGAGCCCGGCCAGGACCAGGATCACGGTGACGATCCAGAAGCGGACGATCACGCGCGGTTCGGGCCAGCCCGCGAGCTCGAAGTGGTGGTGCAGGGGCGCCATGCGGAAGATCCGGCGCCCGGTCAGCTTGAAGGACGCGACCTGCAGGATGACGGACAGGGTCTCCATCACGAAGACCCCGCCCATGACGACCAGGACCAGCTCCTGACGCACCAGCACGGCGATGATGCCGAGGGCGGCGCCGAGGGCGAGGGCCCCCACGTCGCCCATGAAGACCTGGGCCGGGTAGGTGTTGAACCAGAGGAAACCGAGGCCGGCACCCACGATCGCCCCGCACAGCACCACGAGTTCGCCCGCGCCAGGCACCAGCGGGAAGCCGAGGTACTGGGTGAACTGGGCGTTGCCCATTACGTAGGCGAAGATACCGAGCGCCCCCCCCACCAGCACGGTGGGCATGATGGCGAGGCCGTCGAGCCCGTCGGTCAGGTTCACCGCGTTGCTGCTCCCCACCACGACCAGGTAGGTGAGGGGGATGAACCACCAGCCGAGGTCGACGACGATGTTCTTGAACAGGGGCACGATGAGCGCGGTGTCGGCGGGCACGGCCGCGGTGACGTAGAGGAACACCGCGGCGGCCAGTCCGATCACCGACTGCCAGAAGTACTTCCAGCGGGCCGGCAGGCCGCGGGGGTTCCTGGCGACCAGCTTGATGTAATCGTCCGCCCAGCCCACCGCCCCGAACAGGACCGTCACCACCAGGGCGACCCAGACCCGCCGGTTGCCGAGGTCGGCCCAGAGCAGGGTGGTCGCGGCGATCGCCACCAGGATGAGCGCGCCCCCCATGGTGGGCGTGCCGGCCTTCGACAGGTGGGTCTGGGGCCCGTCGTCGCGCACCGTCTGGCCGATCTGGTGGCGGCTGAGGCGCCGGATCATCCGCGGCCCCACCAGCAGCGAGATCACCAGCGCGGTCAGGACGCCGAGGACGGCCCGCAGCGTCAGGTACTGGAAGACGTGAAAGCCCCGGTACTGATGGGACAGCAGCTCGGCAAGCCAGAGCAACATTCGCTAGCCCCCTCCCACCAGGGCTTCGACCACCCGCTCCATGGTCATGGAGCGGGAACCCTTGACCAGGATCGTGGCCGGCGGCCCGGCCTCGGTGCGCAGCGCCTCGGCCAGCGCGGCGTGGCTCGGGAACGAGCGCCCACCCTCCCCGAAGGACTCCGCCGCGAGGGCCGCGAGGGCCCCCAGCGTCCACAGACGGTCCACCCCCGCCTCGCGGGCGAGCCGGCCCATCCGCCGGTGGAGCTCCGCCGACTCCGCGCCCAGCTCGCCCATGTCGCCGAGCACGAGCCAGCGCCGGCCCGGAGAGGTGGCGAGCACGGCCAGCGCCGCCGCGACCGAGCCCGGGTTGGCGTTGTAGGTGTCGTCGAGGACCCGCAGACCCCGGGCCTCGCGGACCTGCAGGCGGCCCCGTACCGGGCGCACCGACTCGAGGCCCCGGACTACTGCGTCCAGGGGCACGTCGAGGGCCAGGGCCACGGCGGCCGCGGCCAGGGCGTTCATCACGTTGTGCCGCCCGGGCAGGGCCAGGCGCAGGTCCGCCTCGCCCGCCGGCGTCACCAGGTGCACCTGGCTGCCGGTGTCCCGCGGCTCCCAGCGCCCGGTGACGTCGGCCACCGCCTCGAGCCCGAAGGTGAGCCGCCGGCCGGCGGCGGAGGTCCGAATCCAGAGTCCGGCGTAGGCGTCGTCGGCGTTGACGACCGCCGTGCCGTCGGCGGGCAGGGCCGCGAACAGCTCGCCCTTGGCCCGGGCGACGCCCTCCACGCTGCCGAATCCTTCGAGGTGGGCGGGCGCGCAGTGGGTCACCACGCCGACCCGCGGCCGGGCGATCGCGCAGAGACCGGCGATCTCACCCGGGTGGTTCGCACCCATCTCCACCACCGCAAAGCGGTGCTCGGGGCCGAGCCGCGCGAGCGTGAGGGGCACGCCGATGTCGTTGTTCAGGTTGCCTTCGGTCGCCAGCGTCGGGCCGACGCCCCGCAGGACCGCCGCGGTCATCTCCTTGACCGTGGTCTTGCCGTTGCTCCCGGTCACACCCACCAGGGGGATCCGGAAGCGGCCCCGCCAGTGGGCGGCGAGCCGGCCGAGGGCCTCGCGCGTGTCGACCACCCGGATCACGGGCAGCGGGGTGGCGACCGGCCGGGACACGAGCGCCGCGGCGGCGCCGCACTCCCGGGCGCGCTCCACGAAATCGTGACCGTCGACCCGGGTGCCCGGCAGCGCGACGAAGAGCGCGCCCGCCGGCAGGGTGCGGGTGTCCATCCCGCAGCCCTCGAAAGGCACGTCCGCACCCGTGAGCGTTCCGCCCAGGAGGTCCGCCGCCTCGCGGGTGCCGAGCCGGATCACGAGCGCCGCTCCGCGAGCAGCACGCCGACCACGGCCTGGTCGCTGTAGGGGCGGCGCACGCCGTTGACTTCCTGGTAGTCCTCGTGGCCCTTGCCGGCCACCAGGACCACGTCCTCGCTCCCCGCCTCCGCGAGCGCCAGGGCGATGGCCCGCTCCCGGTCCCGCTGCACCCGGGCACGGTCGGGCCACGCCATGCCCGCGAGGATGTCGGCGACGATGACCGCACCGTCCTCGCGCCGGGGGTTGTCGTCGGTGACGATCACCTCGTCGGCGAGGCGCTCGGCCACCGCGCCCATCTCCGGGCGCTTGCCCCGGTCGCGCTCGCCGCCGCAGCCGAAGACACAGGTGAGCCGACCGCGGGTCTGCTCCCGCAGGGTGGCGAGCACGCTCTGCAGGGCGTCCGGCGTGTGGGCGTAATCGATGACCACGAGCGGCTGGCCCCCCTGGCCCCCGTGGCGCTCCATCCTGCCGGCCACCGGCCGGGCCTGGCCGAGGCCCTCCAGCAACCGGGGCAGCGGCACCGGCAGAGTCACCAGGGCCCCCAGGGCGGCGAGCAGGTTGCCGGCGTTGAAGC
This sequence comes from uncultured Ectothiorhodospiraceae bacterium, assembly GCA_937867305.1. GTDB lineage: Bacteria > Pseudomonadota > Gammaproteobacteria > JAABTG01 > JAABTG01 > JAGNLM01. The sequence continues at coordinate 11,263 of CALMKJ010000077.1, read as the reverse complement.
GCCCGAGGAGCGGGCTCGCGAGGACGCCCTCGCCCACCGGCGTCACGACCTCCATGCGCACGCCCTGGGGCCCGATCTCCAGGCTGCGGGCGCGCACCCGGGCCCGGGGCTCGTCGCGGAGGCTGTAGCCGAGGGATTCGGCCCCGGGCGCCAGGCGCCCCAGGATCGACGCGCTGAAGGGGTCGTCCAGGTTCACGACCGCGGCCCCCAGGCCCTGGAGCTCGAACAGGCGCAGCTTCGCCTCGCCGTAGGTCTTCAGGTCGCCGTGGTAATCCAGGTGGTCGCGGGTCAGGTTGGTGAAGATCGCCACGTCGAAGGCAACGCCGCTCACCCGCCCCTGGTCGAGTGCGTGGGAGGACACCTCCATGGCCACGTGGCGCACCCCCCGGCCCCGGAAGTCGGCCAGGAGCCGGTGCACGGTGATGGCGTCGGGGGTGGTGTGGCGGCCCGGGTGAAGCTCGCCGAAGACGCCGTAGCCGAGCGTCCCGAGGACGCCGCAGGGCTCGCCGCCGAGCGGCGCCCCGTGCGTGGTCAGGGCCTGGGCGATCAGGTGGCTCACCGTGGTCTTGCCGTTCGTCCCGGTGACGCCGGCCACCCAGAGGTCCGCCGAAGGGTGGCCGAAGAAGCGGTCCGCCACCAGCCCCACGCGCCGCTGCAGGTCGGGGACCCCGACGATGGGCACCCCCGCGCGCTCGGCCACCGCCGCGACCAGGGCCTCCTCGACCACGGCGCGGGCCCCGCGGGCGAGCGCGTCGTCGACGAACCGCCGGCCGTCGGTGGCGCTGCCGGTCAGGGCGAAGAACAGGTCTCCCGGGCGCACCTCCCGGCTGTCGAGGGCGAGCCCGGTGACCTCGGGGCCACCCTCCGGCAGCTCCACCAGGCCGCGCAGCAGGGCGGCGAGGCTCGTTGGCGTCGGCTGCATCGGTGCCGTCACCTCTAGAGCCCTCCCCCTGCGGGCGGCGTGCGGGCCGCCAGCGCGTCGGAGTGCAGCGCCAGGCGCTGGGGTACCGCACCGGTGTCGTCGGGCGGCACGCCCAGGATGCGCAGGGCCTCGCCCACGATCCGCCCGAACACTGGCGCCGCCACCTGGCCCCCGTAGTAGGCGTCACCCGAGGGCTCGTCGATGGTGGCCACCATCACCAGCCGCGGAGCGCTGACCGGGGCGAGACCCGAGAAGAGGGCGAGGTAGCGGTTGCTCGCGTAGTGACCGTCGGCGGTCTTCTTGGCCGTGCCGGTCTTGCCGCCCACACGGTAGCCCACGGCCCGGGCTTTGGTGCCCGTACCGCCCTCGTCCGCGACCGACTCGAGCATGCGGCGCACGTGGCGCACGGACGGGGCCGAGAGCACGGGCTGGCCCCGGTCCACCCCGTCGCGCCGCAGCACCGTGACCGGGGGCAGGAAGCCATCGGAGGCGAAGGCCAGGTAGGAGCGGGCGAGCTGGAGGGCGGTGACGTTCAGGCCGTACCCGTAGGACAGCGTGGCGCGGTGCACCTCGCCCCAGCGCTTCGGGTCGGTGAGGATGCCGAAGACCTCGCCGGGGAAGTCGCCGCCGGTGGGCTGCCCGAACCCCACACCGTGGAACACGCGCCACAGGGCCTGGGCGGGCATGGAGAGGGCGATCTTCGTCGCCCCCACGTTGCTCGATTTCCGGATCACGCCGCCCACGTCCACCACCCCGCAGTTGTGGACGTCACGCACCGTCAGGCGGCCGACCTTGAGCGTGCCGGGGCTGGTGTCGATGATCGTGTCCGGCCGGATCGTGCCCGCCTCCAGGCCGGCGGCGACGGTGAAAGGCTTGACCGTGGAGCCGGGCTCGAAGACGTCGGTCACCGCCCGGTTGCGGAACCTGGCACCCACGCGGTCCGCGGTGTTGTTCGGGTTGTAGGCCGGCTGGTTCACCATCGCCAGCACCTCGCCCGTACGGGCGTCCAGCATCACCACCGACCCGCCCCGCGCCCGGTGCTCCTTCACGGCGGCCTTCAGCTCACGGTAGGCGAGGTACTGGAGGCGGCGGTCGATGCTGAGGTAGAGGTCCCGGCCCGGCTGCGGGGCCTTGATGCTCTCCACGTCCTCGACGATCCGCCCGCGGCCGTCGCGGATCACCCGCTTCGCCCCTGCGGTCCCCCGCAGCCAGTGGTCGTAGGCGAGCTCGATCCCCTCCTGGCCCACGTCGTCCACGTCGGTGAAGCCCACCACGTGGCCCGTGACCTCGCCGGTCGGGTAGTAGCGACGGTACTCGCGCTGCAGGTAGACCCCGGCGATCCCCAGGTCCTTCACCTGCTCCGCGCGGCCCGGCTCGAGGTGGCGGCGCAGGTATACGAACTCGCGGTTGAGCCGCCCGGACAGGAGCTGCTCCAGGTGCTTGGCGCTCATGCCCAGGGCCCGCGCGAGCTCCGCCCAGCGCTCGCGCGCGGTCACGAGCTCCTTCGGGTTGACCCAAACCGACTCCACCGCGGTGCTGGCCGCGAGGGGCTCGCCGTTGCGGTCCAGGATCATCCCCCGGTGGGTCGGCACCGCGACGGTGCGCAGCGCCCGCGCGTCCCCCTGGGTCAGCAGGAACTCCCCGTCCACCAGGACGAGGCCGAGGGCGCGCCCGAGGAGCGCGAGCGTGAGCAGCGAAAGGACTGCCAGGACGAAGAGCCGGCGTCCGGGGTAGGCGACGAAGGCGGGGTCCGGTCTCATGGCCTCACCAGCACGATGGAGCCGGCGTCCGGCACCTGCATCCCGAGCCGGTCCCGGGCCATGGACTCGATGCGCCCGTGGGTCGCCCAGGTGCTCTGCTCCAGGTGCAGCTGCTCCCACTCCACGTTGAGGCCGTCACGGGCGCGCTCGAGCGCCTGCAGCTCCACGAAGAGCTTGCGCGATGCGTGTTTCACGTAGACGACCGACACCGCGGAGACGAACACGGCGAGCCCGAGCGCCACGGTCAGCCAGACCCGGATCCGGTCCCACATCAGAGCTTCTCCGCCACGCGCAGGACGGCGCTGCGCGCCCGGGGGTTCTCGCGCACCTCGTCCTCCGTCGCACGGATGGCGCGGCCGACGGGGTGCAGGCGGGGGTGCAGCGCGGAGGCCGCCACCGGCAGGTCCCGGGGATAGGGGTCACCCCGGGCCTCGTCACGAATGAAGCGCTTGACCCGGCGATCCTCCAGGGAGTGGAAGGAGATGACGGCCAGCCGGCCACCGGGGCGCAGCACGTCCAGGCACTGGGGCAACGCGTTGTCGAGCTCTTCGAGCTCGCGGTTCAGGAAGATCCGGATGGCCTGGAAGGTGAGCGTGGCCGGGTGGTGGTCCCGGGCGCGGCGCGGCACGGCCCGCTCGATGACCTCGGCCAGCCCCCGCGTGGTGGCGATGGGGCGGGCGCGCACGATCGCAGCGGCGATCCGGCGTGCCTGCGGCTCCTCCCCGTAGCTGCGCAGCACGCGCACGATCTCGGCCTCGTCGGCCGTGTCGAGCCACTGCGCGGCGGAGGGGCCGGCACCGGGGTCCATGCGCATGTCCAGGGGGCCGTCGCGCAGGAAGCTGAAGCCCCTCTCGGGGGCGTCGAGCTGGGGCGAGGAGACCCCGAGGTCGAAGAGCACGCCGTCCACCTTGCCGGACACGCCGAGGGCGGCGGCCTCGCGGGAGATCGCGGAGAACGGGGCGGCGCACACGATCAGGCGCGGGTCGGTCTCTGCCCAGCGAAGTGCCGCGGCCACCGCCTCCGGGTCGCGGTCCAGCCCGATCACCCGGCCCCCGGGGCCGACCCGCTCGAGCAGGGCGCCGGCGTGCCCTCCCCGACCGAAGGTGCAGTCCACGAAGACACCGCCCTCCCCGGGGCGGAGGGCCTCGATGACCTCGCGCAGGAGAACCGGTCGGTGCTCGGGCATGGGACTCCGTGAGGCACGGTGCCGGGCTCTACAGCACCAGCGAGCGCAAGGCTTCGGAGGGCTCCCGGAGCAGCCCGCCCACCTGACCCAGCAGTTCGGCGCGCCGGGCCGCCCAGGCGTCCTCGTCCCAGAGCTCGAACTTGTTGATCTGGCCGATCATGCGCACGCGCCGGTCGAGACCGGCCCACTCGCGCAGGGTGGCGGGGATGAGGATCCGGCCCTGCCCGTCCATCTCGCAGTCGCTGGCGTGCCCGATCAGGAGGCGGTTGATGGTCTGGGCCTGGGGGTCCAGGGCAGGCAGGGCCTTCAGCTGGTCTTCGATGGTGCGCCAGGCGGACGACGGGTACACGACGAGGCAGCGCTCGGTGAGACTGACGGTGGCCACGAGCACGCCCCCGCACGTCTCGACCAACCGGTCGCGGTAGCGGGTCGGAATCGCGAGCCTACCCTTGGGGTCGAGACTGAGCGGGACATCCCCCCGGAACACCGCAACTCCCCCCTATCCCCTTCCAGCCCATTTTCTACCACTTTTTTCCACTAAAGCCAATTATGAAGAGCTACTTTTTTCAGAGTCAAGGAAAGCTTCCCACGGGGTCTCGGTGACCGAAAACGTCATTGCAAACAAATGGTTATTGAACCAGCAGAGGAACTCGCCCCGGCATCGGATTCGAGATAAATTGCATCCGAATCATGGCATTGATGAGCGACCTTAAACCTGTCACTCACCATCGCGCAGGGCGGGCAAAAAGTGGGAAATCGGAGGCCCGCAGGACTTCCAGGGGCGATTGGAGAGAGGAGGGAGCCGGCCTGTAAGCCGGGTTCTGTCGAGGACAGTCATTCATCTGGGGTGCGCGTCGCCGCGCACCTCGAGCGACCTACCCGGGAAGGGCGTGGGCCACGCCTTCGCCGCACGAGGGCGGCGACTTCCCCTATTCGGTCTTGCTCCGGGTGGGGTTTACCCTGCCACCGGCGTTACCGTCGGCGCGGTGCGCTCTTACCGCACCTTTTCACCCTTACCGGCGCGCCGGTCGCCCGGCGCACGTAGGCGGTGTGTTTTCTGTGGCACTTTCCGTGGGCTCGCGCCCCCCAGGCGTTACCTGGCACCTTGCCCTGTGGAGCCCGGACTTTCCTCCACGGCCGCGAAGCCGCAGCGACTGTCCGGCCGACTCCCGCGCCCAGTGTCGGCGCCCCGGGGCCCCGGCGCAAGCCCCGGGGCCCCGGGGCTTGCGCCGGGAGCCCGTACGCCATCAGCCCTCGCCGGAGAGCTCCACGGCCCGGGCGTAGAGGGCGCGGCGGGGCTTTCCGGTGAGCTGGGCGGCGAGGGTCGCGGCCGTCGAGGCGGGGAGTTCCTTCAGGAGGACCCGCAGGACGCGGTCGTCGTCGGGGCCCACGTCCTCGGCCGGCGTGGGCTCGCGCCCCTCGACCACGATCACGAGCTCGCCCCGCTCACGCTCCGGGCGCTCCGCCACCCACTCCTCGAGCTCCGCCAGTGTCGCCCGGTGGGTCTCCTCGAAGACCTTGGTGAGCTCTCGCGCCAGCAGGCCCTGGCGCCCGGGACCGAAGACCTCCCTCAGGTCCCGGAGGGACTCGCGAATCCGGTGCGGGGCCTCGTAGAAGACCAGGGTGCGGTCCTCCCCCGCCAGCGCCTGCAGTCGGGCCCGGCGGGCCGCGCCCCGGGACGGCAGGAAGCCCTCGAACACGAAGCGGTCGGCGGCGAACCCGGCCACCGAGAGGGCGGCCGGGAGCGCGCTGGGCCCCGGCACGGGCCGCACGGGCACGCCGGCGGACCGCGCCTCGGAGACGAGGATCCGGCCCGGGTCGCTCACGAGGGGAGTCCCGGCGTCCGACACGAGCGCCAGGGCCTCGCCCGCGCGCAGCCGCGCGACGAGGCGCGGGACCACCTGGCGCTCGTTGTGCTCGTGGAGCGAGACCGTCGGCGTCTGCACGCCGTAGTGGCGCAGCAGCACCGCCGTGTGGCGGGTGTCCTCCGCGGCCACCGCGGACACCGCGCGCAGGGTATCCAGGGCCCGGGGGCTCAGGTCGGCGAGGTTGCCGATGGGCGTCGCGACCACGTACAGCGTACCCGGCTCGATTGACACGTCGGTCCCCCGTTGGCTACTTTGGCCACCCACTCCCGAGCAGACACACCCCGGTGAAACAGGCGCCAGGGCGGGCGCGCCGCCTTTTGTTTCTCTTTCCCCTGCTGGCCGCGCTGGCCGGCTGCGTGACCATCCCCCCCGAGCGAGAGAGCGGCCCGGCACCCGACGCGGAGGCCCGTCAACTCTCCGCCGCGGGACGCCACCGCGAGGCCGCGGACAGCTGGCTGCGCCTCGCGGCACAGGCCCGGGGCAAGGACACCGCTCTCGGCTACCGGTTGAGCGCGGCCGACGCCCTGCTCTCCGCGGGGGACGCGGCCACCGCCCGCCGGGTCCATTCCGAGGCGCAGATCCGGGGCCTCCCCACCGCACTGCGGCTGCGCTCCGACATTATCACGGCGCGGCTCGCGCTCGCCGAGCGGCGCGCCGAGCAGGCCCTGGCCACGCTCGCGGGAACCTACCCGGAGCAGACGCCGCGAGCCGACCGCTGGAAGGCCCAGATGGTCCGGGCCGACGCCCGGGTGCAGCTGGGCCAGCCCGTGGAGGCAGCCGGCGAGCGAGTGCGCGCAGAGCGCTACGGCGCCAGCGACAGCGACCTCGCGCGCAACCACCTCGTCATCTGGGACCTCCTGGGGCGAGCCGGCCCGCGCGCCCTGGAAGAGAATCGGCCGGCACCCCCGGACGCCTTCGGCGGGTGGATGGAGCTCGCCGCCCTGCAGCGCCGCTACGGCCGCGACCCGGCAGCCCTCGCGCGCGCCCTGGACGGTTGGCGCGCCCGCTACCCCGGCCACCCGGCCGAGCTCGACCTGGTGCCCGAGGTGCTGGAGACCGCCCGCGCCCGGGCCGGGATGCCCGCGCACATCGCGCTCCTCCTGCCCGAGAGCGGACCGTTCGTGGCCGCCGGCAGGGCGGTCCGCGAGGGCTTCGTCGCCGGCTGGTTCGGCTCCGGCACGGGGGGCGGCGGCTCGCGGGTGACCCTGTACGAGGCAACGCCCGAGAGCGTTCGGACCGTCCTGGACCAGGCGATCGAGGGTGGGGCCGACTTCGTGGTCGGCCCGCTCGACAAGGGCTCGCTCCAGCAGGTCACGGCCGGGGCGACCCCGCTGCCGGTGCCGGTCCTGGCGCTCAACCGCACGGACACCAGCGCCGCCGTCCCGGGCGAACTCTACCAGTTCGCGCTGAGCCCGGAGGACGAGGCCCGTGAGGTCGCCCGGCACACCCTCAACGCGGTGGGCGGCCGCCCGGCCCTGCTCTATCCGGAGAGTGATTGGGGAGCAAGGGTGGCCGCGGCATTCCGCGACGCCTGGGTCGGCGCCGGCGGCCAGCCGCCGGTGGAGGCCCGCTACGGGGCGCAGCCCGAGGGCATCGCCCAGGCCGTCCGCGGCGCGCTGCAGCCCGGAGCGGGGTCGACGGCCCCCGCGAGCCTCGTGTTCCTGGTGGGCTCCCCGGCCCAGGCGCGCCAGGTCCGGCCGCAGATCAGCGCCCAGGCCGGCGCTTCGCTACCGGTCTACGCCACCTCCCACGTCTACGGTGGGGTCCCGAGCCCCCAGCAGGACCTGGTCCTCGACGGAGTCGTCTTCACCGACATGCCCTGGGTCCTCCACCCCGAGGCGGTGGACCCCGCACTCCAGCAGGCCTTCGAGCAGAACTGGAAGGAGCTGCGGGACGGCTACAACCGGCTCATCGCCTTCGGCGTCGACGCCTACCGGGTGGTCCGCGAGCTCGGCCGACTGCGGGCGAGCCCGGGCGCGGCCTACGAGGGGGTCACCGGGCGCCTGCGGCTCGACGAAGGCAACCGCCTCGTCCGCGACCTCTCCTGGGCCCAGTTCCGGGGGGGCGTGCCCGTGCCCCTGGCCGCGAGCACCGTCGCGCCGTGACCGCACCCGCGGCAGACACGGCCGCCGGCCGGGGCGCCTGGGCGGAAGACGTCGCCCTGCGTTTCCTCCTCGACCGGGGCCTCGCCCTGGTCACGCGGAACTACCGCTCCCGCCGGGGCGAGATCGACCTCGTGATGCGCGAGGGCGAGGCGCTGGTCTTCGTGGAGGTCCGCTACCGGCGGAACGGGGCCTTCGGCGCCGGTGCCGAGACGGTCGACTGGTGCAAGCGCTCGCGGCTCGCGGCAAGCGCGGCGCACTATCTGCACACGCACCCCGGCGCCTCCCGTCTGCCCTGCCGCTTCGACGTGATCTCGGTCGACGGGGCCGACCCCGCGGTGCAGTGGGTGCGCGCGGCCTTCGAGCCCGGGGGTTAGACCGTGGACCTCGTCGCAAGGGTCAGGCAGCAGTTCGAGGACAGCGTCGCCACCCACCTCGAGTCCATCGAGGCCGTGGCGCCTTCCATCGCCCGGGCCGCCGAGCTCGTCACCGCGCAACTCCTCGGCGAACGCAAGCTGCTCGCGTGCGGCAACGGCGGGTCGGCGGCCGACGCCCAGCACTTCGCCTCCGAGATGGTGAACCGCTTCGAGCGCGAGCGCTCGGGCCTGCCCGCCATCGCGCTCACGACCGACACCTCGACGCTGACCTCCATCGCGAACGACTACCAGTTCGGAGAAGTCTTCGCCCGTCAGGTCAGGGCGCTCGGCCAGCCAGGCGACGTCCTGGTGGCCATCACCACGAGCGGGCAGTCGCGCAACGTGCTGGCCGCGATCGAGGCCGCGCACGACCGTGACCTCTACGTTATCCTCCTCACAGGCCGGGACGGCGGGGAGGCCGCCGGGCTCCTGCGCCCCACGGACATCGAGATCCGGGTTCCGTCCGCGTCGACCGCCCGGATCCAGGAGGTCCACATTCTCGCCCTGCACTGCCTGTGTGACCTCGTGGACGGGCAGCTGCTCGGCGCGGAGGGTTAGCACCATGCACTACAGAAGCTGGCTCGTTCCGGTCTCCCTGGGTTGGCTCGCCCTGGCCGCGTCCGGCTGCGCCCCGGTCGTGGTGGGGGGGGTCGCGGTGGGCACGGCCTCGGTGGTGGGGGACCCCCGCACCGTCGGCACCCAGCTCGACGATCAGTCCATCGAGCTGAAGGTCTACGACCTCGTCAACCGCGACCCGGAGTTGATGCGGTCCCCGGCAGGGGACAGCGACCTCCTGGACCCGACGAGACCTCCCCTGCCGCCCCTGAGCCACGTGGTCGCCACGAGCTACAACGGGGTGGTGCTCCTCACCGGCGAGGTTCCTGGCGAGGAGTCGCGAACCTCCCTCGCCGAGCGCGTGCGCGCCATCGAAAAGGTCCGCCAGGTGCAGAACGAGCTCGCCGTCGGCAAGCCCGCCTCCACGGACTCCCAGGGCGAAGACGCCGCCCTCGCCACGAAGGTCCGGGCCCGCATGCTGCTCGAGCGCGGCTTCGACTCCGACGCGATCAAGGTGGTCGCCAACCGGGGCACGGTCTACCTGATGGGGATGGTGAGCCGCGCCCAGGCCGGGATGGCTACCGAGCTCGCCCGCACCACCTCGGGGACCCGGCGGGTCGTGAAGCTCTTCGAGTACCAGGACTGACGGCCTGCGGGGCCCCGGCCGGTAACCGGCCGACCAGGTGATGCGCCACACCGAGCCCGACGCTGCCTTCCGCCGGCGACTGCGCGCCATCCTCGGCGCGCAGGCCGTCCTCGAGGACCCCGCCGACCGCTGGCCCTACGGGTATGACAACAGCCGCCGGCAGGCGATGCCCGCGCTGGTCAGCTTCGCCACGGCGCCGGAGCAGGTGCTGGAGGTGGTGCGCCTGTGCGCCGAGCGGCGGGTCCCGCTCGTCCCCCGGGGCCGGGGCACCGGCACTGTGGGCGGGTCGGTCCCCGTCGCGGGGGGGCTGATCCTGTCCCTGGAGCGGATGGACCGCATCCTCGAGGTCAATCCCGACGACCGGTTGATGGTCGTCGAGCCGGGGGTCCTCAACGCCGCCGTGCAGGAGCGGGCGGCCGGCGTGGGCTTCTTCTGGCCGCCCGACCCCAGCAGCGGCGCGTACTGCACGGTGGGGGGCAACCTCTCCCACAACTCCGCCGGGCCGCGCGCGGTCAAGTACGGCACGCCCCGGGAGAACACCCTGGGGCTGCGCGCCGTCACGGGCGCGGGCGAGGCGCTGCGCACCGGCTTTCGCACCACCAAGGGCGTCGTGGGCTACGACCTGACGCGGCTGCTGATCGGGTCCGAGGGCACCCTCGCCGTCCTCACGGAGGCGACCCTGAAGCTGACCCCCAGCCCCGAGGCCCGCCTCGCCCTGCGTGCCGCCTACCGGGACATCGCCGGCGCCGCGGCGGCGGTCGCCCGGATCATGGCCCAGCCGGTCATCCCCTCGGCGCTCGAGTACATCGGCGGACTCGCGGTGGACCTGGTGCGCGGCGCGCCCGGCGTGGCCCTGCCGCAGGAGACCGCGGCCCTGCTCCTCATCGAGGTGGACGGCCCTTCGGATTGCGTCGAACAGGCCGCGAGGGCGGTCGGGGCCGCGGCGAAGGGCGCGGGGCTGCTGGACCTGGCGGTGGCGACGCGGGGCGAGGAGGCCGCTGACCTCTGGGCCGCCCGCAAGGCCCTCTCCCCCGCCCTGCGCACGCTGGCCCCCAAGAAGATCAACGAGGACGTGGCGGTGCCCGTGTCCCGCCTGCCCGCCCTCATCGACGCCATCGAGGGGTTGTCCGCCCGCCACGCCGTCCCCATCGTGCACTTCGGGCACGCGGGCAACGGGAACATCCACACCAACCTGATGGTCGACCCCGCCGTGGAGGGACAGCTGGAGCGCTCCCGGCAGTGCCTCTCGGAGGTCTTCGACCGGGTGATTGCCCTCGGCGGCACGATCTCCGGGGAGCACGGGGTGGGGCTCGAGAAGCAGCCGTTCGTGCCGCGCGAGATCGACCCCGCGACCCTCGCGGTGATGCGGCGCATCAAACAGAACCTGGACCCGCACGGGATCCTCAATCCCGGCAAGCTCTTCCCGCCGGTTACTTGACGACCTTCAGGGTGGGCCGCTCCGGGCGCCTCGGGGGCGGCCCCGAAGGCTCGGGGGGCTCGGGGGGCTCCGAAGACTCCGCCGGCGTCGGCCCCTCCTCCGCGAAGATCATCCCCTGCCCGGTCTCGCGCGCGTAGAGCGCGAGCACCGCGGCGATGGGGAACGACACGGGGCGCGAGACGCCGCCGAAACGCGCGCTCAGGTCCACGCGGTCGTTCCCGATGTAGAGCTCCTTCACGGCGGACGGATTCAGGTTCAGCACGATCTGACCCTCGTGCACGTACTCCGCCGGCACCTGCACGCCGTCGAGCGCCGCGTTGACCACGACGTGGGGGGTCATGCCGTTGTCGACCACCCACTGGTAGATGGC
>CALMKJ010000076.1 GCA_937867305.1 uncultured Ectothiorhodospiraceae bacterium | reverse complement strand
CGTCACCCACGCCGACATGCGCGCGCTCGGCTACTGCAACCGGGGCGCCCGGGAGTGGCTCGCGCGCCATCGGCTCGATTGGTCGCGCTTCCTCGCCGAGGGGCTGCCGGCGGCCGCGCTGCTTGCCACCGGCGACAGCTTGGCTGAGGCGGTGGTGGAAGTTGCCCGGCGGCGGATCGGAGCGGCAGATCCCGATGGGCAGTAAGAAAAAGGTCACGGTCGGCTACCGCTACTACCTCGGCATGCACCTCGCCATCTGCCACGGGCCAGTCGATGCGCTCATCGAGATCCAGGTGGGCGAGCGCCAGGCCTGGACCGGGAACCTCAGCGCGAGCGGTCGGATCGAGGTGAGCGCCCCCGAGCTCTTCGGCGGCGAGAAGCGCGAGGGCGGCATCGCGGGCAGCGTCGACGTCGCCTTCGGCGAGCCGACCCAAGCGCCCAACGACTACCTGCAGGCCAAGATCGGCACCCCGCAGCCCGCCTATCGCGGGGTCCTCGGCCTCGTGCTCCGTCAGATCTACCTCGCCGCCAACAACCCCTACGTCAAGCCCTGGGCGGTGCGGGTGAAGCGCTGCTTTCGCGACTGGTACCCGGCGAAGGCCGAGATCGCGGGTGCCGCCAACCCCGCGCACATCCTCTACGAGTGCCTGACCAACGCCGCCTGGGGCATGGGCTACCCGAGCGCGAGCCTCGACGGGGCGAGCTTCCAAGCCGCCGCCGACACGCTCGCGGCCGAGGGCTTCGGCCTCAACCTCCTCTGGCTGCAGCAGAGCAAGATCGAGCAGTTTGTGGGCGAGGTGCTCGATCACATCGGGGGCGTGCTCACCACCTCGCCCTCCACCGGGCGCTTCGTGCTGAAGCTGGTGCGCGCCGACTACTCGCCCGCCGCCCTGCCGGTGCTCGATCCGAGCAACGTGATCGAGCTGGAGAGCTTCCAGCGTGCCGCCTGGGGCGAGACCACCAACGAGCTGGTGCTGATCTACAGCAAGCCCGAGACCTTCAAGGAAACCAGTCTCACCGTCCAGGATCTGGCCAACATCCAGGCCCAGGGCGCGGTGGTCTCGCAGACCCGGCGCTATCCGGGGATCACCTCGGATGCGCTCGCGGCCCGGGTGGCGCTCCGGGACCTCGCGGCGGTGTCCACGCCGCTTGCCAAGGTGCGCCTCAAGGTCAACCGCCGGGCCTGGGCGCTGACCCCGGGCGACGTGTTCACGCTCACCTGGGCCCCGCTCGGGATCGAGGGGCTCGTCCTGCGCATCGCCGCACTCGACGCCGGCACCCTCGCCGAGGGCGCCATCGGCATCGACGCGGTCGAGGACGTCTTCGGGCTGCCGGCGGCGAGCTACACCGCGCCGCAGCCCTCGGGGTGGGTCGATCCGGTGCCGGCGCCCTCACCCGTGAGCCCGCGCCGGCTCCTCGAGGCGCCGTACTGGGACGTCGCCCGGGCGATGAGTGCCGCGGAGCTCGCCTACCTGGATGCGACCGACTGCTTCCTGCAGGTCCTCGGCGGGCGCCCCGCGGCCGGCGCGCTCCACTACGAGATCCAGAGCAAGACCAGCTCCGCCTCGACCTACGACGAGCGCGGCCAAGGGGAGTTTGGCCCCCATGCCGTGCTGGCCGCCGCGGTGAGCCAGGCCGTCACCAGCACGCTCACCTACCACAGCGAGGTAGACCTCGATCTCGTCGCGGTGGGCAGCTACGCGTACCTCAACGACGAGGTGGTCGCGCTCACCGCCCTCAACACTAGCGCGAAGACCCTGACCGTGAGCCGGGGCGTGCTCGACAGCGTGCCGGTGGCGCATGCCGCCGGCAGCCGCCTCTGGTTTGCGGACGGCTTCCAGGGCGTCGATCCGACCGAGTACGCCGTCGGGGAGACGATCAACGCCCGGCTCCTTACGGTGACCGGCAAAGGCACCCTGGCACTGGCCTCGGCCCCGACCGACTCGCTGACGATGGGCCGGCGCCAGAACCGGCCCTATCCGCCCGGCAATCTCAAGATCAACGGGGTCGCCTACCCGTCGGTGGTCCAGGGCGATCTCGCAGTGACTTGGGCGCACCGCGATCGGCTCTCCCAGACCGCGAGCCTCATCGCGCAGAGCGCCGGGAACATCGGCCCCGAGTCCGGCGTGAGCTACACGCTGCGGATCTACGGCGAGTCGGGGAGCCTGCGCCGCACCTACAGCGGCCTCACCGGCACGAGCCAGACCTACACGCTCGCCCAAGACGCCGCCGACTCCGGGCTTGGCCGCCCCAACGCGCAGCTCCGCCTGGAGCTGGAAGCCAGCCGCGCCGGCGTCACGAGCGCTCAGAAGCACTCGGTCAGCTTCGAGCGCGCCGGCTACGGACTTCGCTACGACCAATACTACGGAGGGATCTGATGCCCGCAACGACCGATCCGAACCTTGGCCTCGCCTACGGCTGGAGCACGGGCGAGTCCGGCTGGGGCACCGGCATGGACACCAACCTGAAGCGCCTCGGCGCCCTGGTGGGCCTCGCCGTGAAAGACCGCGATCTCGCGACGCCCCCCGCGACCCCCACCAACGGTGACCGCTACCTCGTCCCCGCCGGCGCGACCGGTGCCTGGGCCGGCAAGACCGACCAGGTGGCCGTGTGCGTCGCCGGCGCCTGGGAGTACCACGTCCCCAAGATCGGGTGGCTCTGCTTCGTCGAGGACGAGGCCGTGCTCGCGGTGTATAGGGCGACGGGCTGGAGCCCCGGGCTCGCCCTATGAGCCCTGCCCCCGTCGCGCGCGAAGCCCGCCCCCGAGGCGGGTTTTTCGTTTCTGGAGATCGTCGGTGACCGAGAAAGGCAAGGCCGCGCTGGTCGAGAACCTGCTCGTGCTGAGCCGCGAGGATTTCGAGGATCTGCTAGACCGTGCCGCCGAGCGCGGCGCCGAGCGCTGTCTCTCGCACCTGGGGCTGGAGAACGGCCACGCCGCCCGGGACATCCGGGAGCTGCGCGATCTGGTCGACGCCTGGCGCGATGCGCGGCGCACCGCCTGGCAGGTCTTCGTGCGGGTGCTGACCACGGGGGTGCTCGCAGCACTGCTGCTCGGGCTCAGCGTGAAGATGAAGTTATTCGGAGGTGGACCATGATCGAGACGCTGCTCGGCGGACTCCTTGGAGGGGTCTTCCGCCTCGCCCCCGAGGTGCTCAAGTGGGCCGACCGCAAGGGCGAGCGCGCCCACGAGCTGGCCCTGCAGGACAAGGCGCTGGAGTTTGAGAAGCTGCGGGGCGCGCAGCGCATGGCCGAGATCGGGAGCGCGGCCGAGGCGGCCTGGAACACGGGCGCGCTCGAGGCCTTGCGCGAGTCTGTGGCGGCCCAGGGCCGGCCCTCGCAGGCGCGCTGGGCCGAGGCGCTGTCCATCAGCGTGCGACCCGTCATCACCTACTGGTTCATGGCGCTCTACTGCGCGGTCAAGGTGGCAGGCTTTGTGGCCGCGGTGAACGGCGGTGCCAGCTGGCTCTCCGCGCTCCTGCACACCTGGACCGAGGCCGACCAGGCCCTCTGGGCCGGGGTGCTGAACTTCTGGTTTTTGGGCAGGGTATTCGACCGGGTGCGGCCGTGATCGCAGTGCCCCAGCCGGCCATCGAGCTGGCCAAGCGCTTCGAGGGCTTTCACCGGGTGCGCAAGGACAACCCAGGCCGTGCCCACCCCTACCTCTGCCCGGCTGGGTACTGGACCATCGGCTATGGGCATCTCTGCGACGCCGAGCACCCTCCGATAACCGAGTCCGAGGCCGACGACTACCTGGCCCGCGACCTCGAGACGGCGCTCGCGGCGACGCTCCGCCACTGCCCGGTGCTGGCCGACGAGCCCAAGGGGCGCCTCGCCGCCATCGTGGACTTCACCTTCAACCTCGGCGCGGGGCGGCTGCAGACCTCCACGCTGCGCCGGCGGATCAGCCAGCGGGACTGGGAGGCCGCCGCAACGGAGCTCGGCCGGTGGGTCTATGGCGGCGGGAAGGTGCTCCCCGGGCTCGTGGCCAGGCGAAAGGCTGAGCGCGATCTGCTCGCCGCCGACGGGTAGAGACAGCCAGAGAGACGGCGCGCTACGGGGCACAGCGACGACCGGCAATAGACGCCCCCACACGGCCGCTCATTGTGACGCCGCCGTTCGCTGCCGAGCAGCTTCCCCGTTTGCGCCTCTTGCGGGACCGAGGGATGACCACCCGGCATTCAGTCTCCTGCCAACAACCCATACATCTTCAACCACATCATGAGGCCGTCGTAGTCCCGCAGTTCAAGCGACCACCTGTTCCTCTCTTCAATCTGCCTCGCGTCCTCCGTGAACCAAGAAGTCGTCACCAGGATCGCTTTTGTTGCCGGATCATCTTGCTTGACACCCAGGAGCTCTCGTACAGGGCGGACGTCAATCTTAGTGGGTGGGTCTGGACGCTTGCATTCGATGAGATACCTGTTGCTCGTCTCCCTCCCTCCGACTGCGATGATGTCCTTCCCGCCGTCCCGAGTCTGCTTCGTCAATTCCACCTCATAACCGAACCCAAACCATATCTCCGCAACAAGCTCCTCGAATTTCCTGCGGTCGATGTAGACCAGTTCGGCAGGATGCTGCCGGAAATACTGCGCAAGCGCCCGGCCCACGAGTCCCGACACCTCAATAACGGACGCACCTCCCTCGGGTCGGTGAATGTCGAACTCAGCTCTCGGGCCCCCTGTTCCAAGAAATCTTATGT
>CALMKJ010000075.1 GCA_937867305.1 uncultured Ectothiorhodospiraceae bacterium | reverse complement strand
GCGGAGTGGGCCTCGGCCTCGTTCCAGGGGAAGCCGGCGACCTGGACCGCCCGGGCGAGGACGGTCTGGCCGAAGGCAAGCCCGGCGAGGGTGGCGGTGTCGAAGGCGGTGAAGGGATGGAAGGGGTTGCGCTTGGCGCCGCTGCGGCGCACCGCCGCGTTCACGAACCCCAGGTCGAAGGAGGGGTTGTGCCCCACCAGCACCGCCCGGTTGCACCCGTTCCTCTTGAGCGCCCGGCGCACGGGCTTGAAGACGTGCTCCAGCGCGTCCTTCTCGGGCAGGGCGAAGCGGAAGGGGTGGTAGGGGTCGATCCCGTTGAACTTCAGGGCGTCCGGGTCCAGCACCGCGCCGGGGAAGGGCTCCACGTGGGCGTGGTAGGTCTCCTCGCGCACCAGCTGCCCGTCCCGGTCCCGGCGCAGCGTGACGGCCGCGATCTCGAGGAGCGCGTGCCGCTCCGCCTCGAACCCCCCCGTCTCCACGTCGACCACCACGGGCAGGTACCCCCGGAACCGCCCCGACAACGGGGCGCCCTCGGCCGGGATGACCGCGCTCACCCGGCGAGCTTCCACGCCACCCTCTCCCCCGCCCGGAAGGGCACCAGTTCCTCCTC
The DNA here is from genome assembly GCA_937867305.1 of uncultured Ectothiorhodospiraceae bacterium. Taxonomy (GTDB): domain Bacteria; phylum Pseudomonadota; class Gammaproteobacteria; order JAABTG01; family JAABTG01; genus JAGNLM01. The sequence continues at coordinate 13,236 of CALMKJ010000075.1, read as the reverse complement.
GCCCATCGCGAGGGAGGCCGGGACCGTCCAGGGCTCCCGCACCAGGGTGACGCGCTCGCGGTTGCGGGGCAGGCCGTAGAAGTCCGGGCCGTGGAAGCTCGCGAAGGCCTCGAGGCGGTCGAGCGCCCCGGCCTGCTCGAAGACCTCGGCGTAGAGCTCGATCGCGGCGTGGGCGGTGTAGATCCCCCCCGGGGCGCTCGCGGATTCCTTGCGCCGGCGCGGGTGCGGGGCGCTGTCCGTGCCGAGGAAGAAGCGCGGGTGCCCGCTGGTCGCCGCCTCCACGAGGGCGAGGCGGTCCTCCTCGCGCTTGGCCACCGGCAGACAGAAGTGGTGGGGCCGCAGCCCCCCCGCGAACATGGCGTTGCGCGAGAGCAGGAGGTGATGAGGGGTGAGGGTCGCCGCGAGCCGCTCGGGACCGTCCTGCACCCGCGCGACGCCCTCGCGCGTGCTCACGTGCTCGAGGACGACCTTGAGCCGGGGGAAGCGCTCGATCAGCGGGAGGAGGCTGCGCTCGAGGAACACCCGCTCGCGGTCGAAGATGTCCACCTGCGGGTCGGTGACCTCGCCGTGGATGAGCAGCGGGAGACCCGTCTCGGCCATGGCGGCCAGCGCCCCGTGGGTCCGGGCCAGGTCGGTCACGCCGGCGTCGGAGTGCGTGGTCGCCCCCGCGGGGTAGAGCTTCACAGCGGCGACCGCCCCGCTCGCCCGCGCCCGCAGGATCTCCGCGGGCGTGGTCTCGTCCGTGAGGTAGAGGGCCATCAGCGGCTCGAACGAGAGCCCCGCGGGCACGGCCGCGAGCACGCGCTCGCGATAGGCCAGCGCCTGCGCCGTGGTGGTGACCGGCGGCAGCAGATTCGGCATGACGATCGCCCGGCCGAAGCGCCGCGCCGTGTCCGGCGCGACCGCGGCGAGCGTCGGCCCGTCGCGCAGGTGCAGGTGCCAGTCGTCAGGCCGGGTGAGACTCAGGGTCGGGGCTGCTTCGGTCACGGTGGATTCCTGGGGGTTTCGACAGTTGCAACGAGCGATGTTACGGGCGATGTTACAGGGGTTGAAACTCGATAAGTTCTATTTATCGAATCCATAAAACGATTCTATTTGGAATATTCGAAGGCGCTAATATACTGATGCTCACCGGGGCGCCACAGGGGCCTCGCGAAAACCGGGAAAGATTCACAAAGGCAATCTGGAGAACTGAACAAATGAAGACCATTGCAAAGACTCTTGCTGCTGTCGCCATCGTCGCCGCCTCCGCCACCTCCGCGCAGGCCTGGTGGGGTCCCTGGGGCAATTCCGGTTACGGCGGCGGCCCCTGGAGCGGGCTGGGTGACATGTTCGGCGACGTCGACGCCAACTTCTCGTCGCGCGGCTGGGGCCGTGGCAGCGGTTACGGCTATCCGTACGCTGGTGGCACCGGGTACGGCTACCCGTACGCCGCCCCCTACGGCTACGGCGTGCCCTACGGCGTGCCCTACGGCGCGGTGCCCCCGGCGGTCGTAGCGCCGGTCGCCCCGGCTGCCCCGGCTGCGGCGCCGAGCAAGTAAGAAGCACTGAAGTTGCGGTGAAGAGGGGCACCGCGAGGTGCCCCTCTTTGTTTGCGGAGGGCACTGACCCAAGCCGCCGGGCTTGGGTGAGGGTCCTTCGAAGGGCCCATGACGCCTTCGAGGATCGGGCCCGGCTCGCGCAGAACCCGCCGCTGGCCCCGATGGTGCTGCCGGGCCAGGCCCTCTAACCGACCGCTTTCTCGACCCGTTTTAACTTTCCTCCTGCGCTCCGGGCGTGCACGGGCTAACGTGCACGCCCTTTTTTTTTCCTCGACCGGGCGCTCCCGTGATGCCGATATAATCCCGGTGCCGCATGTACGGTGCCCGCTGCGGGCGAGGAGTCCTGGAGATGACCGACGAGGCAGAGGTGCAGGCAACGCCGGGGACCAGTGAGGGCGGGGGCGCCGACGTGCGCACGCAGGTGCTGGTGCTGGGCGGGGGACCGGGCGGCTACACCGCGGCCTTCCGCGCCGCCGACCTGGGCCTGCAGGTCACCCTGGTGGAGCGCGGGGAAACCCTCGGCGGGGTCTGCCTGAACGTGGGCTGCATCCCGTCGAAGGCGCTGCTGCACGCCGCCGAGGTCCTCACCGCGGCCCGTGAGGCGGAGGCCCTCGGCATCACCTTCGGCCCGCCCCGGGTGGACCTGGGGGCACTCCGGGCGTGGAAGGACGGGGTGGTGGGCAAGCTGACGGGCGGCCTCGCGCAGTTGGCCCGCCAGCGCAAGGTCCGGGTGCTGCGCGGCGAGGGCCGCTTCCAGTCCGCCCACCAGGTGCGGGTCGACGGCCCTGAAGGGCCCCGCACCGTGACCTTCGAGCACGCGGTGATCGGGGTCGGGTCCGAGCCCGTGCGCCTGCCCGGCTTCCCCGAGGGGGACCCCCGGGTCATCGACTCCACGGGGGCGCTCGCCCTCCCCGACGTGCCGGGCAGCCTGCTGGTGGTAGGCGGCGGGGTGATCGGCCTGGAGATGGCCACCCTGTACGCGGCCCTCGGCAGCCGGGTCACGGTGGTGGAGCTCACGGGTCAACTGCTGCCGGGCTGGGACGGGGACCTCGTCCGCCCCCTGCAGCGCCGGCTCGCGAAGCGCCTGGCAGGGATCCACGTCGGGACCCGGGTGTTGGGCGTGGAGGCCCGCGACGAAGGGCTCGCGGTCACCTTCGAGGGACCGAAGGCGCCGCCGCCCACCGTCTTCGATCGGGTGCTGGTGGCCGTCGGGCGGCGCCCCGCTGGGGCGCAAATCGGGGCGGAGAGCGCCGGCGTCTTCGTGGACCCGAAGGGCTTCGTCCCGGTGGACCGGGAGCAACGCACGAACGTCGGCCACATCTTCGCCATCGGCGACGTGGCGGGCCAGCCGATGCTGGCGCACAAGGCGACCCACGAGGGCAAGGTCGCGGCCGAGGTCATCGCGGGCCGGCCGGTGACCCTCGAGGCCCGGGACATCCCCGGCGTCGCCTATACCGACCCGGAAGTGGCGTGGGTGGGGCTCACGGAGACCGAGGCGAAGGCGCGCGGCATCGAGGTGGACCGCGCCGCGTTCCCCTGGGCGGCGAGCGGGCGGGCACTGGGCATGGCCCGCGAGGAGGGCCTCACCCGGCTCCTCTTCGAGCGCGGCACGGGGCGGCTGCTCGGGGCCGGGATCGTGGGACCCCACGCAGGCGACCTGATCGCGGAGACGGTGCTGGCCCTGCGCATGGGCGCGCGCGCGGGCGACCTCGCCGGCGCGGTCCACGCCCACCCCACCCTCTCCGAGACCGTGGCCCTCGCCGCGGAGATGGCCGAGGGGACCATCACGGACCTGCTGCCTGCGCGCCGGCGCTAGCCGGGGACACCAGAGAGGGCGCTGGCGGGGGCGCTGGCGGGGGCGCTGGCGAGGGCGTAGCTACCCCGCGCCCGCTGCTTCGCCGCGTACATCGCCTCGTCGGCGCGGTGCAGCAGCGAGGCAGGGTCCCGGGCGTCCGCCGGGTAGAGCGCGACACCCACACTGGCCCCCGCCGGAAGGTCCGTGCCACCCACCCGCAGCGGGGCCGCGAGGGCCTCGAGCACCTTGCGGGCCACCCGCTCGGCGTCACCCGGCCCGGTGATCCCCTCCAGGATCACCACGAACTCGTCGCCCGCGAGCCGCGCCACGGTGTCCTGCTCGCGCACGCTCGCGGTCAGCCGCTCCGCCACCCCCTGCAGCAGCTGGTCGCCCACCAGGTGGCCGTGGCGGTCGTTGACCTCCTTGAAGCGGTCCAGGTCGACGAACAGCAGCCCCACGCTGCGCCGCTCCCGGTTGGCGCGGTGCATGGCCTGCTCGAGCCGGGCGCTGAAGAGCAGCCGGTTCGGGAGGCCGGTGAGGGCGTCGTGGTGGGCGAGATACTCGAAGCGGGCCTCGGAGCGCTTGAGCATGCTGACGTCGCTGAAGACGCCGATGTGGTAGACGGGCGCGCCCGCGTCGTCCCGGATGACGGTGATGGAGAGCCACTCCGGGTAGACCTCACCGCTCTTGCGCCGATTCCAGATCTCGCCCTGCCAGTGGTTCTCGCCCGCGAGCGCGGTCCAGATCCGGCGGTAGAACTCCTCGTCGTGGCGCTCGGAGCGCAGGAACCGCGGGGTCTGTCCCAGCACCTCCTCGGACCCGTAGCCCGTGATCCCGCAGAACGCCGGGTTCACGGCGAGGATGCGGTTGCGGGCGTCGGTGACCACGATGCCCTCGGCCGCGCTGTCGAAGACGCTGGCGAGCAGGCGCAGCTTCTCCTCCGCCTCCTTGCGCTCGACGATGGTGGCGAGGGTACTGGCGAGCGAGAGCAGGAATTCCTGCTCCGGCCCCAGGTCGGGCAGGTGGTCGCAGTCCGCCGCGAGGCTCACCGCCAGCAGCCCCAGCAGGCGGTTGCCCGAGCGGATGGGCACGCAGCAGTACGGGAGGAAGGGCGAGTGCCCGTGGTCACAGGCCGCGCAGGCGATGCGGGCGCCCTCCGTGCCAAGCCCGAGGGAGGTGGTGAGCCCGCCCGAGTCGAGCAGCTCCAGCACCGCCTTCTGGAACGCCTCGCAGGCGTCCTGGCTGACGGTCAGGGGGCCGCTCGCGTGACCGACGCTGGAGAGTGCGATGACCCCGCCGCCCCCGAGTGGCAGCCAGGGGATCGAGAGCGCCTCGCGCAGGGTGCGCTCGAGCTGCTGCTGCAGGGACAGCGGCTCGAAGGCGAGGCGCAGGATGCGATTCAGCATCGCCTGCTTCAGGCTGCTCACCCACAGCCTCTGCTCATCGCCGCGCTCTGCGGCCTGGCGACGCAGCGCCGCCTCGCTCGCGACCCGCGCCCGGGTCTCACGCCGCAGGCGGGCGCGCCCGCGCAGCCACGCGCCCGCGAGACCCAGCACGAGGAACAGCAGGAGCCCGAGGATCATGACGTCGCGCATAGGCTCTCGGCCCACCCCCGTTTTCGTTCTCGTTATCGGTCCGCGCCGTTCGTCACCGCTCGATGGTGAAGAATAGATCAGCGCCGGTACGCGCTCCCGTCTCCGACTGGATCTGCACGTGGCGGTTGATGTCGTAGCGCACCTGCACCACGTCCCGGGCGTCGAACAGCCCCACCAGGTAGCGCACGTAGAGGGCGGGCGAGAGGTACCGGCCGATGGCCACCGCGGTCTCTTCCGCGGTGACGCCGGGGGCGGTCCGCCGCTCCGTGGTCTCCATCCCCACCGAGTCGATGCCGAGGGTGGAGCGCAGGGTGCCGGTCAGGCCCACCTGCTCCGAGAGCCCCATCGCCGCGGCGGCCGCCGCCATCGACTGCTGGGTGCGGTCGTCGATCTGGCGGGACCTCCGCCCGAGCAGCAGGTAGGCGAACGCGTCCGCCTGGCTGAGCGCGGGGTCCGAGAACAGGCTCGCGTCGGGCGATTTCAGGGTGCCGGTGAGCCGCACCCCCACGTGCCCGTCCGGCACCTCGCGGATGGCCTTCACGTCGAGGCCGGGGTCGTCGAGCGGGCTGTTCGCGTAGAGCGCGCGACCACGCTCGACCTTCAGGTCCTGGCCGTGGGCCCGGTAGACGCCTTCCACCAGGCTCACCTCTCCCTGGGCGAGCAGCAGCCGGCCGGGCGCGGCCTGCAGGCGCAGGTTGCCCTCGAGCCGGCCCTTGACCCCGAACCCGTCGATGACGACCCGCTGGCCCAGCGCGAGCGCCACGTCCGCGGTCACCTGCCAGGGGGAGACCCGCGGGGCGGGGGCCCCGCGGCGCACGACCACCACGTCCGCCGAGGCGGCGTCGGCCCCCTGGGGGAGCCCCCTCGGCCGGAGCTCGGCCGAGGCCACCCGCACCGTGCCCCCGAGGGTGACGCGCCGGCCCCGAACCTCCACGCTCAAGTCCGGGGACAGGCGCACCCGGGCCTCGGGGACGTTGACCGCGGGCACGTCCTCGCCCCGCAGCCGGAGCGTCGTGGGCCAGCCCTGGGCGAGGTCGAGGGCGGTGCGCCCGGTCACGGTGAGGGGGCGGTCGCCGGAGAGTGCCCGGGCCTCGTAGGCGAGGACGCCCGGCTCGGGGCTCTGGAGGTTGAGCGTGAGGCCGGTGAGGCGCACGCCGAGGCGGGGGACCTCGAGGCTGCCCTGGCGCACCTCCGCCTGGCCCCGCACCCGGGGCCTGCCGAGGGTACCGCCGAGGGTGAAGTCGGCCGCCACCTCGCCCCGCAGGTCCTCGAGCTCCCGAAAGAGGGTCTCCAGCAGGTCCAGGCGCCGGAGCGAGACGGAGGCGGTCCCCTGCAGGGGCGTCGAAGGGGCGAGGGGCCGGCTCGGCTGCCAGCCGGTCAGGGTGGCCTGGCCCCGGGCCGAGCCCACCTCGGGCAGGGGGAGATCGAATCGCAGGGTGAGCACCTTCCCCTCGAGACGAGCCTGCAGCGAGGCCTCGGCATAGGGGAGCTGGCGGGCCTGGCCGCCCGCCCGGAATCCGATCTTGCCCGGGGCAAGGGTCAGCAGGGCCTCGCCCGTGGCGGCCCCCTTCTCCGAAAGGCTCCCCTGCGCCCGCACCCGGGCCGACCCCTGCAGGTCGAGGCCCTCCGGCAGCCAGGGCCGCACGGCGGTGAGCGCCAGCTCGCTGCCCTCGACCCGCCCGGACCAGCCCTTCGCGGGCTCCCGCTCGAGCTCCCCGCAGAGCCGACCGGCCCGTTTCTCCCGCCAGCAGAGCGCGGCGAGGTGCACCCGCCCCGGCCCTGTCTCCAGGGCCGCCGGGCGCTCGAGCCGCCACTCCCCCCAGCCGTCGCCCTGGACCTCGCCCGACTCGAGCGTGCCCCGCCAGCCCGGCCCGTCCCGCAGCGCCCCCTGGAGCACGGCGAGCAGCCGACCCTCGGGGCCGCTCGCCTCGGCGGTGATCCGGTGCCCGTCCGTGCGCCCGGATCCCTCGACCCGCAGGCGGTCGACCACCCCCCCCGGCCAGCTCAGCCCCTCGCCCCGCGCCTCCAGGTGCAGGGACTGGCTCTCTGTGAGCCCCCCCTCGACCCGCGCCTCGAGGCTGTGCGCGGCGTACCCGGACCAGGCGAGGTCGCGGGCCCGGACCTGCGCCTCAACGTCCGGACGCGCCCCCGTGCCGCGCAGGCGGCCCTGGGAGGCGAGCGAGCCTGTGGCGCCCGGCAGGGCCTTCGCGAGGTCCGGGGCATCCAGCGACCAGCGCAGGTCCCGGGTATCGCCCAGCGTGCCGCCCAGCACCAGGCGGGCTGCACCGGAGCCGCCCCCGAGCCGGGGGGCAGCCAGGCTCGCCAGGGCGCAGACCTCGGGCGTGGCGGGTCGGCCCGTCAGCTCCAGCCTGCCGGAGAGGACGACCGGGGGCAGCTCGGGGTCGAGGGCGGCCAGCTCGAGGCCCTCCACTTCGGCCGCGAGGTCCAGATCGACTTCCGAGAGCAGGTCGCCGAGGCGGGCCACGACGTCGGCGTCGAGCCAGCCGCGCACGCCGAGTGCCAGATGGAGGTCCCGGATTCGGCCGCCGAGCCGCAGGTCGCCCGCGAGGGGAGCGCGTCCCGGGGGCTCCCACCGCCAGGGGCCGGATGCGTCGATGCCGTAGTCGCCGAAGGGCTGGAGCTGCCCCGAGAGCTCCACCGCGAGGTCCGGGGTCTGCAGGGCGAGGGTGCCGACGGTCAGCACACCGGCCAGCTCGACGCGCGTCGCTTCCCCCCGCTCGAAGACGATGGGCTCGTTCCCGCCGAAGGCGAGCCGGAAACCATCCGTTCGCAGGTGGTCGACGGCGACCCGCAGCGCCGGCCGCAGGTCCGGGAGGCGCTCGGGCGGCGGAGTGTCGTGCTTGCGGACCTCGAGGCCGGAGACGGCGACCTCGCGCAGCAGGACCACCCCCCGCAGGAGCGCGGAGGGCTGCCAGCGAACGGTGATGCGGTGTGCCCGCGCACTCACCTCGTAGTGCTCGAGGCGCACCTCCTCGAGCTCGATCCCCCCGAGCAGGCGGCCGGAGACCGACTGCACCGAGAGCCCCGGGACGTCGGCGAGGAGCCGCGGGACGAGCCAGCGCGCCCCCGCCTCCGTGGCGAGGGTGAATCCGCCGGCCGCCGAGGCGAGGAGCAGCAGGAGACCGAGCAGGGCCTGGATCACAGGTCGGGCCCGATCACCACGTGCACGCGCAGGGGGTTACCCGGCTCGTCGATGGCCGAGGCCACGTCGATGCGCACGGGCCCCACCGGCGAGAGCCAGCGCAGCCCCAGGCCCGTGCCCTGCTTCGCGTGGAGCTCGTGGGGCTCGAAGGCGTTGCCCGCGTCGTAGAAGGCCGCCACGCTCCAGTTGCCGGCCACGCGGTGCTCGTACTCCAGGCTCCCCACCAGGAGGTAGCGCCCGCCGGAGACCTTGCCCTCGGCGTTCCGGGGCCCGATCTCGTCGAGCGCGTAGCCGCGCACGCTCTGGTCCCCACCGGCGAAGAAGCGCAGCGAGACCGGCAGGTCGTCGATGGACGAGGCGAGGGTGAGGCCCCCGTCCGCGCGCGCCAGCAGCCGGCCGTCCTCGCCGACCCCCCGCACGAACTTCGCCTGGCCCCGGGCACGCAGGAAGGTGCTGTCCGAGAACGCGCCGGCGACCGCGCCCCGCAGCTCCAGGGCGAGCCGCCGGCCGGCGCGCGGCCGCAGCTCCTCGTCGGCGTCGATGCTGACCCACTGGGCCTCCGGCATCAGCTGCTCGGTGACGCCCGACTCCCGCCCCACCTCGTAGTCCTCGTACTCGTAGTTGAGCCGGATCGTCTCGCGCCAGTCCTTGCGCACCACGCTGCGGCCCACGGCGACGCTCGCCACCCGCGTGCGGAAGCTGACCGTGTCCTCGTCCTCGCCCCGGACCTCGAAGCGCAGGGCCTCGGTGGCGGGTCGCGCGAGCGGGACCAGGTAGTAGGCCTTCAGGTCGTTGATGCGCTCCGAGGCCTGGCCTTCGACCCCCGCCCGGTGGCCCCACTGGTTGACTCGCCGGTTCTCCCACCCGGCCCGTACCCGGGGCCCCGTGTCGGTGCCGTAGCCGAGCCCGGCCCGATAGCGCTGGCGCGGGCGCGGCGTCAGGCGGACGTCCACGGGCACCTCCTCTTCCCGGGCCTCGCCGATGCGGGGCGTCACGTCGACGCCGGAGAAGTACTCGCTGTCCGCGAGCCCGGTCTGCATCTCCAGCAGCTGGGCACGGGAGTACGGGTCTCCGGGCGAGAAGGGGACGTAGCGGGAGAGGAACGCGGGGCTCAGGATGTCCTGCTCGAAGGAGACCGCGCCGAACCGGTGGCGCGGTCCCGTGTCGAGCTCGAGCGCGACGGTGGCGGCGTAGCGGTCGAGGTCCACCTCCACCGTGTGGCGGGTCCACTCGGCGCGCAGGTAGCCCCGGTCGGCCGCCGCCTGCTGCAAGGAGCGCTTGGACGATTCGTACACCCCGTGCTCCAGGGGCTCACCCTGGCGCAGGGGCAGGTCTTCGAGGACGCGCCGCAGGGCGGGGTCGTCCGCACCGTCGCCGGTCACCCGCACGGAGAGCGACTCGATGCGCACCGGCTCGCCCGGCTCGACCGCGAAGCGCGCGACCCAGGTCTCCTCCCCCTCCTGGAGCTCGCCGCTCACCCGCGCCCGGTAGAGCCCGAAGGGCTCGAGGGCTGCGAGCACCTGGTCGGCCGCGCGCTCGTAGAGGCGGCGGACCCGGCTCGCGAGGAGGTCGGGGGTCGCCTTTTCCTGCTCCAGGTCGAGCGCCGAGAGGACGGCAGAGAGCTCCCGCCCCTCCAGGCCCTCGACCTGCACATCGAGCGTCAGGGACTCGGCCCTCGCGACCCAGAGCCCGAGCAGCAGGCAGACGAGACGGCCGACGCGGCGCATGTTGCGATTCTAGACTCCGGGGCCACCTGCACGCGCGTGTTACCCGCTACACTTAACGAACAGAGGCACGGGAAGACGCGCACGCCTCTGTGCGACCACGGGAAGACACGAGAATGAACGACCCCACCCGAGACGAGATCGACCGGCTGAGGGAGGAGAACCGCACGCTCGCCCGCGAGGTGGCGGGGTTGCGCCGTTTCATCCGCAGCCTGCAGAACCTTGCGGACGCCTCCGAGGGCGACGTGAGCAGCCACATCGTGGAGCTGCTGGAACAGATCCTGCGCAACGCGCTGGAGGCGATCGACGCCCACAACGGCTCCCTCCTGGTGCTCGACGAAGACACCGGCGAGCTCGTGTTCGTGGTGGCCCTCGGTGAATTCCCGCCGTCCTCGCTGACGGGCCTGCGGCTGCCCCCGGGCGCGGGGATCGCCGGGTGGGTCGCGAGCCACCGCGAGCCCACCATCGTCGAGGACGCACGCAAGGACGCGCGCTTCTACGCCGGGGTGGACGACGCCTTCCAGTTCAACACCAAGAGCCTGGTCGCCGCACCCATCATGGGCGGCGGCCGCCTGATCGGGGTGATCGAGGCGCTCAACAAGGAATCGGGCCAGAGCTTCGGCGCCGACGACCTCGCGCTGCTGATGCTGATGTGCCGCTTCGCAGGCGAGCTGCTGCATTCGCTCGAGGAGCAGTTCGCGCTGCGCGACCCCTTCGGGGGCAAGGCGCCGGTCTCGCTGGCCGCCGGAGGCCGCTGAGGGGGGGGCCTACTCCAGCCAGAGCATCCGCCCCGTCTCGAAGCGGTGGGCGAGCAGCGGGTGGTAGGGAAAGAGCCGCACCTTGAAGTGGCCGAGGCCGTCGCCGAGTGGCCGGCCTCCGTCGCCGCGCAGGTCCAGCCGGTAGAGCGTCTCGCCCCCGCCCGCGTCCCCCGCGGGCTCGAGGAGCGTGCTCCCGGTGGCCACGAACGCCCCCACCTCGTCCAGCCTCCCTGAGAGGCACTCCACCCGGACGTCCTCGGGCTGCAACCCGTTCAGGGAGACCGCGACCTCGAGCGCGAGCGGGTCGGCGGCCCGGACCGCGGCGGGGAGCGCCGTGGCAAGCCGCATCCGCAGTCGCGGCCAGGCCTGCGCCACACGGGCCTTCCAGGCGGCGAGGCTGCGCGCCCCCGCTCCACCCCCGTCCGCCAGGCGCACGCCGTGCCGGGCCGCCTGGGCGTAGTAGTCCCGCAGGTAGTCGAGGGCCATGCGGATGCCGTTGAAGCGCGGCATCACGGTCTTCATGGAGGCCTTCGACCGGCTCACCCACACGTCGCGGTCGCCCTCGCGGTTGCGGGCGAAGTACATGGGGATGATCTGGTCCTCCAGCAGGTTGTAGAGCTCGAGGGCCTCCTGCTCGTCACGCCGCGCGGGGTCGAGCTCGGGGTGGGGGTGGATGGCCCAGCCGTTCTCCCCGTCGTAGGCCTCGCCCCACCACCCGTCCAGGACGCTCAGGTTGATGGCACCGTTGATGGCGGCCTTCATGCCCGAGGTGCCGCAGGCCTCCATGGGGTACTCGGGGACGTTCAGCCAGACGTCGACGCCCGGCATCAGGCGCCGGGCCATGGAGAAGTTGTAGTCCTCGAGGAGCAGGACCCGCCCCTGGAGCTCGGGGCGCATGCTGACCTCGGCGATGGTCCGGATGAGGTCCTGGCCCGGCCGGTCGTTCGGGTGGGCCTTGCCGGCGAAGAGGAACAGCACGGGGCGCTCGGGGTTGTTCACGATGCGGGCGAGCCGCGGGAGGTCGCGGAAGAGGAGCGTGGCGCGCTTGTAGGTCGCGAAGCGCCGCGCGAACCCGACCAGCAGGGTGTCCAGCCGGCGCGCCGTGAGGAAGCGCGTCAGGTGCTGGATGAGCGACTCGGCGTACCCCCCGCGCCGGTACTGCACGGTGGCCCGCTCCCGGGCGTACTCCAGCAGCTCGGATTTCAGGATCTCGTGCACGCTCTGGAAGACGTGGTTCGGGATCCGGTCGAGGAAGCGCTCCCAGAAGGCCGCATCGGTCAGGCGCGCGCGCCATCCGCGGTCCATGTACATGTCGAAGAGCGCGTTCCAGGGCAGGCCGAGGAACGTGCCCACGTCCACGCCGTTGGTGACGTGGCCCATGGGGCTCTCGGCCGGAGGGACCTCGGGCCAGACGTACGCTTCGTTCTCGGCGGCGACCCGGGCGTGGATGCGGCTCACCCCGTTCTGGTAGCGCGAGCCGCGCAGGGCGAGCGCGGTCATGTTGAAGCGGCCGGGGTCCCGCGGGGTGGCCCCGAGGGCGAGGAAGCGCCCCTCGTCGATGCCGAGCCCGGTCCAGAACCCGCCGAAATAGGTCCGCATCAGGGCGTGGTCGAAGATGTCGTGGCCCGCGGGCACGGGGGTGTGGGTCGTGAAGACGGTGCTCGCCGCGACCAGCTCGAGGGCGCTCGCGAAGTCGAGCCCCTGCTCCACCTGCTGGCGGCAGCGCTCGAGCACCAGGAAGGCCGGGTGCCCCTCGTTGATGTGCCAGACGGTCGGCGCGAGCCCGAGGGCACGCAGCGCCCGTGCCCCCCCGACGCCGAGGGCGATCTCCTGCTGGATCCGGGTTTCGGCGTCGCCCCCGTAGAGCTGGTAGGTGATGGCCCGGTCCCGGGGGCTGTTCCCGGGGACGTCCGAATCGAGGAGGTAGAGCCGGACGTGGCCCGCCTTCGCCTCCCACACCCGCAGGAGCAGACGCCGCCCGGGGAGGTCGACCGCGACGACGACCTCCTCCCCCCGCGGGTCACGGGCGGCGGACACCGGCAGGTCGGCCGGCTCCACCGAGCGGTAGTCGGCGATCTGGTCCCCGTTGCAGAGCAGGCGCTGGTCGAAGTAGCCCTGGCGGTAGAGCAGCCCCACGCCCACGAAGGGGGCGCGGAGGTGGCTCATGGCCTTGCAGAGGTCCGCGGCGAGGATGCCGAGGCCGCCGGCGTAGAGCGGCACGCTCTGGTGGAAGCCGAACTCGGCGGAGAAGTAGGCGACGAGGTCCCGCCCGGTCTCCAGGTGCGGCTCCGAGCGGGGCCGCCCGGCCGACTCGAGATAGGTGTCGTAGGCGCTCAACGCGCGGCGGTACTCGGCCAGGAAGATCGGGTCCTCGGCCGCGGCGTCGAGCCGGGCCTGGGACACCCGGCGCAGGAACACGCGGGGGTTGTGCAGCGAGGCCACCCAGGTGGGCTCGTCCAGGTCCCGGAAGATGCGCCGTACCCCCCGGTCCCAGCTGTAGTAGAGGTCGTTGGCGAGGTCGGCGAGCCGCGCGAGCCGCGCGGGCACCACCGGCTGGACCTCCACACTGAACGTCGTCCCGCTCATGCGCGCCTCCTCCTGCCCCGCCAGGCCGCCGCCCCCGGGCCTCGGGCCTCGGGCCTCGGGCCTCGGGCCTCGGG
>CALMKJ010000074.1 GCA_937867305.1 uncultured Ectothiorhodospiraceae bacterium | reverse complement strand
CCGTGAGGCCGGGCGAGATGTCGACGTTGACCTTGGCGTCGCGGGCCAGGGCGAAGAGCAGGTCGCGCACCGGGACGTCGTTGACCACCACGGTGTAGGTCTCGAGCCGCGGAGCCGGGCGCGGCGGGGGCAGGATGGGCACCTGGCCCACCGGCTCGGGGATGGTCTCCGGCAGGGTCGCGGCCTGGGGCTTCAGGTGCCCCGGCGAGGGATCGCGCTCCGGCAACACCGGCACGGCGCAAGCCCCGAGGAGAAGCCCAGCCGCCAGATAGAACGAGATGCGGTGGATTCTTGCCATCTTTCTGCTCGCCTGCCCGGTCCGGGCAGCCCCCCTGTCAACCGCTGACTCCCGCAACCCCGCCGCGGATCTCCCGCAGCGGCCGCACGAACGGCTTTGCCTGGCGCAGCGCCGCCGGTAATCCCTGGAGCGCCCGCCGCGCCTCGTCCTGACTCGAAAAGTCCCCGAGCAGGACGCTCAACAACTCGACGCCCCCGATGCGCGTGCGGTAGAGCCACACGCGTTCCAGGTCGGCGCCGAGCCCTCCATGACGCAAGCTTGCCTCAAGCCCTGCGCCACGGTCTATGCCAATGTGCATCAATTGAATGCTGTATCGGCTTGCGTCGGCAGTCTTTAGCCACTCCTCCGTGGCGGTGAGCCTGCGCGCGACGTAGGCGGACTCGCGGCCCGCACCAGAGCGGGCCGGTGCCGCAGGGGCGGGTTCGGGGGACGCCGCCGGCGGAGTCTCGGCTGGCGCCCCCGCCTCGGGCCGGGGCTCCGGGGCCGCGGCGGGGGCGGTCGTCTCGACCCGGGCCTCGGCGACCACGGCAGGGGTCGACGTCTCGAACCGCGGCGCCGAGGTAATGGCAGCCGGGGTCACGGCAGGAGCCGCCGTCTCGACCCGGGGGGCCGGGGTGATGTCAGCCGGGCTAGCGGGAGGGGCCGCCACCTCTACCCGCGGCACCGGGGCGATGGCAGGGGCCGCCACCTCGACCCGGGGCTCGTCGGCCACCGGGGCCGCCGCCGCACCCGCCTGCCCGGAGACCGGGGGAGGGCTCTCGGAAGTCGAGCGCACGACCGGCCCGCTGGCCACGGTCGTGGGCGCACCGCCCTCCCCGAGCCCGGCGAGCCAGGGAACGTGCCGGTATCCGCCCTGGGCGAACCACATCACGCCGGCGCCGAGCGCCGCCGCTCCGAACAGGCCGGCGACCCGCCAGTCGAAGGTCCAGCGCGGGCCCCCGAACTCGCTGTCCCGGATGGCCGAGCGGGCCTCGCGCCGTGTCACCTCGTGGCGGCCATTGGCGTAGGCCGAGAGGAGCGCCTTGTCGGCCAGCACGTTGATGCGCCGGATGAGGCCCTCGGAGGCCCGCGAGATGCGCTTCACGGCCCCGGCGGAGAAGACCGGCGGCCCCTTGTAGCCGGCCGAGCGCATGCGGAAGTCCAGGTATTCCCGGATCTCCTCGGCCTCCAGGCGCGGCAGGACGAAGCCGTGGGTGATGCGCTCCTTGAGCTGGCGGATGTGCGTCGGGCTCAGGTTGCGCTCCAGCTCGGGCTGGCCGAAGAGCACGATCTGCAGGAGCTTTTCGCGCTCGGTCTCCAGGTTGGAGAGGAGCCGGATCTCCTCGAGGGTGTCCAGCGGCATGCGCTGGGCCTCCTCGACGAACATCACCACCTGGCGGTTGTCGGCGTGCTTCTCCAGGAGCCGGGCGTGCAGGGCGTGCATCACCTCGAGCCGCCCCGCGCCCGGGGGCAGGGGCAGCTTCATCTCGAAGGCGATGGCGTGCAGGATGTTTTCCGGCGAGAGGCTCGGGTTGGCGAGGTACACGACCTCGATCGACTCCGGCAGCTTCACCTCCAGCATGCGGCAGATCATGGTCTTGCCGCTGCCGACCTCGCCGATGACCTTGATGATCCCTTCGCCGCTGGCGATGGCGTAGACGATGGCGTCGAGGATGGCGCCCCGGCTCCCGCCCGGGAAGAACAGCCGGGTGTCCGGCGTGATCCGGAAGGGCGGCTCCCGCAGACCGAAGTGCTCGTAGTACATCCTAGGGCCCCGCTCCGTTCAGGCGCTGGATCCGGCTGTAGAGCGTGGTCCGGTTCACCCCGAGCAGACGCGCGGCCTGGCTCAGATTGCCCTGGGCGAGCCGCAGCGCGGCGTTCACGTAGCGGCGCTCCCACTCGGTGAGCACCCCGTCGAGCTGGAACCCGGTCGCCCGGATCTGCTGCTCTGCGCGCTCGTCCAGCCCCTCCTCGCCCGCCGGGAGCGGTGCGGCCAGGTCCGGGTCGAGCTCCGCGTCGAGCACCGCCCGGGTCACCCGCTCCCCCGCGTGCTTGGCGGCGAGCCGGATGACGATGTTGCGCAGCTCCCGGACGTTGCCCGGGAAGGGGTAGCGCGCCAGGCGCCGCCGGGCCTCCTCGTCCATGGAGAAGGGCGCAAGGCTGCCGGAGTAGAGCTGACGGAAGTGGTCGAGGAGCTCGAGCGCGTCCCCGCCCCGCTCCCGCAGGGGGGGAACCCGGATGGTGAGCACGCCGAGCCGGTGGTAGAGGTCCTCGCGGAAGCGCCCGGTGCGCACCTGCTCACGCAGGTCGCGGTTGGTCGCCGCGATGATCCGCGCCGAGGAGCGCCGCGGGCGGGTCTCGCCCACCCGGTAGTACTCGCCGTTCTCGAGCACGCGCAGGAGCTTCGGCTGCAGCTCGAGGGGAAACTCCCCGACCTCGTCGAGGAACAGGGTGCCGGTGCCAGCCTCCTCGAAGAAGCCCGAGCGCGCGGAGGTCGCCCCGGTGAAGGCCCCGCGGGCGTGGCCGAAGAGCTGCGCCTCGATCAGGTCCGCGGCCATCGCCGCGCAGTTCAGGGTGAGGAACGGCTCCCCGGCCCGCTGGCTGCTCGAGTGCAGGCACTGGGCGACGAGCTCCTTGCCGCTGCCGGACTCGCCCTCGATCAGCACCGGGAAGGGCGTGTCCGCGAACTGCCGGGCCTGGGCCCGCAGGGTGGCCATGGCCGGACTGCCGCCGAGGAGCCCGCAGGTCTCCACCGGCTGCTCGGCCTCGACCCGCTCGGCGTCGAGCAGCATCAGCTGGTGCGCGAGCCGGGCCTTCAGCAGCGGGACGTCGGTCGGCTTCGGGACGAAGTCGACCGCTCCGAGGGTGAGCGCGTGCTGGATGTTCCGGCGGTCGCTCTGGCCCGAGAGGATGAGGATCTTCATGCGCGGGTTGAAGGCGAGCAGCTCGCCCACCAGCGTGAAGCCCTCCTCGGGCGAGTGGGGCGTGGGCGGCAGGCCGAGGTCGACCAGTGCCAGCGCGGGAGGTTGCGGGAGGCGCTGCAGGAGCGCCCGGGCATCGGCCCGAGTCGCCGCGACGGAGACCGCGTACTCGTCCCGCAGCACGAAGGCGAGGGACTCGGCGATGAGCGGGTCGTCGTCGATCAATACCAGCGTCGGGAGATCTCCTCCCCCCGAACCGGCGACCGACCTCGGCGTCTCCTCGCTCATGCGCACGACAGTCTAGCAGGGACCCCGTGAGGGTGGAGGGGCGCGCGTCCCGCCCCGGGAGGGTGTC
>CALMKJ010000073.1 GCA_937867305.1 uncultured Ectothiorhodospiraceae bacterium | reverse complement strand
CTAGCAGGCACCCGCCAACGGTCAATTCCCGGCCCTACTCCCCCACGTGGAGTAGCAGGTCCCGGTCCCGGGCGACCTGGAACGCGTGCAGGAAGAGCCCCCAGCCCGCCGCCAGGTACACCGCATTCAGGGCGACCGCCTGCCAGAACAGGTCGACGCGGAACACCCCGTCGATCAGCACCGCCCGCATCCCCTCGAAGACACTGCTCGAGGGCAGCGCCCAGGCCACCGGCTGCAGCCACTCCGGCAGGTTGGAGATGGGGTAGTAGACCCCCGTCACAGGGGCCACAGCGAAGATGATGGCCCAGGCGAGGTTCTCCGCCCCCAGACCGTAGCGGAGCACGAAGGCCACCACCACCAGACCGACCGCCCAGCCCATGACGAGGAGGTTGGAGAAGAAGGCGAGCAACGCCAGCCCCATGGAGAACACCGAGTACTGGTACAGCACGATCGCCAGCACCGACGCCACGCCGACACCGATGAGCGTGCGCAGCAGGCTGATGACCAGCAGGGACAGCACCAGCTCGGAGGGCCGCAGCGGACTCGTGAACAGGTGGCCCAGATTGCGCGAGTACATCTCCTCGAAGAACACCACCGAGACCCCGAGCTGGGCCCGAAACAGCACGTCCCAGAGCAGGATCGCCGCGATGAACAGGCCGGCGGCCTGGGCCACCCAGGCACTCTGCGCGGCCATGAACTGGTTGATGAGGCCCCAGAGGATCATCTGCACGGTCGGCCAGTACGCCAGCTCCAGCACCCGCGGCCACGAGCCCCTCAGCAGGTAGCTGTAGCGCAGCACCATCGCGTACACCCGCCCCGCGGACGCGAGCCCCGGTCTCACGTCCGGTCCTCCCGGCGGGCGATGTCGAGGAAGACCTGTTCCATCGTGCCGAGACCGTAGCGGCCGAGGAGCTCGGCGGGGCTCCCCCGCTCCACGATCCGCCCCTGCTTCATCACCAGCACCTGGTCGCAGAGACGCTCGACCTCGACCATGTTGTGGGAGGCGAGCAGCGCGGTCGCTCCGCTCGCGCTCAGGTAGTCGACGAGATAGCCCCGCAGGCGGTCCGCCGAATCCGGGTCGAGGGACGCCGTCGGCTCGTCCAGCAGCAGGAGCTCGGGCCGGTTGAGGAGCGCCTTGGCGATCGCCACGCGCGTGCGCTGCCCCGCCGAGAGGGACCCGTAGGTCCTGCCCAGCAGCTCCCCCAGGTCGAGGTCGGCGGCCAGTTCGGCCAGGCGCCGCCGGCGGTCCGGGACCCCGAACAGGCGCGCGTACACCTCCAGATTCTGGGTGACGGTCAGGCGCTGGGGCAGGTCCACGTAGGGCGAGCTGAACCCGATGCGCGGCAAGACCCGGTAGCGGTCGGCGAGCATGTCCACCCCGAGCAGCCGGACCGACCCGGAGGTCGGGAGGAGGAGCCCGAGGAGCATCGAGATGGTGGTGGTCTTGCCGGCGCCGTTACCCCCCAGGAGGGCGCAGACGGAACCCGGGCGCACCCGGAAGGAGACGCCGTCCACGGCCGTGAACGCGCCGAAACGCCGGGTCAGCCCTTCGACCCGGATCGCGTCCTCGGCCTCCGCGCGGCGCGGCCTCGGGGCGGCGCCGGCGGCCCGCGCGGGCGGCGGGGGCTCAACCGCAGCCGGCGGCTCGACCGCAGCCGGGGACCTCACGAGCGGCGCATGCGCTCCAGGATCTCGACCAGCGCCCGACCGTCCCCCGCCCCCAGGCCGTGCCCGTCCCGGACGTCCACCCGCAGGGAGCGCCCGCGGAGCGCGGGCACCTGGTTCATGTCCTGGCTGCCGGTGGGGACGACCATGTCGCCGAGGAAGCTGTCGTCGGAGCGCACGACGGAGACGTAGTGGACGGCCGGGTGCGGCTGACGGTTCAGCCAGAACAGGATCCCCTGGGGATTCTCCCGGGAGAGGTCGCGGTAGAGCGCCTGGGACCGATTGAGGGTCCCCGCCCCGACCATCGGGGCGAACCAGGCGAGCGGCGTCTGGCCGATCAGGGAGCCGATCTCGGCGGTGTCGGTGCCCAGGTGCGGCGTCGCGATGGTCACCAGACCGGTGACCCCCGCCTGGGGGTTCTGCACCAGGTACAGTCGGGCCACCAGGCCTCCGGCGGAGTGGCCCACGAGCACCAGCCCCTCGTTGGGATGCCAGGAGCGCACGTGCCCCAGGTAGGCCGTGAGCACCTGGGCCTGTACGGCGAGCGCGGCCTCCGTGGGCAACGCCACCGTGTAGAAGGTGCGCGGGGCCGCGGCAGGCTCGGGAGGCGGCGTGGGCCCGCGGGGACCCCAGGTCAGGTCGCCACCGTCCCGCCAGCCGGACCGCGACAGGGCCCCGGTCACACCGCTCACCCTCCAGTCCTGGGGCCCGCTCAGATAACCCGGGACGAGCACGACCACCTCTGCCGCCACCCGCCCCAGGGGAAGGAAGGCGGAGACGGCGGCCACCGCCAACGCGAGCCACCCGGCCCGCCAACCCCGCAGCGGCCTTCCGGGCGAGGCCGCGACGATTCGGCCCTCAGGTCGATGGGCGCCCGAGCGCCCCCCTACCGATAGCTCTTGCATGGCTTGACTCCGACCCGTCGTGAACGCGTTCCGGCCGCAGGCGGACGCATCCGCCGGCGACGGCCGACCCCTCCCCGAGGAGACCGGGGCGAGCGAGGGCCACATGATAGCCCAGACGGGGAACCCCCACGTGTATGATGCCGCGACCTCGTGAGCCGGGCCGCCTGGGCGGACCCGGCCGGCCCCGCCCGCGACACGGAGCACCGCCGATGGAACTGCTGTCCACGCTGCTCGACTTCATCCTGCACCCCGACCACCACCTGAGCACGCTTCTCACCCAGTACGGGGCCTGGGTCTACGGCATCCTGTTCCTGATTGTCTTCGCCGAGACCGGTCTGGTCGTCACACCCTTCCTGCCGGGCGACTCGCTGCTCTTCGTGGCGGGCACCCTGACGGGGGCCGGGCAGCTGGACGTGCGGGTGCTGATGGCGGTCCTGTTCCTCGCCGCGGTGACCGGCGACAACCTCAACTACTGGGTGGGACGCTGGATCGGCCCGCGGGTCTTCAGCCAGGGCTCTGGCCGCTTCTTCCGCCGGGAGCACCTGGAGAGGACCCAACGCTTCTACGGGCGCTACGGCGGGCGCACCGTGATCATCGCGCGCTTCGTACCCATCGTGCGGACCTTCGCGCCCTTCGTGGCCGGGGTCGGACGCATGCACTACCCCCGATTCCTCGGCTTCAGCCTGATCGGGACCCTGCTCTGGGTCGGCGGCTTCGTCGGTGCCGGCCATCTCTTCGGCAACCTGCCGGTCGTCAAGCAGAACCTGAGCGTCGTGATCCTGGTGATCATCGTGCTCTCGGTGATGCCGGGCATCCTGGAGTACTGGCGCGCACGGCGCGCGCACCCGCAGGCGACGCCGGAAGGGACCGCGCCGGAGTGAGGGCGCGGGGCGTCAGCGCCCCGCCGCTTTCGCCCGTGACGCCGCGAACTCGATCATCCGCCGGGTCGCGCGCAGGGCCCCGCGGCGGACCTCCTCGTCGACCTGCACCTCGTTCTCCCCGGTCTCGAGCACGCGGGCGAGGTTCTGCAGACCGTTCATCGCCATCCAGGGGCAGTGGGCGCAACTCACGCAGGCTTCCGAGGTAGGTGCCTCCAGGATGCGCTTGCCCGGGGCCGCCTGGCGCATCCGATAGAAGATGCCGTTGTCGGTGGCGACGATGAGCGTGGGGTTTGGCAGGCGGGCTGCCGCATCGACCAGTTGACTGGTGGAGCCGACGACGTCGGCGAGCGCCACCACGCCCTCCGGCGACTCGGGGTGGACCAGCACCGCGGCCTCCGGGTGCAGCGCCTTCAGGCCGGCCAGCCCGTCGGCGCTGAACTCCTCGTGCACCACGCAGGAGCCCTGCCACACCAGCATGTCCGCCCCCGTGACGCGCTGGATGTAGCCCCCGAGGTACCGGTCGGGAGCCCAGATCAAGCGCTCGCCCTGCTCGCGGAGATGGCGCACCACGTCGACCGCAATCGACGAAGTCACGACCCAGTCGGCGCGGGCCTTCACCGCGGCGCTCGTGTTGGCGTAGACCACCGGCGTGCGCTCCGGGTGGGCGTCGCAGAAGGCCGAGAACTCCTCGGCCGGGCAGCTCAGGTCGAGCGAGCAGTCGGCCTCCAGCGTCGGCATCAGGACCCGCTTCTCGGGGCTCAGGATCTTGGCCGTCTCCCCCATGAAGCGGACGCCAGCCACGACCAGCGTCGTGGCCGGGTGGGCGTGCCCGAAACGGGCCATCTCCAGCGAATCCGCGACCCGTCCCCCCGTCTCCTCCGCCAACTGCTGCAGGTCGGGATCGGTGTAGTAGTGGGCGACCAGCACCGCGTCGCGCTCCGCGAGCAGGCGTTTGACCCGCTCCCCCAGCCGCGCCCGCTCGAGCCCCGTGGGACGGGGAGTCGCCGCCAGCACGTCGGCAGTGCGCGGGTAATCGCGCACCGGACCACCCGGTACGATGATCTTCTCAGCCATGGTCAACGGGGGCTCACCACCTTGGAGTAGACCACCTTGCCGTCCCCGGGGCCGTAGAAGCCAGGCAGGTAGGCCGCCTGCACGAACCCCATGGACTCGTAGAAGCCCCTCGTGGGCCGGTACTGCGCGCGCGAGGAGGTCTCCGCGTAGAGGGTGCCGCCCCCCGCCGCGCCCACCAGGGCCTCGGTGCGGGACAGCAGGAGCGCGCCGAGCCCATGGCCCTGCCGGTCGGGGCCGACGGCGATCCAGTAGAGGTCCCAGCTCGCGGCGGTCCCGGAGACGCGCCCGTAACAGGAGTAGCCCACCAGCTCCCCACCCTCCTCGGCAAGGACGAACTCGTAACCCGAGGCGGGCCCCCGCCGCAGACGCTCATCGACGAGCTCCACGGCGATGGCGACCTCCTCCTCCGAGAAGAAGCCCGTGGCCGCCACCAGTGACCGGACGGATTCACGGTCGGAGGGGACCAGGGTCTCGCGAAAACCAACGTCGGGCAACTGCCGGGTCCATGGCCCCCGGGGAAGTGCAGCGGAGGGAGCCCCGGCAGGTGCGGCGCCCTCGCGGGCTCGCGCCGCACCCGCGAACGCGTCCGCAACGATGCGCCCCACGACCTCCGCGTACCCGATGCCGGCATGCTCCGCGATCGCCGCGAAGCCGGCCTCGGGGGAGATGCAGGGGTTCGCGTTCACCTCCAGGACCCAGGGCCGCCCGGCCTCGTCGACGCGGAAATCCACGCGTGCGTGACCCCGCAGGTCGAACAGCCGCCAGCACTCGAGCGCGATCCGGCGCAGCTCTCCCAGGAGGGCCTCATCCCCGGGTGGAAAGTTGAAGCTGCGTGGCGTGTGGTCGTACTCGAAGGAGCCTTCGTGCCACTTGGCCGCGTAGCCCACGATACGAGGTTTTTCGGCAGGCCAGTCCTCGAAGCGGATCTCCCCGATGGGCAGCACCTGCGGGCCACCGGCCCCCGCCAGGAGGGCGACGTTGAACTCCCGCCCGGTGACGAAGCGCTCGGCGTACCACTCTCCACCTCGCTGCTCCGCACGGCGGGAGAGCTGCCCCAGCGCGGCCTGCACCCCCTCGATGATCGAGTCTTCGTCGATGCCGATCGATCCGTGCTCCCAGACCGACTTGACGATCCAGAGCCCCTGACCGTCCGCGGGCGCCGGCACACCCGGGGCGAGCCACGCGGGGGTGGAAAGCCCCGCGAGCGTCAGCAGGCGCTTCGCGAGCGTCTTGTGGGAGGTGTTCAGGAGGCCCCCGGTGGCGGCCCCCGTGACCGGAATGCCGAGGGTCTCCGCCAGGCCGACACCGAAATGGATGAGAGACCCCCGCCCGTCGATGGCCTCGACCAGGTTGAACACGAGGTCCGGGCGGGATGCCTCGAGCTCGGAGCGGGCCGCACCCAGGTCGAGCGTCAGGGGCAGCGCCCGGGGACGATGCCCCAGCGCCGTGAGGGCCCCCATCACCGCCTGCACCTGGACCAGCGTGTCCTGCTCGTCGAGCGGCGCCCCCGGGGCAATCGCCCCGTGCATCACGAGGACCGAGAGGCCCCCGGCTACGGGCACCCGACCCGCTCCTGCGCGGACTGCACGATGCGTCCGATGAGTCCCTGATAGCCGAGCCCCACGCGCCGGGCAATGATGGCCAGGTCGGAGCGCACGGGGTGCAGGCCCGCCAGGGGGTTCACCTCCAGGAAGCAGGGGCGCCCGCGGGCGTCGAAGCGCAGGTCCACGCGTCCCGCGTCCCGCCCCCCGAGGACCCGCCAGGCAGCGAGCGCCACCTCGCCTGCCGCCCGTGCGTCGGCGTCGTCGGCGACGCGGTAGTCGACCAGCGCCTCGTAGTGCTCCTTGTTATGGAACGAATAGATGCCGCTCTCGGCACCGGAGCGCAGCAGCACCTCGAGCACCCCGAGGACCACGGCGTTCCGCCCCGTGCCGAGGATACCGACCGTGAGCTCGCGTCCCGGGAGGTACTCCTCGACGAGCACGGGCTGCCTGAATCGCGCCAGGAGGTCCCGGCACACCGCGCGCAGGGCATCCGGCCCCGCCACGCGCGAGGCCGGCGTCACCCCCTTGCTCGAGCCCTCGGCGACCGGTTTGCAGAAGAGCGGGAACGGCAGGTCGACGACATCGAGGTCCGCCTCTTCCTCGACCAGACGGAAGTCGGGGGTGGGCACGCCGGCGTCGCGCACGACGCGCTTGGTCATGCCCTTGTGCAGGGAGAGGGCGAGGACCAGGGGGTCGGAAAACGTGTACGGGATCCGCCAGGCGTCGAGCAGCGCCGGAACCTGGGATTCGCGCGCGAGGCCGTAGAGGCCCTCGGCGATGTTGAACACCAGGTCCCAGCGCTCCCCGGCGAGGAGCCTGGCCGCCAGGGCGGCCAGGTTTCCGACCCGCACCGGGCTGTGCCTGAGGGCCGCCAGGGCCTGCGCGATGCCGTCGATGGTCTCGGGGCGGTCGAACTCGGCCGCCTCCTCCTCGCTGTGTCCGGCGGCCAGATAGTCGTCCCGGAGGTCGTAGGTCAGCGCGATGCGCATCAGCAGGCCACCGGCAGGGACGGGTCCGGGTAGCGGTACGCGCGACCCTCGTAGTTCAGGAGCAGCAGGTCGTCCCCCTCCCGCCCCAGGACGTAGTCCGGGAGCAAGGGCACCTTGCCGCCACCGGCGGGCGCGTCGATGACGTAGGTCGGGACGGCGTAGCCGGTGGTGTGACCGCGCAGGCCCCGGATGACCTCGAGTCCCCTCGCCACCGGGGTACGGAAATGGGCCGAGCCGCTGATGGGGTCGCACTGATAGAGATAGTAGGGCCGGACCCGGGTCCGCAGCAGGCCCTGCACGAGGCGGCGCATGGTCTCCACGTCGTCGTTCACACCCTTCAGCAGCACCGTCTGGCTGCCCAGCGGAATCCCCGCGTCGGCGAGACGCCCGCACGCCTCCTGCACCTCCGGCGTCAACTCGTCCGGATGGGTGAAGTGCAGGCTCATCCACAGGGGATGGTAGCGGCGCAGCATGCGGGCCAGGGCCGGCGTGACACGCTGGGGCATGACCACGGGCGCCTTGCTCCCGATGCGCACGAACTCCACGTGCGGGATGCTCCGCAACCGGGAGAGGATCCACTCCAGACGCTCATCTTCCAGGGTGAGCGGGTCACCGCCCGAGACCAGGACGTCGCGCACCTGCGGCGTCGCCTCGATGTACGCGAGGGCGCGCTCCAGGTCGCTCTTGTGCACGCTCCTCTCGCCGGTCGCGCCGACCATGCGCGAGCGCGTGCAGTACCGGCAGTAGGTCGAACAGAAGCCCGTGACCAGAAAGAGGACGCGGTCGGGGTAACGATGCACGATCCCTGGCACCGGGCTGTGGGCATCCTCGCCGAGCGGGTCGTCCGCCTCTCCGGGCGTGCGCACGTACTCGGCGCTGCTCGGCACCACGGTGCGACGCAGAGGCTGGGCGGGGTCGTCCTCGGACAACAGCGCGGCGTAGTACGGCGTGATCCCGACCGGCAGGGGGCCCGAGTGGCGGCCGATGGCGTCCCCTTCGTCCGGGGACAGGCGGACCAGGCGAGCCAACTGCTCCGCCGAACGGATGCGGTTGCGATTCTGCCAGTGCCAGTCGTTCCACTCGCTCGTCGTCGTCGAGGGGTAGAACCGCTTGCGGAACCACCGGCTGCGCTCGCTCACCACGAGACGCGGCACGGCCCTCCGCCGGAGAGCGGTGGACTCGGAAAGGAGAGCGAGCGGAATCGGTGAGACGGGGGACGGGCGGGAGAACTGCGGGGTGCGCGAGAAGGCGCGGAGACCGGGAGGCTCTTCGTCCTCTGCCCTCTCTTCCGCACTGCCGAGAGCAAACTGATCGGTCATGGAAATCCCCTCACGGTGCACGAGCCCGAAGCCACCCGGGGTAGCCACGTTGCGGGCCGGTGAAGGCCTCGCGCGGCGGCCCCTCGCGGGGCCAGGTTGGCGCGAGATATTAGGACCTCCGGAGCAGATAGCAAGGGCCACGAGAAAATTTTTTTTGCCCCCTGCGAACCGCGGGAATCGAGGGCTCGCGACGCGGCCGTTCCGGCCGTTTCCGGCGCGGGTCGAGGCGCCGGAGTCTTGTGACGGCCGGCCGTCCGCGTATCATCCAGTGCCCCTTGCGTCGGGATGCGCCGATGACCCCGGAGACCACCGCCCGCCTCCTCATCACCTGCCCGGACCGGCCGGGGATCGTGGCCGCCGTCACCACCCTGCTCTACAACCACGGCGCGAACGTCACGGCCCTGGACCAGCACTCGACCGACCCCGAAGGCGGCACGTTCTTCATGCGGCTGGAGTTTCACACCCCGCACCTGGACCTCTCGCGCGCCGCGCTCGAGCGGTCGTTCCACGACCGGGTCGCGAGCCAGTACGAGATGCAGTGGACCGTGAGCTACGCGGCCCCACCGAAGAAGCTCGCGCTGCTCGCCTCACGCCACGATCACGCGCTCCTCGAGGTGCTCTGGCGGTGGTCGCGCGGCGAGCTCCCCGCGGTCGTCACGGGAGTCATCAGCAACCACCCGGACCTGCGCCCGGCGGTGGAGTCCTTCGGCGTCCCTTTCCACCACGTCCCCGTGACCCCCGCAACCAAGGCCGATGCGGAGTCGAGGGTCCTGGAACTGCTGGAGGGCGAGGCGGACCTGCTGGTCCTCGCCCGCTACATGCAGGTCCTCACGCCCGCCTTCGTGGACCGCTACCCGAACCGGATCATCAACATCCACCACTCGTTCCTGCCGGCCTTCGCGGGCGCCGACCCCTACCGGCAGGCAGGCGACCGCGGTGTCAAGCTCGTCGGGGCGACCGCCCACTTCGTCACCCCGCAACTGGACGAGGGCCCCATCATCGAGCAGGACGTCATCCGGGTCTCGCACCGCCACAGCGTTTCGGACCTGCGGGAGCTGGGGCGCGACATCGAGCGCACGGTCCTCGCGCGGGCCGTGAAGTGGTTCCTCGAGGACCGTCTCATCGTGCACGGGAACAAGACGGTCGTCTTTTCCTGAGGACCGGCAGCCCGGGGGGGTGGCACACCACCCGCAGGCCGTCCTAGCCCGCGCGGCGCCCCCGCGAGCGGTACGCGAGCCCCAGCAGGACGAGGCCGGCGGCGGCCATGGGCAGGCTCAGGAGCTGCCCCATGGTGAGCCAGCCTCCCGCCAGGTACCCCAGGTGGGCGTCGGGCACCCGCACCAGCTCGACCAGGGACCGGAACGACCCGTAGAGCAGCAGGAAGAGCCCCGAGACCGCCATGGTCGGTCGGGGCCGGCGGGAGAAGGCCCAGAGAACGGCGAACAGCACCAGGCCTTCCAGGAAGGCCTCGTAGAGCTGTGAGGGGTGACGCGGCACGCCACCCGCCGCGTCGCCGGGAAACACGACCCCCCAGGGCAGATCGGTCGGCGCGCCCCAGAGCTCCGCGTTGACGAAGTTGCCGATGCGCCCCGCCAGCAACCCGGGCGGCACGAGTGGCGCCAGGAAGTCGGTGACCTGGAAGAAGCCCTGGCCCTGGCGGCGCCCCAGCAGCCAGGAGGCGAGGAGTGCCCCGATGAGGCCACCGTGAAAGGACATCCCGCCCTGCCACACCTTGAGGGCGTCGAGCGGGGAGGCAACGTACTGGGGAAGACCATAGAACAGGATGTATCCGATCCGCCCGCCGAGGACGGCGCCGAGGGCGCCGTAGAACACCAGGTCGTCGACCATCGCCGGGGTCCAGCCCCGGCGCGGGTCCCGCGCCCGCCACCGGCCGAGGGCCCAGGCCGCCGCGAAGCCGACCAGGTACATGAGCCCGTACCAGTGCACGGGGAACGGGCCCAGGCGGAAGGCGACGGGGTCGATGGCGGGAAAGGCGATCACGGTCGGTCTCCTCCGCGGCCGGGGCTCACTCCCGATGGACCCTGACCGTCACGCACTTCAGGTAGGCAGTCTCGGGGACCGCCGGGTGGATGGGATGGTCCGGTCCCTGATGCCCGTGCTCCAGGATCTGCAGGTTGCGATCTGCGTGCCGGGCAGCCCGGTGGAGCAGGTCCACCAGGGTCTCCCGGTCCAGGTGATACGAGCAGGAGCAGGAGACCAGGACCGCGTCCGGGGCGAGGACCCGGAGCGCCAGCCGGTTGAGCCGCTGATACGCCTCGAGACCGGCCTCCCGGTCCTTCACCCTCTTGATGAAGGCGGGTGGGTCCACCACCACGACGTCGTAGCGCTCACCGGCCTCGCGCAGGTCCTTCAGCCGGTCGAAGGCGTCCCCCTGAAGGGCTTCGACCCGCTCGGCCACGCCGTTCAGCGCGGCGTTCTCGGCCAGGCGCTGCACGGCCTGCGCCGAGGCGTCCACGCAGGTCACCCGGGAGGCGCCCGCACGCGCCGCCTGGACGCCCCACGCCCCGTCGTAGCTGAACACGTCCAGCACCCGCGCGCCCCGCACGTACGCCGCCAGCCGCGCGCGGTTCTGGCGCTGGTCCCAGAACCAGCCGGTCTTCTGCCCGTGCAGGGGCGAGATGCGGAAGCGCGCGCCGTTCTCCTCGAGCGTGTGCCACTCGGGCGCCTGCCCCACGGGCACTTCCACGGTCTGCTCCAGCCCTTCGATGGCCCGCCCCGCGGCATCGTTGCGCAGGACCACGACCCGGGCCCCGGTCGACTCCGCGAGCACCCCGACCACCTCCGCCCGCAACCGGTCCATTCCCGCCGTACCGAGCTGGGCGACCAGCAGGTCGCCGTAGCGGTCGACCACCAGCCCCGGCAGTCCGTCTCCCTCGCCGTGCACGAGCCGGTACTGCGGGCTCTCGAAGAGGCGCTCACGCAACGCGAGCGCCCTTGCCACCCGGCGGGCGAGCAGCGCGCGGTCGAGCGGCTCGTCCGCGCGGCGGCTGTAGACCCGCGCGCTGATCAGGGTACGCGGATTGACGTAGGCCATGCCGAGGAAATGGCCGTCGCTCGCACGCACCTCGGCCTGCTGGCCTGGCTCGAAGGCCGCGAGGGGACTGCGCTGCACGTCCACCTCGTTGCTGTAGACCCAGGGGTGACCCGCGCGCAGACGACGGTCCTCGCGCCTTTTGAGGAACAGGGCTGGGAAGCTCAAGGGGAGCCTGCTCGGTGCCGAACGAGGGGGCTGATGGTACCGGAGCGGGCGACGGCTTGTCGAAGCCCTCGCCCCCCGGGTCCCGCTAAACCCGGTGACCGGGCTCGCCGATACAGCGGGGAATCGGAGCGGGGCCGTGGGCGCTCGGCGCCAGCTCCCTGCACGGCCGGCGACGCCGGCGCGCCGACACGTTGGGGAAGCTGATCGGGACCAGAATGCACACCGCCCCTGCCATCGACCACGCCGCCGAGCTCGGGCTGCGCGTGCGCCAGCTGAACGACCTCCCGCCGCTGTCGCCCGTGGCCGAACGGCTGCTCACGGTCCTGGGCAACGACGAGGTGGAGGTCGGTGCCCTCGCCCGCACGATCGAGCTCGACCCTGGCCTGACCGCCCGGGTCGTCGGCCTGGCCCGCTCGGCCTTCTTCGGCTACACGGGCAACGTGTACACGGTTCGCGAGGCGATCGTGCGCGTCCTCGGCCTCGAGACGGTCAAGAGTCTCGCCCTGAGCCTCGCCCTGTCGGGACAATTCCAGGTCAGCCCCACGATCGGGCTGGACCTGGGTCGCTACTGGGTCACCGCGCTCCTCACCGCGTCGAGCTCCCGCGCCCTGGCCTCCCGGGTGAGCGTCCCGGGAGGCCCCGATCCGAGCGCGGCCTACCTCGCGGGTCTTTTGCACAACCTGGGGCTCCTGGTGATGGTCCACCTCTTCGAGGCAGACATGGCGCGCGTCTTCTCCCTCGCGCCGGCTGCCACCGACTCGAGCCTGGCGGCGGTCGAGCGCACCGTCGTCGGCGTCGACCACCACCGGGTGGGGGCCTGGCTCGCCGACCGTTGGCACCTGCCGCGCGAGGTGGTCGTCGTCATGCAGCATCACCACGACCCCACCTACCGCGGCCTGCACTGGCCGTGCGCGCGGCTGGTGGGGGGCTGTGCCCGTCTCTGCCACTGGTACCTGGACCACCCGACCGAGCCCCTCGAGGACGCACACCTGCGCGAGGACCTGGGCATCCGGCCAGACGGGCTGGAGGCACTGAGGTCCCTCATCTCCGAGCGGGCGGACGCCATTCGGGACCTGGCCGGGACCCTCGCGAGACCGCACTGAGCCATGGACTCCGCACCCTTCGTGCACGCCGCCCGGGAACTGCGCCAGCGCTTCCTGTCGCTGCTCGACTCGCTCTCGGCGGTGCGCGCCCTCGCCGAGCTGGATTGCTGCCGGGGCAGCGACGTGGGCCCGCTGCTGGTGGGGGCCCTCGAGGCGCTCATGCAGCACCAGGACTTCGCCCGCTGCTCGGTGTTCCTCCTGCAGGACGGTGCCCTGGTCTGCGCCGCCGGACGGGACTACATGGAGGGGGCGCTGGAGAGCACCGAGGGGCTGCCCCCAGAGCGCAGCTACTCACCCCGGACCTTTCGCCTCGGTGAGGGGGTCGTGGGCCTCGCCGCCGAGACGCGCCAGACCCAGGTCTGCTCCGACTGCGCGGCAGACCCCCGTTTCGTGGCGCTGCCGGGGCAGCGGGGAGCCGCCCAGGGCTCGCTGGTCTGCGCGCCCATCCTCGCGGGGAGCGACGTGCTCGGGGTCGTGAACGTCTTTCACCCCCGGCCGCAGCACTTCCAGGAATGGCATCTGCAGGTGGTCGCGGTGTACTGCGCCGTCCTCGGCCACATGCTCGCGAGCCACCGGGCCATGCACGGCCTCGAGGACGTGGTCGCAGAGCGCACCCGCCAGCTCGAGACCGCGCTGGTGGAGGCCGAGCAACTCCGGCGACGCTACGAAGAGCTCTCGACCGTCGACGAGCTGACCGGCCTGCACAACCGGCGATTCTTCTTCACCGAGGCAGAGGCCGCCACGGCGCGCGCGCTGCGTCACCGCCACCCGTTCTGCATGGCGCTGGTGGATCTGGACTTCTTCAAACAGATCAACGACTCCTTCGGTCACGCGGTCGGTGACGCCGCCCTGCGCGACCTGGCCGCGGCGCTGCGCCGCCACACCCGCGAGGGCGACATCCTGGCCCGGTTCGGGGGCGAGGAGTTCGTGCTCGCCCTGCCCAATACCGATCTCGAAGGGGCAAGGGTGCTCGCCGAGCGCATCCGCACCTACGTCCGGGGCCTGCACTGGGAGGCCGAAGGCATCAGCTTCGGCCTGACGGTCAGCATCGGCCTGTCCACCCTCGACCACGACGGCCGCTACCAGGGACGCCCGCTCGTCGACCACCTGTTGCGTCAGGCGGACAAGGCGCTCTATTACTGCAAGTCGAACGGCCGCGACCAGGTCTCCACCCACGAGGATCTTCCGGAGCGCCAGCGCGCCGTCGCCGGCCGCTAAGTGCCCGGGCTCCGACCCTCCCTCAGGCCCGCTCCCGCCCGCTCCGGACGTCGCCGCCCAGCACCCGCGCAAGGTAGCGTCCGGTGTGCGAGCCCGGGTGCCGGGCCACCTCCTCCGGCGTCCCGGCCACCACCACCTCTCCGCCACGCGCCCCCCCCTCGGGCCCGAGGTCGACCACCCAGTCCGCGGTCTTGACGACGTCCAGGTTGTGCTCGATGACCACCAGGGTGTTCCCGTGGTCCCGGAGCCGGCCCAGGACCTCGAGGAGCTGGGCGACGTCGTGGAAGTGCAGACCCGTCGTCGGCTCGTCCAGGATGTAGAGCGTGCGGCCGGTGTCCCGCCGGGAGAGCTCCCGGGCGAGTTTCACCCGCTGGG
Source organism: uncultured Ectothiorhodospiraceae bacterium (assembly GCA_937867305.1). GTDB lineage: Bacteria > Pseudomonadota > Gammaproteobacteria > JAABTG01 > JAABTG01 > JAGNLM01. The sequence continues at coordinate 9,632 of CALMKJ010000073.1, read as the reverse complement.
CCTCGCCCCCGGAGAGCGTCGTGGCGCTCTGGCCGAGACGGATGTACCCGAGGCCCACCTCCACCAGGGTCTGCAGCTTGCGCGCGAGGAAGCTGACGGGCTCGAAGAAGCGGCGGGCCTCCTCCACCGTCATCTCGAGGACCTCGTGGATGTTCCGCCCCTTGTAGCGCACCTCGAGCGTCTCCCGGTCGTAGCGCCTGCCCTTGCAGACGTCGCAGGGGACGTAGACGTCGGGGAGGAAGTGCATCTCCACCCTGATCAGCCCGTCGCCCTGGCAGGCCTCGCAGCGCCCGCCGCGCACGTTGAAGCTGAAGCGTCCGGACGAGTAGCCCCGGGCACGGGCCTCGTGGGTTCCCGCGAAGAGGTCGCGGATCGGGGCGAAGAGACCGGTGTAGGTCGCGGGATTCGAGCGCGGGGTCCTGCCGATGGGGCTCTGGTCGATGGCGACCACCTTGTCCAGCAGCGCGAGTCCCGTGATCTCTCGAAAGGGCGCGGGCGCCGTGTTGGCGCCGTTCAGCTCCCGCGCCGCGATGGGATACAGGGTGTCGTTCAGGAGCGTGGACTTCCCCGACCCGGAGACCCCGGTGATACAGGTCATGAGACCCACCGGGAGACGCACCGTGATGTCCTTGAGGTTGTTGCCCCGGGCACCGCTCAGGGTCAGCCAACGCGCCGGGTCGGGCGGCGCCCGGCGCGCGGGGACAGGGATCCGCCGGACCCCGCTGAGATACTCGCCGGTGAGCGAACCGGGCGTGCGCTCCACCTCGGCAGCCGTGCCCTGGGCCACCACCCGGCCACCGTTCACGCCCGCCCCGGGCCCCATGTCGACCACCCGGTCGGCCGCCCGGATGGCCTCCTCGTCGTGCTCCACCACGATCACGGTGTTGCCGAGGTCGCGCAGTTGCTCGAGGCTGTCGAGCAGCCGCCGGTTGTCGCGTGGGTGCAGGCCGATGGAGGGCTCGTCGAGGATGTACGTGACCCCCACCAGGCCGGCCCCGATCTGGCTGGCCAGCCGTATGCGCTGGGCCTCCCCACCCGACAGGGTCTCCGCGGCGCGGTCCAGGGTCAGGTAGTCGAGCCCCACGTCGACCAGGAAGCGCAGGCGGTCGTGGACCTCCTTCAGGACCCGGCCCGCGATCTCGGCCTTCTGCCCGGGGAGCGCCAGGCCCTCGAAGAACCCCCTCGCCCCGGCGATCGACAGGGCGGTGACGGCGGGCAGCGTCCTGCCGCCCACGAACACGTGCCTTGCCGCCACGCCCAGGCGGCTGCCCTGGCAGGCGGGACAGGAGCGCTCGCTCAGGAAGCCGGCCAGCTCCTCGCGGATGACCGCGGACTCGCTCTCGCGGTATCGGCGCTCCATGCTCCGGAGGATTCCCTCGAACGGCTGCGTCTTGTGGTGCGGGCGCCCGCGCAGGCCCTGGAAGGTGAAGGTGAGCACCTCCTCGCCGCTGCCTCGCAGCAGCACCTCCCGGACCCGCTCCGGGAGCTCGCGGAAGGGCAGGTCCAGGTCGAACCCGTAGTGACCGGCCAGGGTCTCGAGCATCTGGTAGTAGTAGGCGTTGCGCCGATCCCACCCCTGCACGGCCCCCCCCGGCAGGCTCAGCTCCGGGTGGGCGACCACCTTCTCGGGGTCGAAGAAGGTCTGTACGCCGAGACCGTCGCAGACGGGGCAGGCCCCCGCCGGGTTGTTGAAGGAAAAGATCCGGGGCTCGAGCTCGGCCAGGTTGTAGCCGCAGACCGGGCACGCATAGCGGGCCGAGAAGACGAGCTCGGGCCGCCCGGGCTCGTCCATCCACGCGACCCGGGCCCGCCCGTCGCCGAGCTCGACGGCAGTCTCGAACGACTCGGCCAGTCGCGCGCGCAGGTCGGCACGCACACGGAAACGGTCCACCACGACCTCGACCGTGTGCCGGCGCTTGGGGTCGAGGCCAGCGGGGTCGTCGAGCTCGCGCACCTCCCCGTCGATCCGCGCCCGCAGGAACCCCTGCGCACGCAGACGCTCGACCGTCTGGGCGTGCTCACCCTTGCGGTCTTCCACCACCGGCGCGAGCAGCATCAACCGGGCCCCCTCGGGGAGACCGAGGACCTGGTCCACCATCTGGCTCACCGTCTGCGCGTCCAGCGGGGCCCCGTGCTCCGGGCATCGGGGCTCGCCGACCCGCGCCCAGAGCAGGCGCAGGTAGTCGTAGACCTCGGTCACCGTGCCCACCGTGGAACGCGGGTTGTGCGAGGTGGACTTCTGCTCGATGGCGATGGCGGGCGAGAGGCCTTCGATGAGGTCCACGTCCGGCTTCTCCATCACCGACAGGAACTGCCGGGCGTAGGCCGAGAGCGACTCCACGTACCGGCGCTGTCCCTCGGCATAGATCGTGTCGAAGGCGAGCGAGGACTTGCCGGAGCCCGAGAGCCCGGTGACGACCACGAGCCTGCCTCGCGGCAGGTCCAGGTCGACGTTCTTCAGATTGTGGGTTCGCGCCCCCCGGATGCGGATGGTGTCCATTCGTCTTTCGGCTCTGGGCAAGCTGTTAATATTACCGCCCCCTCCCCGCCGCGCTCACCATGGAATACTCCGCTCCGAGCCGCACCGCGGCCGCCGCCCTCGACCGGCCGGAGCGCCGTGCGGCGATCGGCCTGGCGGCGATCTACGCCATCCGGATGCTCGGCCTGTTCCTGATCCTGCCCGTCTTCACCCTCTACGCCCAGGACTACCCGGACTACACGCCGCTGCTCGCCGGACTCGCCATCGGCGCCTACGGACTCTCCCAGGCCCTGCTGCAGATCCCCTTCGGAGTCCTCTCGGACCGCCTGGGCCGCAAGCCCGTCATCACCGCCGGCCTGCTGCTCTTCGCCCTGGGCAGCGCCTGGTCCGCCCTGGCCGGCAGCGTGCTCGGAATCCTGGTCGGCCGGGCCCTCCAGGGAGCGGGCGCCATCGCGGGGCCCGTGCTGGCACTCGCCGCGGACCTGACGCGCGAGGAGCACCGCACCCGGGTGATGGCCACCATCGGCGCGAGCATCGGCCTGTCGTTCGCCGCGGCACTGGTCCTCGGGCCGGTGATCAGCCGTCGCCTCGGGCTGACCGGCATCTTCTGGGTGACGGCGGCCCTCGCCCTGGCCTCCCTGGCCCTGTTGCACCTCCTGGTGCCGACCCCGCGCGTGAGCCATGTGCACGGGGACACCGAGCCGGTGCCCGGGCGGCTCGCGGGGGTCCTGCGCGACCCGGACCTGCTGCGGATCGACGTGGGCATCCTGTCCCTGCACTTCGTCATGACGGCGCTGTTCGTGGCCCTGCCTCTGCTGCTGCGCGACCAGGCGGGCTTGGCCGCGGACCAGCACTGGAGGGTCTACCTCGCGGTCCTGGCGCTCTCCATCGCACTCATGGTGCCCTTCGTGGTCCTCGCCGAACGGCGCGGGCGCACCCGGGAGGTCTTCCTCGCCGCCATCGCCGCCGCCACGCTGGCGCAACTGGCGCTGCTGCTTCCCCATGGCGGCGTGCTCGCGCTCGCCGCCGTGCTGGTCCTCTACTTCACCGCCTTCAACGTGCTCGAGGCGACGCTGCCGTCCCTCATCGCCCGCATCGCCCCTGCCGAGAGCAAGGGTAGCGCCATGGGCGTCTACGCCACCGCACAGTTCCTGGGGGCCTTCCTCGGCGGGGCGGGTGGCGGCGCGGCCCTCGGCTTCGGCGGGCCTCCGGCCGTGTTCGCCCTCTCGGCCCTGGTCCTCGCGGGGTGGCTCGGCGTGGCCGTGCGGATGCGCGCCCCGGCGCCATCCCCGGACCCGGCCGGTGGACACCCGCCCCCTCGACTCGGAGCGGATGGGTGATATGCTTGCCTGGCGGCTCGACCGCGGGACATCCACAGGGAAGTCAGAGGAGGATCTGCAATGGCGCGAGGCATCAACAAAGTCATCCTGATCGGAAACCTGGGTGCCGACCCGGAGGTCCGTTTCATGCCGAGCGGGGGGGCGGTGGCCAATGTGCGCGTCGCCACCAACGAGACCTGGAAGGACCGGCAGAGCGGCGAACAGCAGGAACGCACCGAGTGGCACCGGGTGGTGCTGTTCGGTCAGCTGGGCGAACTCGCCCAGAAGTACCTGCGCAAGGGCAGCCGCATCTACATCGAGGGCCGCCTCCAGACCCGCAAGTGGCAGGGCCAGGACGGCCAGGACCGCTACGCGACCGAGATCGTCGCCAACGACATGCAGATGCTCGACCGGCGCGAGGGTGAGCCCACCGGGGCCGGGACTCAGGCCGGCGGTGGGTCGGACAGCTACGGGGGAGCGCCTTCCTACGGGGACGAGGGCACTCCGTCCCCGGCCCGCGAGTCTCGGGGGGGCGGCCGCACCCAGTCCCGGGCGCCGGCCAGTGCGCCCCCGCCGGAGACGGACCCGAACGACGACATCCCCTTCTGAGCCCCGGTTCTGAGCCCGGGGCGCGTTGCGCCCGCGCGGGCCCACCCCGCGCGGCGCAGCGCCTGCCGAGTCAGCGCACCAGGACGTAGACCGAGGTCGCCCCCCGGCGCATCCCGAGAAGGAGCCCCGATCCGCTCTGCCGCACGAGCCGGGTGAACTCCTCCAGACCCTCGACCGGTGTGCGGTTGACGCTCGTGATGACGTCTCCCTTGCGCAGCCCGAGCTCGGCCGCGGCGCTACGGCCGTCGACACCGAGAACGGCCACCCCCTTCGTGCGTCCCTGCCGGGGTGACTCCAGGTCCCCGAAGGTGGCGCCCGCCAGGTGCGGGTGCAGCGCGTCCCCGGCAGCGGCCTCACGGCTCGGCTCGGCGACCCGGATGGTGACCGAGCGCACCTTGCCCGCTCGCCGGAATTCCACTCGAACCTCCTGCCCCACGCGCAGCAGGCCGATGGCGTTGCGCACATCGGCGGCGTCCCGGACCTCCCTGCCGTTGATGGAGACCAGTGCGTCCCCCGGCTTGAGCCCCGCGCGGGCGGCAGGCGAATCCTTCGCCACGCCAGTCACGACGGCACCCTGTTCGCCGCTCAGGTCGAAGGCCGCCGCGAGGGCTGGGGTCAGGTCCTGGACGGTCACCCCGACCTCGCCCCGGCGCACCGCGCCGTGGGCGACCAGGTGAGCCATCACGTCCCGGGCCATGTTGGCGGGGATGGCGAAACCGATGCCGACGTTGCCCCCGCTCGGCGCCAGGATGGCGGTGTTGAGCCCCACCAGCTCCCCGCGCAGGTCCACCAGGGGCCCGCCGGAATTGCCGGGGTTGATGGAGGCGTCGGTCTGGATGAAGTCCTCGTAGCCCTCGATGCCGAGGCCGCGGCGGCCGAGCGCGCTGACGATCCCCGAGGTCACCGTCTGACCGAGCCCGAAGGGGTTGCCGATGGCGACGACGAAGTCCCCGACCCGAAGCCGGTCGGAGTCCGCGAGGGTCAGTGCCGTGAGATTCTCGGGCGGCACCTGGACCACTGCGATGTCGGTCTCCGGGTCCGAGCCGACCAGCCTCCCCTCCAGTCGCCGACCGTCCTGCAGCGTGACGGCGATCTCCTGGGCGTTGTCCACCACGTGGTGGTTGGTGAGCACGTGCCCCCGCCGGGCGTCGACGACGACCCCGGAGCCGAGACTCTGGCTGCGGCGCTCCTGGGACCGCTCGGGCACGTCGAAGAAGCGGCGGAAGAACGGGTCGGAGAGCAAGGGGCTGCGCTGGGCGCGCACGGTGCTCCGGGTCGAAATGTTGACGACGGCCGGGGTGACGCGCTCCAGCATGGGGGCGAGACTCGGCAGCCTTTCCCCGTCCACCATCGGGGGCAGGGCGCCCAGGACGGCTCCGGCGCCGCACGCCACGGCAAACGCCAGCACCACGGGGGCGAGCCGCCGACCCCGCCCCGCCACGACCTCCCCCATACCCGTCAGACGCCGCTGTCGACCTGGATCCGCCGCGCACGATACCGGCTGTGCTTGGGCAGGGTGACCTGCAGGACGCCCGCGCGGTAGCGTGCCGCGGCCCGCCCCGCCTCGACGCTGAACGGCAGCGGGATGCGCCGCTCGAAACTGCCGTAGGCGCACTCCATCCGGTGGTAGCGGCCCTGGCGGCTCTCGCGTTCCACCCGCTTCTCGCCGCGCACGACCAGCGTGTCGTCGACCACGGAGATGTCGAAGCCGTCCGCGTCCATACCGGGGACCTCGAGGCGCACGATCACGGCGTCGTCGGATTCCCGCACCTCGACCGCCAGGAGCGCCCAGTGGGCAGCGTTGACCGCCACCACGTCACTGGCCGTCTCCACGGTGTCCGCCGACCGCACCGGGGTGAAGTGCGTCACCGCCTCGGCCGCGCGGGCGCGCAGGTGCTGCCAGCCCTCGGCCACCGACTCCCAGGCCCGACCCAGTTGCCCCTTCAGTTGGTCCAGTGTGCTCATCTGCGCTCCTCCGCCTCAGACCCCCATGCCGGCCCGCGGGTCGAAGGGGATCTCTCTGGCCATCCGCTCGTAGAACGCCCGCACGGCCTCGCTGTCGGCCGGGGGCACCACGATCTGCAGCACCACGTACTGGTCACCCGGCGGGTCTCCCGGGAGACCCCGCCCCTTCAGCCGCAGCTTGCGCCCGGTCTGCGACCCGGCCGGAAGCAGGAGGTCCACTTTGCCATCCAGGGTCGGCACCGGCACCCGCGCACCCAGGGCCGCCTCCCACGGCGCGACGGGAAGGTTCAGCGAGACGTCCCGGCCCTCGACCCGGAACAGACGGTGGGGAAGGATGTCGACCTCGAGATAGAGGTCCCCGTTCTCGCCGCCGCCGAGCCCGGGTCCGCCCTGGCCACCCAGACGGATCTGCTGACCCTGCACGACCCCGGCCGGGATCTTGACCTTGAGGGACCGGCTGCGCGCGCCCCGTCCTCCGAGCCCCGGGTCGGCGACCTGCAACTGCAGGGTACGGGTGGAGCCGCGGAAGGCCTCCTCCAGCGTGACCGCGATCCGGGCCCGCTCGTCGGAGCCCCGCACGCGCCCGGCGGCTCCCCAGCCGCCCGCGCCCCTGCGGGCACGACCTGCGCCGCCGGCCGCCGCACCTCCGAAGAGCGACTCGAAGAAATCGCTGAAGCTGCGGGCGCCTCCTTCGCCGAAGGCGGCGCGGCCGAAGTCGAACCCGCCCTCGGTGCCCCACCCTGGCGGAGGCGTGAACTCCTGCCCGGACTTCCAGCTCGAGCCCAGGCGGTCGTAGGCCTCCCGCTTCTTGGTGTCCCTCAGGACCTCGTAGGCCTCGTTGACCTCCTTGAAACGGGCCTCGGCGTCCGCCTCCTTGCTCACGTCGGGGTGATATTTCCGGGCGAGCTTGCGGTATGCGCGCTTGACCTCGTCCCCGGTGGCTTCGCGCGCCACGCCGAGGATCTTGTAGTAGTCCTTGTACTCCATGGTCCCCCGCACCGCCGGGCGAGGGGCCCGGCGGTCAAGCACCCGCCGGGCCCTGCCGGATTACTCCGCGACCGTTATCTTACGCGGCTGCACGCGCTCGTGCTTGGGGATCGTCACCTCGAGCACCCCGTTCTTCCCGCGCGCGGAGACCCGCTCCGGGTCCGCGCTGTCGGGGAGACTGAAACGCCGGTAGAACGTTCCCCGGGCGCGTTCGGTGCGTTTGTAACCCTCTCGTTCCTCCTCGCTCTCGAGCTTGCGCTCGCCGCGGATCGTCAGGACGCCGTTCTCCATCGTGACCTCGATGTCCTTCGGGTCGACGCCCGGGACGTCGGCGTAGAGCACGAAGCGGTCCTTTTCCTCCCGGATGTCGACGGCAGGCATCCAGTGGCTCGTCACGACGGTCGAGCTATCCTCCCCCGCCGGACCGACCCGGGACTCGAACAGACGGTTGATCTCGTTCTGGAGCTGGTTGTACAGGCTGCCCGGCTCATAACGGATGACGGTCATCGCATGCCTCCTTCTTCGCTTTCACCTGTCGCGTCAGCGCGACGCCCGATCCGGAGATGGGGTCCGACGGGCGGGTTTCAAGCCCCCGCCCGGGCGGCGGGACCGGCGCCGGGCGCGCCTCCTTGCCAAGGGAAAGCATAGATGTCAGACTGCCCGCCGGAACCGTGTGCAGTCCCGGCACCTTTCCGTACCCAACACACGACTACATGATCTTCGAGATCGGGAGAATTCATGAAGAACTTCGCGAAAGTGGCCGCGCTGGCGGCCGTGCTCGGTGCCGCGGTGCTGCCTCTTCAGTCCCAGGCCTGGGGTGGTCCGTGGGGCGGCGGTGGCCCCTGGGGCAACAGCGGTTACGGCGGTGGCCCCTGGAGCGGTCTGACCGACATGTTCGGTGACATGGACGCCAACGTCTCGTCGCGCGGCTGGGGCCGCGGCTCTGGCTACGGCTATCCGTATGCCGGTGGCTACGGTTCCGGTTACCCCGGCTACGGCTACGGCGTTCCCTACGGCTACGGCGCCCCCTACGCCGCGCCCTATGGCATGCCGGCCGCCCCGGTTGCCCCGGCTGCCCCTGCCGCCCCGGCTGCCCCCGGCAAGTAAGGTCTCAGGCAAGTCCTGCTGAACGGCGGGGGCTGGCGGTGACGCCAGCCCCCGTTCCTTTTCCGAGGCCCGTTCTTTTCTCGGACGCGGCTACCGGTCCTGACCCGCCCCCTGCCGCAGGCCCAGTCCCAGACGGCAGACCGTGTGCGCCAGGAGCTCGCCGGCCAGACGGTGCCCATCCCGATTCCAGTGCCCGATCCCCGGCAGGGAGTTCGGGAAACCGTGCAGCCAGGCCCCCGAGAGCGCCGCGAGCTCGGCCAGCTCCCCCGCGAGCCCCACCGCCGGGAAACCTTCACGCTCGGCCAGCGCGAGCAGCCGACGCTCCGGATAGAGCAGGTCCGCGCTGCCGTGGGTCCTCGCGAACTCGGCACGAAACCACGCGTCCGGGTGTACCTGGGCACCGGTACTCAAGGTGGCGAGCAGGAAATCGGCTCCTTCGGCGCGGACCTCCCGTGCCGTCCGGACGACGAGTGCCTCGGTCACCGCCCAGGCCTCGGCCCACAGGGGATCTCCCGGCTCCCGATAGACCCGCTCGTCCACTCCCGGCTCGTCGAGCGGCCCCCTCGGCCCACCCCCCGCACCGAGCCGCAGGCGCGTGAGGTCCCAGGCCTTGACGGCCGCCTGCACCAGGCGGGAATGCCTCAGCAGCCATGACCACGCCCGACCGGGGGGGGAGACGCGCCGGCGGTAGTCGACGCCCTGTCGGAAACCCTCGTCGAGTGTGAGCTGACCCTGGTCGAGGCGGAAATACGGGCGCAGGGGATCGGCATCGAGCGCCCGGACGTTCTCCACGAGGTCGTTGCCCGGGAAGAAGGCCAGCACCACCAGGTCCGGCCGGAAGGCGCGCACACGCGAGCGGAAGGTCAGCAGTTCCTGGGCCGTCCCGTAGCCGCTCACCCCGAAGTTGATCACCTCCACCGGACGCCCGACGAGGGCCTCGCAGCCGGACAGGGCCCGCTCGAGCACCGCGGGAAAGGTGTCCTCCAGGGCCACCTGCACGGCCTCGACGAACGAGTCCCCGAGAACCGCGACGCGCAGGCTGCCCGACGGCTTCTCCTGAGGGCGCTCCGGGCCCCGCAGCCCGGAGCCGTTGATCCGCACGAGCGCGCGCCCTTCCACGTCCTGCCACGCCACCGCCCCCGCAGGCGGCGCCCAGCCCGTCACCG
>CALMKJ010000072.1 GCA_937867305.1 uncultured Ectothiorhodospiraceae bacterium | reverse complement strand
GACGGCTTCGCCCAGCTCAAGGACGACGGCAGCACCGCCTGCGGCTGCTGGATCTGGGGCGGTGCCTGGTCCGAGAAGGGCAATCTGATGGCGCGCCGGGACAACGCGGACCCGAGCGGGCTCGGCAACACGCTCGGCTGGGCCTTCTCCTGGCCGGCCAACCGCCGGGTGCTCTACAACCGCGCGTCCTGCGACCCGTCCGGGAAGCCATGGGACCCGAAGCGCCGGCTGATCGCCTGGGACGGCGCCCGCTGGTCCGGGTTCGACGTCCCCGACTTCAAGGTCGACGCCGGTCCCGACAGCGGGATGAACCCCTTCATCATGCTGCCGGAGGGGGTGGCGCGGTTCTTCGCCCGGGGTGCGATGGCGGAAGGACCCTTCCCCGAGCACTACGAGCCCTTCGAGACGCCCATCGGGACGAACCCCATGCACCCGAAGGTCGTCAGCAACCCGGTGGCCCGCGTGTTCCCGGAGGTCTGGGACACCTTCGGCAAGGCGGACGAGTTCCCCTACGTCGCCACCACCTACCGGCTCACCGAGCACTTCCACTTCTGGACCAAGCACGCGGTCATCGACGCCATCCTGCAACCGGAGATGTTCGTCGAGATCGGCGAGGAGCTCGCGCGCGAGAAGGGGGTGAAGAGCGGTGACAAGGTGAAGGTGACCTCGAAACGGGGCTGGATCACGGCGGTCGCGGTGGTGACCCAACGCGTGCGCTCCCTCGACGTCGCGGGCAAGCGCGTGCACACGGTCGGCATCCCCCTGCACTGGGGCTTCAAGGGCGTGACCCGGCCGGGCTTCCTGGCCAACACGCTCACCCCCTACGTCGGCGACGCCAATACCCAGACGCCGGAGTACAAGGCCTTCCTGGTCAACCTGGAAAAGGCCTGAGGAGGACACCCATGGCACTGCAATCACTCGACATCGAGCGACGCTCGGCCACCACGGTGCCACCTCCCGGCGTGCGTACGCCCGCGCAGGTGGCGAAGCTCATCGACATCTCGAAGTGCATCGGCTGCAAGGCCTGCCAGGCGGCGTGCCTGGAGTGGAACGACCTCAGGGACGAGGTCGGGGTCTGTCACGGCACCTACGACAACCCGACGGACCTGAGCGCGAAGTCCTGGACCGTGATGCGCTTCCACGAGGCGCAGACCGCAGACGGCCGTCTCGAGTGGCACATCCGCAAGGACGGCTGCATGCACTGCGCCGATCCGGGCTGCCTGAAGGCCTGTCCCTCGCCGGGCGCGATCGTCCAGTACGCGAACGGCATCGTGGACTTCCACTCCGAGCACTGCATCGGCTGCGGTTACTGCCTCATGGGCTGCCCGTTCCACATCCCGCGGCTCTCGCAGGAGGACCACCGGGCCTACAAGTGCACGCTCTGCTCGGACCGGGTCGCGGTCGGGCTCGAGCCCGCCTGCGTGAAGAGCTGCCCCACCGGCTGCATCGGCTTCGGCTCCAAGGAGGACATGGTCCACGTCGCCGCCGGGCGGGTCGCCGAGCTGAAGGAGCGCGGCTTCGCCCACGCGGGTCTCTACGACCCGCAGGGGGTGGGTGGCACGCACGTGATGTACGTGCTGCCGCACGCCGACCAGCCGGAGCTCTACAGCGGCCTGCCGAAGGACCCGACCATCAGCCCGTGGGTGCAGTTGTGGAAGGGCATCGCGAAGCCCATCGGGCTCGCGGCGATCGGCCTCGCGGCCCTCGGCGGGTTCCTCTTCTACGTGAAGAGCGGGCCCGAGGAGGTCCACGAGGAGAGCGAGGCCGGCCCGGGCGGCCCGGCCGGCCCGGGTGGCGCGCAGCCACCGACGGGCGGGAGGTGAGCCATGACGACACGCAACGACCAGATCGAACGGTACACGGGGAGTCAGCGCGCCGCCCACTGGGTCTCGGCCATCTCCTTCATCCTGCTCGCGCTCTCGGGGCTCGCCCTCTTCCACCCGGCGATGGCCTGGCTCGCCAACCTGCTGGGCGGCGGGCAGTGGAACCGGATCCTGCACCCCTTCATCGGGGTGCTGTGGTTCCTGGTCTTCGCCCGCTTCGCCCTGCCGCTCATGGGCAGCAACGTGATCACGGGCGGTGACCTGAAGTGGCTCGCCCAGGTGCGTCGCGTGCTCGCGCACGACGCATCGGGGATCCCGCCGGTGGGGCGATACAACGGCGGCCAGAAGGTGCTGTACTGGGTCCTGCTGCTGGGGATGCTCGTGCTGCTTGCGTCGGGCGTCGTGATCTGGGAGCCGTACTTCGCCGACCGCTTCCCGGTGGACCTGCGACGGATCGCGGTGCTGGCCCACGCGGTCACGGCCTGGGGGCTCATCCTCTCCATCATCGTCCACGTGACCGCGTCCGTCTGGACCGCGGGCTCGTTGACCGCGATGGTTCGGGGCAAGGTCAGCCGCGCCTGGGCGAAGCACCATCACCCCGGGTGGTACCGGGAGGTGGGGTGATCCTCCCGGAGCGCGCCGTCCTCTTCGCGCGGCGGGCGGCTCGCCTGCGCCGTCTCGCGGAAGGTCACGCCCTGGGGGATTACCTGCGCTTCCTGGCCTCCCTCGCGGAGGCCCAGCAGGCGGCGCTGGACGCCTTTCCCGAGGTCCCGCTGCCGACGGAGCGGGACCTGGCGCTCGCCCGGGGGCACGGCCTGCCGCCGCTCTCGGCCGGGAGTTGGCCGCGCGCGCACGCCTGGCGCTCCGCGCTGCGGCAGATCCTCGGCCGGGCCCGGGAGCAGTCCGGGCTACCGGGGGCTGCCCGGCTCGCCATCGACCGGCTGGGCACCCTGGAAGAGAGCGCCCTCGAAGGGGTCGCGGGCCGTCTGCTCGCCACCGACCTCGAGGCCGTCGAGCCGGCCTACGCACCCCTCGTGGCCGCGGCCCTGCAGGTCTACTGGGTCCACCTGACGACGGCCCTCGGCGCGGGCGCCTTCCCCCGCATCGAGCCGCCGAGCCTGTGCCCCGCCTGCGGATCGCGGCCCCTGGCGAGCGTCGTCCTGAGCGGCGGAGAGACCCACGGCCTGCGCCATCTGGTGTGCCCCCTCTGCGCGAGCCAGTGGCACCTGGTCCGCGCCAAGTGTGTCGCCTGCGACTCGGCGAAGGACCTGGCGTACTTCGCCCTGGAACCGGAGGACCCCGACCCACTCCACCCGCCAGCGGCGGCCGACGCAGGCGCTCCGCCACCGGCGGCCGAAGCACGCTCCCGGCAACGCGAGGCCGCGCGCCGGCGCCCCGCGGTGCAGGCCGAGGCTTGCGACGGGTGTCGGACCTACCTCAAGATCTTCCACGTGGAGCGCGACCCGGGGCTCGAGCCGACCGCCGACGATCTGGCAACCGTCGCCCTGGACCTCCAGATGACGGAGGCGGGCTACAACCGGTTCGGCGCGAATCCGCTGCTCAGTCTTCACTCCTCCGGCTGACCGAGCTGTTCCCGGGCGGTGTGCCGGATGTCCTTGCCCTTCACCAGATACACCACGTACTCGCAGACGTTCTTCGCGTGGTCTCCGATCCGCTCGAGGGCGCGCGCCGACCAGCACA
>CALMKJ010000071.1 GCA_937867305.1 uncultured Ectothiorhodospiraceae bacterium | reverse complement strand
TGGTGGAGGCGGTGGGAATCGAACCCACGTCCGCAAGCTCTCTACCTTCGGCTCTACATGCTTAGCCCAGTCATTGGTTTTGACCGGCGACCGCCCGACGGGCAGGGCGGCACGACGGCGAGCCCGTAAGGGTTTTAACGGCTCGGCCCCGGGCGGGCTTCGCCGCGATCCTGCGAGCGGTTACCCCTGAGCGACCGCCGAAGCGGTCTCCGGACGCACAGGCGCGGCTCCGGTCAGAGGCCCAGCCTTAGGCGGCCAGGGCGTAGCTGTCGTCGTTGGCAGCTAAAGTTTGCAGCCGGATTAACGAGGAAGACTGCTCCCTCGGCATGCACCTGGGGCTTTGACACCCACGTCGAAACCAGGTCGCCCCCTGGGTTACGTCGACTCTGACAGTGTATCCGCCCACAGGTTCCCGGGAAAGCGCGGGAGAGGGGAAGGCGCGGGGGGGCGTCCCCGCGCCTGGCGCGACTCTTCTCCCGCCTAGCGGGGCTTCTTCATCAGCCCGGCCTTCTCGCGCTGCCAGTCGCGCTCCTTCTCGGTGGCGCGCTTGTCGTGCTCCTTCTTGCCGCGGGCGAGGGCGATCTCGATTTTCGCGCGGCCCTGCTTCCAGTACATCGCCGTGGGGACGAGGGTGTACCCCTTGCGCTCGACGGCGCCAACGAGTTTGTCCAGCTCGGAGCGGTGCAGCAACAGCTTGCGGGTACGGTCGGGCTGGGGGTGGATGTGGGTGGAGGCCGTCGGCAGGGGAGTGATCAGGGCGCCGAGGAGGGAGGCCTCGCCGTTCTTCAGGAGCACGTAGCTGTCCTTGATCTGGATCCGGCCCGCACGCAGGCTCTTTACCTCCCAGCCCTCGAGCGCCAGGCCCGCCTCGAAACGGTCCTCGAGATGGTATTCGTGGCGCGCGAAGCGGTTCAGCACGATGGTGCTGCCGGGGGTGTCCTGTCGTTTTGCTGCGCCCATGCGCTTCGCGCTCCCTGCGCCGGGCCACACGCCGGCGGGTCGACTTCGCAGTATACCAGCCCCCCTTGGCAGCCCCTTGCCAGCCCCCCTTCGCTCTGCCGGTTGAGCCCCGGGGCGGGTTCCCGGAAAATCGCGGGGTGTTTCACGTGCAGCGGTCTACCGTGGTCCCTTACCGCGTGAGCGAGATGTACGCGCTCGTGGCGGACGTCGAGTCGTACCCCGAGTTCCTGCCCTGGTGCCGGCGGGTGGAGGTGCACGAGCAGGAGGGTGAGCGGGTGCGCGCGACCGTCGAGGTCTCCCGCGGGCCGCTGCGCCAGGCCTTCACCACGGAGAACCGGTTGGTGCAGGACCGCACCATCGAGATGCGGCTCGCCAGCGGGCCCTTCCGGCACCTCTACGGGGTCTGGCGCTTCGAGCCGGTCGGCGACCGGGGCTCCCGGGTCACGCTGGACCTGGAGTTCGATTTCTCGACGCGGGTCATGTCCCTGACGCTCGGTCCCCTGTTTAATGAGGTGACCCGGCAGATGATCGATGCCTTTCGCACGAGGGCGGTACAGGTCTATGGAACAGGCTACACGGCAACTGAAGCTTGAGGTCGCCTACGCGCGCGCCGACCAGCAGGTGCTCGCCGAGGTCCAGGTGCCCGAGGGGGCGACCGTACGCGAGGCGATCGAGGCCTCGCGCGTGCTCTCGCGCTTTCCGGAGATCGACCTGGAGAAGAGCAAGGTCGGGGTGTACGGCAAGGTCGTGCCGCTGGACACGGTGGTGAAGAACGGTGACCGGGTCGAGATCTACCGGGCGCTCATCGGGGACCCGAAGGAGATCCGGAAGCTGCGTGCCGCGGAGGGCAAGAAGATGAAGCGTGGCGCGGGGGCGGAGGACTGACCGCCGCCCGGCGTGGTTTCTCACCCCGGGTGACTACTCCTCCCGGGTGACTACTCCTCGCCGAGTCCGACGCTGCGCTTGATGCGCTCCCAGAGCCCCGGCTCCCGGGGGGGCTCGAGCGGCACCGTCACGGCGGCCGCAGGCGCAGGCGCGGGGGCGGGGGCGCCCGCGGCCGGCTTGACGTCGCCGGTGACCCGCTGCAGCCGGTCGTTCTGGAACTGGAGCTCGATGCGCCGCTCCTCGACCGCTTCGCCGCCCTTCCTCAGCCGGTAGAGGTAGACCCACTGGTCCGGGTGGAAGGGGTCGACCACGAGCGGTGTGCCCATCACCAGGGAGACCTGCTGCTTGCTCATCCCCGGCTCCAGGCGATTGAGCATCTCCTGGGTGACGACGTTCCCCTGAGGGATGTCGATCCGGTAGACGAAGGGCACCTGGTCGCTCGAGCAGCCTGCGCCGAGCAGGGTCGTGGCAAGGACGCCGAGGATGAAAGCCTTTCGCATGGTGACGGCGGACCGGTGAGGACCGGCCGATGATACCCGATCCCGTTCAGGGCCGGGTGGCCCGCTCCAGCATCTCGCGGGCGTGGGCCAGGGCCCGGTCGGTGAGTTCCGTGCCGCCGAGCATCCGGGCGATCTCCTCCACCCGGGCCTCGCCGGTGAGCGGCGCCGCGCGGGCGAAGGTCGTTCCATCGCGGACCCCCTTGCTGACCTCCACGTGATGGTGCCCGCGGGCGGCGACCTGGGGCAGGTGGGTGACGCAGAGGACCTGGCAGTCTCCCGCCAGCCGGCGCAGGGCGCTGCCCACGGTCTCGGCTACCCGTCCCCCGACGCCGCTGTCCACCTCGTCGAAGACCTGCGTGGGCACGCGCCGGCCCGCGGCGCCCACCAGCTGGATGGCCAGGCTGACGCGGGAGAGCTCGCCACCGGAGGCGACCTGGGAGAGGGGGGCGAGGGGCAGGCCGGGGTTCGCGCTGACCAGGAATTCCAC
>CALMKJ010000070.1 GCA_937867305.1 uncultured Ectothiorhodospiraceae bacterium | reverse complement strand
TCCAGGATCGCGTGGCGCTGGCCGAGGGCCAGGGCGAGGATGGCGGCCGCCGTGGACCGGCCCACGCCGGGCAGGGCGGCCAGCGCGGCCGCATCCGGGGGCAGCTCGCCCCCGTGGAGGTCGCGGATGCGGGCGGCAGCCTGGTGCAGGTTTCTCGCCCTCGCGTAATAGCCGAGCCCGCTCCAGAGGGAGAGGACTTCGTCGAGGGAGGCGGCCGCGAGCGTTGCGGGGTCGGGGAACCGGGTGACGAACCGTTCGAAGTAGGGCGCGGCGGTGGCGACCCGCGTCTGTTGCAGCATCACCTCCGAGACCCAGACCCGGTAGGGCGTGCGCTCCCGCTGCCACGGGAGGTCCTTGCGCCCCTCCCGGTCGTGCCAGGCGAGCAGGCGGGCCGGGAAGGGGTCGAGTCCGTCTCTCAGTAGAGGAGTCCGCGCAGCCAGCTCTCAGTGGAAGAATCCGCGGAGCAGGTCCTTCGCCTTCTCTCCCCTCTCCCCGCCGAGCTTGCGGTCGATGGTGTCCTCGACCTTCCGGCGCAACTGCTCCCGGGCGCCGGCCTTGGCTGCCTCGTCGAGCTCGAGCCGGTAGGTGAGGTTCTGCAGCGGCCCGGACACCCGCAGGGGGATGGGGATCCCCCGCAGGTCCTCGAGGTCCCGTCCGCCCTGCCCCTTGCCGGTTCCGACGATATTGACCGTCAGGAAATAGTCGATCGCCTGGCGGCGCAGATCGGCGGTGCCGCGGCCCTCCAGGCGGAGCAGGGGGGACTTGGCCTGGAGGTCGTCGTTGCGGGCGACCCCGCCGGCGATGCGGAACGTCCCGTGGAGCTCCGAGAAGTCGGTTTCCGCAGGGCCTTCGCTCTCGCTGACCGGTTGGCCCTCGAGTCTGGCGCGGGCCTGACGGATGGCGCGGCCGATGTCGAAGCCGCGGATCGCGCCGTCCCGCAGGCCGAAGCGCCCGTCTCCGGTGAGTGAGCGCAGTGCGGTGTCGGCGTCGGCCGCGTCGAACTGCACGCGCAAGCTCAGGTCTCCGCGCCCGGACACCGTGGCCTTGCCCGCCATGGCCTCCAGGAGCGAGGCGATCTGCACGCCGCTCAGGCGGTCGTCCAGGTGGACGCGGGGTGGGCCCCGCCGCAGGTCGATCTCCGCACGCCCGCTGTGGGTGCCCTGGAAGAGGTGCGCCTCGATCGGGTCCAGGCGCACGACACCCCCCTGGCTGGCGACCTTCACCGAGATGTCGGTCACCTGGGCCCCGGCACCCCGGATCTCGTCGGCGCGCAGGCGCCCCTGGAGGTCGGCAGCGAGGAGCCACGCGGGCGGCGGCGCCGGTGTTCCGGTCTCCGGGACGGCGCCGGCGGTTGCCTCGCTCGTCGGTGCGGGGGCCCCTTCACTCGCGGGTGCGGGGGCCCCTTCACTGGCAAGCGCGGGGGCTCCTTCACTCGCGGGCGCGGGGGCGCCTTCGCCGGCCCCAGCCTTGACCATGGAAAGGTAACGGCCGAGGTCCAGTCGGTCGAGCAGCAGGTCGAAGCGCACGACGGGGCCCGCGAAGGAGGTGACTTCGATCTGGCCCTCCAGCGCCGAGTCGTCGACCCGCAGACTCGCCGGGCCCACGATGGCGGACCCGGTGTTCCCGGCGACGCGCGCTGCGAAGGCCACCCGGCTGAGCGCCCTGGGGTCGGTCGTGAGCAGCGGCTGGCCGGTGAGGGCCTCCAGGAGGGGCCGCAGGTCGGTCTCGCGGGTTTCGAGCGAGGCGCTGTAACGAAGCGCGCCTTCTGGCCACTCCAGCACGGCCGAGGACTCGGCCTCGACCCCCGCCAGGACCAGTTGCAGCGGTCCCGCCCGGACGGTCTGGCCGGAGAGGTCGGCGTCCAACTGCCCCGTGGCCTTGAAGTCGATCCCTTCGTCGGGGAGTCCGGGCCCCGCCGCGTGCGCCGCTACCTGCAGGTCGCGCACCCGGTACTGGCTGCGGTCCGGGTCGGTGTCCACCCGCGCCTTCACCTCGAGCCGGCCCCGCAGCCCGGTGGCGGTGTCGCTTCCCGTCAGGGTCAGGGAGAGGGGGACGGGGCTCCCCGGCGCGATTGTGCCCGTCCGAAGGTCCACGCCCTCCACCTGCACGCGACGGCCGGTCGCCTCGTCGGTCCAGGACAGGCGGCCTTCCCGCAGGCTCACTCCCGCGACCGCCAGGGTGAGGGGCAGGGAGGCCGGGCCCACGTCGGGTTTGCCCCCGGGACCCCTGGGTGATGCCTCGCCGGGGCTGGCCGCCCCGGCGGCCGGAAGGTCCTGCCAGTTGGTGCGGCCGTCGCGGTTGCGCACCAGGCGCACGTCGAGCCCGTGCACGAGGACGGTGTCCGTCTCCACCTGCCGGTGCAGCAGCGGCAGCAGTTTGACCCGCAGGTCCGCGCGCTCGATGGTGGCGAAGGTCGGTTCCTGGAAACCGGCCGGGTTGCGTATGGTGACCCGCCCCACCTCCAGCCCGAGCCAGGGGAACAGGGAGATGCGGACCCGCCCGGGGACCTCCACCGGCCGGCCGAGGCGCTCGCCGAGCTCCCGGGCAACCATGCCCTTGAAGTCGTTCGGGTCCACGACGAAGAGGACGAGCACGACGGCGATCAGGACGGCCACGAGGAGCAGGCCGGCGGTCCAGCCGAGCAGATGCAGCAGGGTCTTCATGGGGGCGAGGT
>CALMKJ010000069.1 GCA_937867305.1 uncultured Ectothiorhodospiraceae bacterium | reverse complement strand
TGAGCGTGGGCGAGGACACCTTCCGGTGTGCCGCCTGTCTGGACACGGACGAGAATGCGCCCGCGTCCCCTGCAACCCAGAGCAAGGCGTCGTAGGCAGGACCTCGTAGCGAGGGTATGAATGCGAACGCCCCCTTCCGGGGGCGTTCGCATTTTCCGGGTCCTGCAAGACCTTCCTGGCCAGTTCCCTCCACTCGTCAGACCCCCGTCCGGACCCGGACAAGCCCGGACGGAGGCTCCGGCTTCTTCAGGCGTAACGCCGGTACTCAGGCTTCCACATCTGCCTGCGGATGAAGGCCGCCAGGTCGCGCGGCTTGCGGATGCCCGCCAGGCGGTCGCGGAAGGCCGACTCGGCGACGGCCACTGCGATCGCCGCGGAGACCTCCTGGATGCGCTCGAGGGAGGGGTAGATCCGACCCATCTCCAGGTCACTCTCGAGCACCTGGGCCGCCAGGGCCTTGGCCGACTCGAAGAACATCCGGTCGGTAACGCTCTTCGCCTCCACCGCAATCGCCCCGAGGCCGACGCCGGGGAAGATGTAGGCGTTGTTCCCCTGCCCCGGCACATAGGTCTTGCCGTTGTACACCACGGGCTCGAATGGGCTGCCGCTCGCGAAGATCGCCTTTCCTTTCGACCAGTTGTACGCCTCTTCCGCCGTACACTCGGCCTTGGACGTGGGATTCGACAACGCGAAGATGATCGGCCGCGCATTCATCGCGGACATCGTTTCGATCACTTCCTGATTGAAGGCCTTTCCCTGGGTCGAGACACCCACGATCGCCGTGGGCTTCAGCGCCTTGATGGCACTCAGCAGGTCCGGCTGGAACGCGAAATCGTGAGCGAAGCGCAGCTTGTGCTCCGCCAGCCCCTCGCGGCTCTTCACCACCAGGCCCTTGCTGTCCACGAACCAGCACTTGCGCCGGGCCTCCTCCGGCGGAACGCCCTCGTCGATCATCGCCGAGACGATCAACTCCCCGATCCCGACCCCAGCCTCGCCGGCGCCGAAGAAAAGGATCTGCTGCTCACCGAGCGTCTTCTTCGTCAGGCGCAGGGCGGAGTAGAGCCCCGACAGCGCCACCGCCGCGGTGCCCTGGATGTCGTCGTTGAAGGTGAGCACGCGGTCCCGGAACTCCTCGAGGAGCCGGAAGGCGTTGAGATTGCCGAAGTCCTCGAACTGGATGAGCGCCTTCGGGAACCGTTTGCTCGCCGCCGTCATGAACTCCTCGACGAACTCGTCGTACGCTTCGCCCCGGACCCGGCGCTGTCGGATCCCGATATAGAGCGGGTCCTCCAGGAGCGAGTCACGCTCGGTGCCGACGTCCAGCAGCACGGGCAGGGACTTCGACGGGTCGATCCCCGCGCAGGCGGTGTAGAGCGAGAGCTTGCCGATGGGGATGCCCATGCCGAACGCACCCTGGTCGCCGAGGCCGAGGATGCGCTCCCCGTCGGTGACGACGATGATGCGCACGTCCTTCTCGGGCCAGTTCTTCAGGATCTCCGCAACGCGTCCCCGGTCCTTGTAGGAAAGGTACAACCCCCGCGGCCGGCGGAAGATGTGCCCGAACTTCTGGCACGCCTGCCCCACGGTCGGTGTGTAGATGATGGGCATCATCTCGTTGATGTGGTCCATCACCAGCCGGTAGTAGAGCGTCTCGTTGCGGTCCTGCAACGACGCGAGGTGAATGTAGCGGTCGAGGTCGGTCTGCTTGGCGCGATAGTTCTCCAGCACGCGGGCCAACTGCTCGTCCATGGTGTGAACGTGCGGCGGCAGCAGGCCGCGCAGGCGCAGGGCCTCGCGCTCGGCCTCCGTGAACGCGGTCCCCTTGTTCAACAAGGGGTCGCGCAACAGGGCCTGCCCTTTCGGGATACGGGGCGCCGGGGCGGCGGCCTTGCGGGTCGTCTTCGCAGCAGCCCGAGGAGCGGTTCTGGCGGCCACCGTGCGGCTCCTCGCGGCTGTCTTCGCGGTCACCTTCGCCGCTGTCTTCGCGCCCTTCCTCGGACTCGTCTTCGCGCTCGCGCGCACACTCTTCGGCTTCGGCATTGCGGGACTTCCTCCAGTGCAGAAACGACTCGGGGGGCAGGCACGCCCCCCGAGTCCAGTCATCAGGCGGTGCCTTCGCCTTCTTGCCTACATCATACCCAGTGTCTTCGGCAGCCAGGTCGACATCATCGGGATGTAGGTGACCATGGCCAGGAACACCAGCATGGTCAGGAGCCACGGCCAGACCGCAATCGTCAGCTCCGTGATGCCCATCTTCGTGATGCCGCTCGAGACGTAGAGATTGAGCCCCACCGGCGGGTGGCACATGCCCACTTCCATGTTCACCACCATCATGATCCCGAAATGCACGGGGTCGATCCCGAGTTTCATCGCGATCGGGAACAGGATGGGGGCCATGATGAGAACGATGGATGACGGCTCCATCACGTTGCCGGCCAGCAGCAGCAGCACGTTGACGATGAGCAGGAAACCCACGACGCCGAGGCCCGTGCCCATCATCCAGTCGGCCATGGCCTGGGGGATGTTCTCGTGGGTCATCAGGAACGAGAACAGCACGGCGTTCGTGATGATGTAGAGCAGCATCGCGCTCATGTTGGCCGAGTTGAGAAGCACCCTCGGCACTTCGCTCAGCTTAAGATCCTTGTAGATGAACACGGCGACGATGAAAGCGTACACGGCGCTCATGGCCGCCGCCTCGGTCGGGGTGAAGATTCCGCTGTAGATACCACCAATCACCACCACGACCAGGAACAGCCCCCAGGCACCCTCCCGGAAGGTCCGCCAGCGCTGCCCCCAACCTGCCTTGGCCAGGCGCGGAAAGTTCCCCTTGCGGGCGCGGTAGTAGGTCGTGATTCCGAGCATGGTCGCCAGGATGATCCCGGGCACGATGCCCGCGATGAACAAGGCTCCCACGGAGGTATTGGTGGAAACCGAGTACATCACCATGACGATCGAGGGAGGGATCAGGATCCCGAGGGCTCCGGAGGTGGTGATGACACCCGCTCCGAAACGTTTCGGGTAACCCATCCGGACCATTGCCGGCAGGAGGATCGAGCCGATCGCCACGACGGTCGCGGGCGAGGAACCGGAGACCGCGGCGAAGAGCGCGCAGGCCACCACGCCACCCAGCCCGAGCCCGCCGTGCCAGTGGCCGACCATGCTGTTCGCAAAGTTGATCATCCGCCGGGCCACCCCACCGTGGGTCAGGAAGTTACCGGCGAGGATGAAGAACGGGATGGCCATGATCTCGAACTTCTCGATGCCGGTGAACAGCTTCATGGCCACCGACTCGAGGGGTACGTGCGTCATCGTGAAGAGGAAGGTCAGCACGGTCAGGCCCAGCGAGATCGAGATGGGCATGCCCGTCAACATCAGGCCGACCAACAGAATGAAGATGAAGGCAGTGCTCATGGCTCACACCTCGTCCTTGGGGGGTGTACGGGGCGGACGCGGGTGTGAATCGTCGTCCAGCGCGTACCAGTTGAACTCCTTGCCGACCTTGACCTCCGCAGGGACCGTCTCTCCCTCCAGATCGAGTCCATCCACGTGCCCGTGCTCGTGGCGAGGCAGTTCCCCTGTGCGCCAGAACGACCAGGCCACCTGCAGGAAGCGGAAGCACATCAGGTAGGAGCCGAGCGGGATCGCCAGATAGGCGATCCAGGCCGGCACTTCCAGGTCGGGCGAGGTCTGGTCGGTATGGGCGAGCCCCCAGACGAACTCGGCGCCGAGAGTCCCGATGACCCCTGTGAAGAGCGCACCTGCCATGAGCCCGAACAGAATCAACCAGTCACGGCTTCGATCGTTCAACTGGTTGATCAGGACATCCACGCCCACGTGGATGCCGGTGCGCACACCGTAGGCGGCGCCGAATTTCGCCATCCACACGAACATGTAGATGGTCAGCTCCTGGGCCCACCCCATGTCGATCCCGATGAGGAAATCCTGCAGGTAGGGGATCGAATATCCGGCCAGGTAGCGGTGCGCGACCGCCGCGAAGGTGATGAGGGTGGCCCCACCCATCAGAAAGGTGATGAGCCACTCCTCCAGGTGATCGAGGATCTTCAGCATTACGCCCCCCCAAACGAGACACCGCCCGCGTCTGGGGCGGGCGGTGTCTCGGGTCGAATCACTTCTGCTCGGCGGCCTTGATGCAGTGGCAGCCGGTCGCTTTGTACACGGACTCCAGCAGATCCCGTCCGACGCGGTCCTGCATCTGGCTGTGCACCGGGAAGAGCGCCTTCTTGAACGCGTCGCGCTCGGCCTTGGTCGGCGTATAGATCTCCGTCCTGCCGCTCGCCTTCACCGCCGCCAGCGCGTCTTCGTTATCCTTCTTCGCGATCGAGTTGGCGTACTCCGTCGCCTCCTTCATCGCCTTGTCGAGCTGGGCGCGGACATCCTTGGGCAGACCTTCCCAGAAGGCCTTGTTCACGATGACCGCATAGCCGAGGTAGCCGTGATCGGTCAGCGTCAGGTGCTTCTGCACCTCGTGCATCTTCTGGGTGTAGAGGTTCGAGATCGGGTTCTCGGTGCCGTCCACGACGCCGGTCTGGAGTGCCTGATAGACCTCAGAGAAGGCCATCTGCTGGGGCAACGAGCTGAGGGCCCGCATCTGGGCGTCGAGCACCTTGGAGGACTGGATGCGGAACTTCTTGCCCTTCATGTCCTCGGGCTTGCGGATGGGGAAGTTCGCGGAGAACGACTTGAAGCCGTTGTCCCAGTAGGCGAGCCCCCGGATCCCCTTCGGCTCGAGCTTGTCCAGCATCTGCCGGCCCACGGGGCCCTGGGTGACCTTGTGCAGGTCGTCGTAGCCGTCGAAGATGAACGGCAGGTCGAAGGCCTCGAACTCCTTGACCCCGAGCGGCCCGAACTTCGCCAGCGAGGGGGCGAGCATCTGCACGGCGCCGAGCGTGAGCGCCTCGAGCTCTTCCTTGTCCTTGTAGAGCGTGCTGTTCGCGTAGACCTCGACCTTCACGCGGCCTTGGGTGTACTCCTCAGCGACCTTCTTGAAGAACTCGGCGGCCCGGCCCTTGGGGGTGTCCGTCGCGACCACGTGGCTGAACTTGATCACGATCGGCGCGTCCGCCGCGTAGGCGGACAGCGAGGCGGCGCAGGCGAGAGCGCCTACCAGGAGGTGTCTACGCTTCATGGGTCGTTCTCCTCAGCAATGGGCGTCGAAAGGCTCGTTCTTTCTACCGGTTGATGATCCGCTCGTCAGCCTCGGGTAAACCCCTGCTTGGCCATCTGGCGGCGCACGTAGGCGATCCTCGCCTGGAGCGGCAGGTCCTTCGGACAGACGTCCTGGCAGCCCAGCAGCGACATGCAGCCGAACACGCCGTTGTCGTCCCCCACCAACTCATAGTACTCGGCATCCGTGCGCGCGTCGCGCGGGTCGAGACGGAAGCGCGCGATCTTGCTCAGACCGACCGCCCCCACGAACCCCGGGCGCATCTGGGCGGTCGCGCATCCGGCGATGCAGCACCCGCACTCGATGCAGCGGTCGAGCTCGTAGATCTGCTCGGCCAACTCGGGGTCCATCCGCTCCTCGAGCCGCGTCAGGTCCACCTCCTGCTCCCTGGTGTGCACCCAGGTCTCGAGCCGCTCGCTCATCCCGCGCATCCACTTCCCGGTGTTCACCGCGAGGTCCGCAATGAGCTCGAAGCCGGGCAGAGGCGCCAGCATGATCTCGGGACCCAGGTTCTTCGTCTGGGTGCGGCACGCGAGTCCGGGACGCCCGTTGATCAGCATCGCGCAGCTGCCGCAGATTCCGGCACGGCACACGAAGTCGAAGACCAGCGAGGGGTCCTGCTTCTCGCGGATCTCGTTGAGCGCGATGAAGAGGGTCATCCCGTCCCCCTCTTCCAGCGGGTATTCCTGGATCCGCGGCTCGCTCCCCGGCTCCCGCGGGTTGTAGCGCAGGACCCGGATGGTGAGCCGCCGGTGGGAGGCGGTAACTGTGTTCTCGCTCATGCCCGGCCCTCCCCGACCCGCTCGTTACGACCCCGGAAACGGGGGGGCAACATCCCCTCCCAGGGCATCAGCGCCTGCTGGACCGCGAAGCGGTCGGCACCGGCCATCTCGTTGCGCACACGCTCCACCTCCGCCGCCCGCTTTGCGGTGTCGGGGTGGTCGATGTAGTCCTTCGCCCCGTAGCCGCGCCAGCCGGGCGGCAGCTCCATCCGCTTGATGTCCAGCGGCTCGTACTCGAGCGTGGGGAGGGTGTCGTCCTCGCCCCGCCAGAAGGCCAGGGTCCGAGAGAGCCACTGGCGGTCGTCACGCTGCGGGTAGTCCTCGCGGAAGTGGGCCCCCCGGCTCTCCGTACGCTGCAGGGCACCGTAGGCGGTGGCCAGGGCGAGCTTCAGCATCTTCTGCGTCCGGTAGGCGACCACCAACTCCAGGTTGGCGCCTGGCGCCTTGTGGCGCAAGCCAATGTGGCGGCTGCGCACCAGCAGGCCCTGGAGCTCCTCGACGCCCGCCGCGAGGTCGGCGCCGGTGCGGAAGATCCCCACCTTCTCGGTCATCACGTGCAGCATCGCGCTGCGCAGGGCATCCGCGCTCTCCGAGCCACGGCCCTCGAGCAGCAGGTCCAGCTTGCCCTGCTCGCGCCGCACGAAATCGTCGACGAGCCCCATGGGCACGTCGACGCGGTTCTCCGGGCGCTGGCAGAAGTCCGCCACGAACTCGCTCACGATCATCCCGGCCACCACCGTCTCCGCGACGGAGTTGCCGCCGAGCCGGTTGAACCCGTGCATGTCCCAGCAGGCCGCTTCGCCGGCGGCGAACAGACCCTTCAGCCAGGGGCTCTCGCCGGTGTGGTTGGTGCGCACCCCACCCATGGTGTAGTGCTGGGCAGGCCGCACCGGAATCCACTGCTCGGCGGGGTCGATCCCGAGGAAATACTCGCAGATCTCCTTGACCTCGCGCAGATTGTGCTCGATGTGCTGACGCCCGAGGAGCGTGATGTCGAGCCAGAGGTGGGTGCCGAAGCGCCCCTTCACCCCCTTGCCCTTGCGGATGTGCTCCTCCATGCGCCGGGACACCACGTCGCGGGAGGCGAGCTCCTTCTTCTCCGGCTCGTAGTCCGGCATGAAGCGGTGGCCGTCCACGTCGCGCAACAGGCCGCCGTCGCCGCGGCAACCCTCCGTCACCAGGATCCCGGTCGGGACGATGGCGGTCGGGTGGAACTGGACCGCCTCCATGTTGCCGAGTGGCGCCACGCCCGTCTCGAGGGCCAGGGCATGACCCATGCCCTCGCAGATCACGGCGTTGGTGGTGACACCGTACAGCCTCCCTGCCCCGCCGGTCGCGACGACCGTCGCCCGCGCGACGTAAGCGCTCAACTCGCCGGTCGTGAGGTCGCGCACGACCGCGCCGTAACAGCGCGATCCGTCGTGGACCAGGGCCAGCGCCTCCTTGCGCTCGTGCACGGGGATGGCGTGGGCAATCGCCCGATCCCCCATGGTGGACAGCATGGCGTGCCCCGTACCGTCGGAGACATAACAGGTCCGCCACTTCTTGGTGCCGCCGAAGTCACG
This sequence comes from uncultured Ectothiorhodospiraceae bacterium, assembly GCA_937867305.1. Taxonomy (GTDB): domain Bacteria; phylum Pseudomonadota; class Gammaproteobacteria; order JAABTG01; family JAABTG01; genus JAGNLM01. The sequence goes on along the minus strand of CALMKJ010000069.1, from coordinate 723 downwards.
CTGGGCGATCAGCCCCGCAGCCTCGGCCCGCTCGGTGATGGTCACCCTCTGACCGTTGGCCACGATCTCCCGGTCGCCGGGCCGCACCCGGCTCCAGGGCACACCCCACGCCGCAAGCTCCCGGGCGGCCTGGGGGGCGGCATGGACGAACATCCGCACCACCTCCTGGTCGGCGCCCCAGTCGCTCCCCCGCACGGTGTCGGCGAAGTGAACGTCCTCGTTGTCGCCGATACCTCGGGTGACGTTGGCGAGGCTCGCCTGCATACCGCCCTGGGCCGCCGCGGAGTGGGACCGCTTCGGGGGCACGAGGGAGAGGATGATCGGGTCGAGACCCCGCTGGCGGGCGCCGATGGCCACCCGCAGGCCGGCGAGACCGCCACCAATCACCAGCACGTCGCTGTAGATGACTTTCACGGCTGACCCCCCAGGGAGAGGCCGATCCGCAAGTAGGCTACGAGCGCGGCCAGGTCGATCAGGAGATAGAACGCCGCGACCCCGACGGTCGCGAGGAGCAGGCGCCGGCGCCCCTGCGCGCCGATCGTGAAGCTGGGCCAACCCCACTTCAGGGCCAGCCGGTAGAGCCCGAGGGCGGCGTGGGCCACCACGACGGGCAGCAGCACGATGTAGAGGGCCCAGGCGTTGTCCTGCACGACCCGCCGCGCCGACTCCAGTCCGCCGATGTCCTCCGGCACCGTGATGGGCATGAAGAGGTGGACGGCGACC
>CALMKJ010000068.1 GCA_937867305.1 uncultured Ectothiorhodospiraceae bacterium | reverse complement strand
CTGCGCCGCGCGGTCGACGTGGACCCCGCGAACATCGCGTCGCGGTTGACCCTGGTCCGCTTCCTGGTCCAGACGAACAAGGCCGACACCGCCATGGAGCAGGTGGAGGCGGCGCTGAAGGCCTCCCCGGGCAACGCGAGCGTGCTCGAGATGAAGGCGCGCATCCAGCTGGCCCGTCGGGACTGGGACGGGGCCGTGGCCACGGCGAAGGCGGTCGCACAGGCCGCGCCGAAGCACCCCCTCGGCCAGTACCTCGAAGGCCTCGCCCAGCAGGGCAAGGGTGACCACGCCGCGGCCGTCGCGCTCTTCGAGCAGGCGATGGAGCGTGCCCCGAAGGCGGTCGAGCCGTTGACCGCGCTCGTCCAGACGCTGTTGATCGCGAAGAAGCCCGACCAGGCGCTCGCCCGCCTCGACAAGGTCATCGCGGCGCAGCCCGAGAGCGCGCTCGCCTGGAACCTGAAGGGCGAGGTGCTGCTCTCCCAGAAGAAGAGCGCGGAGGCCGAGGCGGCGCTCAAGAAGGCCGTGGAGCTTGCCCCGAAGTCGGCGGTCGCGTACCGGAATCTCGCCATTGCGGACCTGCTCTCGGGAGACGCCGAGGGCGCGGTGCAGGCCTTCCGCGAGGGGGTGGACGCGACCGGCGGCCAGGCCGCGCTGCGCTTCCAGCTGGCGAGCCTCTACGAACAGCTGGGGCGCTACGACGAGGCCATTGGCGAGCACGAGGCGATGCTGAAGGCGAGCCCGGACTCGCTCGCGGTCGCCAACAACCTGGCGATGCTGCTGGTGAGCTACCGCACCGACGCGGCGAGCCTGAACCGCGCGCGGGAGCTCGCGGCGAAGCTCGAGGGCAGCGACAACGCCGCTTTCCTCGACACCCTGGGCTGGGTCCAGTACCGCAAGGGCGAGCTCGACCCGGCGCTCGCGAACCTGAAGAAGGCGCTCGAGAAGGAGCCCGGGTCGGCGATCATGCACTACCACCTCGGCATGGCCTACCACGCGAAGGGTGATGCGGCCCGGGCGAAGGAGCATCTGCAGAAGGCGGTCGCGGGTGACTCCCGCTTCGTGGGCGTCGAGGAGGCCAAGGCGACGCTCGCCAAGCTGAAGTAGAGGAGGGCGACGCGCCGGCCCTGCCGGCGCGAGCGCCGTGCTGCGCCTCTACCGCGGGAACCGACTCGAGCGTCTGGCCGACCGGCTGGCGGAGGTCCTCGCGGACCCCGCCGGCCTGCCCCTCGCCCCCGAAACGGTGGTGGTGCAGGGGCCGGGGACGGCGCGCTGGGTCGCGGCCCGGCTCGCGTCCCGGCTCGGGGTCTGTGCCAACGTCCGGTTTCCCCAACCGGCCGCGTTCATCTGGGATTGCTTCCGCGCGGTCCTGCCGGCCCTTCCCGCCGGGTCCGCCTACGAGCCCGAGCGGCTCCTCTGGCGGGTCTTCGGGCTCCTCGATCGGGTGCGGGGGGAGCCCTGGCTCGGGGCGCTCGGTCATTATCTCGAAGGCAGCGACGAGCTGAAGCGCCTGCGCCTCGCCGGGCGCCTCGCCGAGACCCTGGACCAGTATCTCGTGTACCGCCCGGACTGGATCCGGGACTGGGAGCGCGGTGGGTCCCCCGGCCCCCGCGGGAGCGGCGGCGAGGGCGGGGACGGCGGTGCGGGCGGGAGCCGCGGCGCGGCCAGGGAGTCCTCGGCCGCGGGCGAGGACTGGCAGGCGGAGCTCTGGCGCCGGCTGGTGGCCGAGGGCGGCCGGGGTCACTGGGTCCACGTCCAGGACGCCTTTCTCGCGGCACCTGCGCTCCGCTCCGCGCTGCCCGCACGGGTCGCCGTCTTCGCCCTGCCGACGCTCTCCCCGAGCTACCTCGCCCTGCTGGCGCACCTCGCCGGCCTGCTCGACGTTCACCTGTTCCTCCTCGACCCCTCGCGCGAGTACTGGTCCGACATCGAGTCGCCGGGGGCGACGGCGCGCCGGCGCGCCCGCTGGCGGCGGGAGGGCCGCTCCGACGCGAGCGGGTACTACGCGGTGGGCCACCCGCTGCTCGCTTCGCTCGGGCGCATGGGCCGGGAGCTCCTCGACCAGGTGCTGGAGTACGACGCCGAGGAGGAGGAGCTCTGGGAGGACCCGGTCGGGGACTCGGTGGGGAACCGGGTCGGGGACCCGGTGGGGTACTCCGTGAGGAGCCCTCTGGGCGACTCGGCCGGACCCTCCCGGCTCCGGCTCCTGCAGCGCGACGTCCTGGAGCTGCGCAACCGCGGACGCGAGCCCGACGCGCCGCCGCTGCCCATCCCGGAGGGCGACCGTTCGCTGCAGGTGCACGCCTGCCATGGGCCGCTGCGTGAGGTGCAGGTGCTGCACGATGGGCTCCTCGACCTCTTCGAGCGGCTGCCCGGGCTCGAGCCCCGGGACGTGCTGGTGCTGGCGCCCGACCCGGATGCCTACGCCCCGCACGTCGAGGCGGTGTTCGGGGCGCTGGGGGACGAGCGGTTCATCCCCTGGGCGAGCGCACGCCGGGACCCGGCGGCCGGTGCGCCGGCGGTGGCCGCCGTGTTGCAACTGCTGGACCTGCCGGCGAGCCGCCTGCCCGCGAGCGAGGTCCTCTCGCTCCTCGAGGTCGCGGCCGTCGCTCGCCGGCTCGCGCTCGACGAGGCGGCGGTGGAGGCCCTGCGCGGATGGGTCCGGGATTCGGGGGTCCGCTGGGGGCTGGACGCCGATGCCCGAGCGGAGACCGGCCTGCCGGACCTGGACGAGACGACCTGGGCGTTCGGGCTGCGCCGGCTCTTTCTCGGCTACGCCATGCCGGAGGACGCGGG
>CALMKJ010000067.1 GCA_937867305.1 uncultured Ectothiorhodospiraceae bacterium | reverse complement strand
CAAGTCCCAGCTGAAGCCCGCCGGCAAGCAGATCCTGGACGACCTCCTGGCCCGCCTGAAGGGCGCGGACGTCGCCGCCGTAGCGGTCTCCGGCCACACCGACAGCGTCGGCTCCGACGCGTACAACGTGAAGCTCGGCCAGCGCCGCGCCGAGGTGGTGAAGGACTACCTGGTCTCCAAGGGCGTGGCGGCCTCCAAGGTCACCACCAAGAGCTTCGGTGAGTCGCAGCCGGTCGCCTCGAACAAGACCGCGGAAGGCCGTGCGAAGAACCGCCGCGCCGAGGTGGACGTCGACGCGGTCATCGTGAAGTAAGCAGTCGCCCGACCGCAAAGCAGTCTGCAAGGACCCCGCCGGGAAACCGTGCGGGGTCTTTGCGTCATCTCGATGACCCTCGCCCAGCACGTCAACACGTTCGGCCAGGCGCTCCTGCGCCGGTACGGCGAGCGTGTCCACAAGGTGGCGATCGACGCGGGGTTCACCTGCCCGAACCGGGACGGGACGCTCGGGAGGGGCGGCTGCACCTTCTGCAACAACGCATCGTTCAGCCCGCACGCCCGGGAGCCCCGCAGCGTGGCCGACCAGATCGCCGCCGGCCGGGCGGTCATCCGCCGGCGCACCGGGGCGCAGCGCTACATCGCCTATTTCCAGGCGTACACCAATACCTACGGGGCGGTGGAGCACCTGGACCGGCTCTACCGGGAGGCGCTGGCCGAGCCGGACGTGGTGGGGCTGGCGGTGGGGACGCGCCCCGACTGTCTAGAGGACGGCGTGCTCGACCTCCTGGCGGGCTACCGGGACGAGGGCCGCGAAGTCTGGATCGAGCTCGGGCTGCAGTCGGCCTTCGACGAGACCCTGCGCCGGGTCCGTCGCGGCCACGGCTTTGCTGAGTACCGGGCGGCCGCGCACGCGATCCACTCCCGGGGGCTCGCGCTCTGCACTCATCTGATCGTCGGGTTGCCCGGGGAGTCCCCCTGGCACGCCCGGACCAGCCTCGAGCGGGTGCTGGAACTGGGGGTGGACGGTCTCAAGGTGCACCCGCTGCACGTGGTGCGGGGCACCCGCCTTGCCGTGGAGTGGCGCAGGGGCGCTTACCGGCCCCTCACCCTGGAGGAGTACGTGGAGGCGGCCTGTGACATCGTCGAGGCCACCCCGCCGGAGGTGGAGTTCCACCGGCTCACGGGCACGGCGCCACGCTCCGTGCTCCTCGCCCCGGAGTGGTGCGCCTGGAAGTGGCGCGTGCTGAACGCCATCGAGGCCGAGCTGGCCCGGCGGGAGTCGGTCGGCCTGGCAGGTCAGGCCGCCGCTGCAGGGGCCGTGGGCCGGACCCCGCTCAGCAGATAGGTCAGGAGCTCGTGCACCGAGCGGATCTCCCGCCCGAAGGGCAGGCTCTCGGACCCACGGAAGAAGAGCCCCAGATTGACGTCGCCGCGCTGTGCCGCCGCGAGCTGGGTCTCGATACAGAACTGCCCTGCCGCACCGTCGCCGTCCTTGAGCCCGCAGAAGTTGAGGCACTCCACCTGGCGCCCGCAGTGGGACCGGTCCGGGTTGGCTCGAGCCCGCAGGTCCTTTTCCCGCGCCAGGTAGCGTTTCAGCCAGGGGGTGAGCACCGCCCGCGCGGGTAGTCCCGCCGCACTCATGAAGGTCACGACGTCCTCGGGGCCGGCCTCGGCGAGGACCCGCTTGAAGTTGATGTGGGCATCGGATTCCCGGGTCACCGCGAAGGGGGTGCCGACCTGGACCGCGGAGGCGCCCCACGCGAACAGCTCCTTCACCCGCTCGAAGGCGTTGATGCCCCCGCCCGGGATGAGCGGGATGCGGTCCGTCGCCAGGCCGAGCGTCTTGAAGACGTCGCGCACGGCGTCCAGCACCCGAGCGAAGTCGAAACGCGGATCGCTCACCTCCTCGATCCGGGTCGCACCGAGATGGCCCCCGGCATAGCGGGGGTGTTCCAGGACGATCGCGTCCGGCAGGACGCCCTTGCGCATCCACTTCTTGAGCACGGCGCGCACGCCGCGCTCCTCGGACAGGATCGGGATGAGCGCCACGTCGCCGTGGCCCTCGGCGAGCTCGGGGAGGTCCATGGGCAGGCCCGCGCCCATGACGATGGCGTTGGCGCCGCTGCGGCAGGCCTGGCGGACGAGGTCGGCGTAGTGCTTGACCGCGCGCATGACGTTGACGGCGATGAAGCCGCCGGGCCCGGCGATCTCCCGTGCGGCCTGCACCTCACGGTCGAGCGCCTCGAGGTTGGTGGCCGCGATGGCCCCGTGGTCCCGCGACTTTCCGGCCCGCTCCATCAGGTCGGGGTGCAGCCGGCGCAGCTCCACGGAGGCAATCGTGCCGACCGCGCCCTCCCGGGCCACGGAACCCGCCAGCCGGTGTCCGGAGATCCCGACCCCCATGCCCCCCTGCACCACCGGCAGGAGGCTGAAGTCCC
>CALMKJ010000066.1 GCA_937867305.1 uncultured Ectothiorhodospiraceae bacterium | reverse complement strand
TCCCCTTTGCGGACGCCGGTCCTGGGGGGCGGTGATCGCTCAGCAGTGGTTGCTCGGCAGTGATCGCTCGGCGGTGGTCGCTCAGCCCGGTGACAAAAAACCCTGCTGCCTCCACGCCTCGTAGACCACCACCGCCACCGTGTTCGAGAGGTTGAGGCTCCGGCTCCCCGGCACCATCGGGAGCCGCAGAACGTTCCCGGGCCCGACCGCGGCCAGGAGCTCCGCGGGCAGCCCCCGGGTCTCCGGCCCGAAGAGCAGTGCGTCCCCGGCCTGGTAGCGCATGTCGGCGTAGGAGCCCGTGCCCCGGGTCGAAAAGGCGAGCACTCGCCCCGGGCGCTCGTTTCCCAGGTACGCCTCCCAGCTCGCGTGCTCGCGCACCCGCGCCCACTCCCGGTAGTCGAGCCCCGCGCGGCGGAGCCTCGCGTCCTCGAGCTCGAAGCCGAGCGGGTGGACGAGGTGCAGCGTGGCGCCGGTGTTGGCGCAGAGCCGGATGACGTTCCCGGTGTTGGGCGGGATCTCGGGCTGGTAGAGGACGACGTGGAACATCACCCGGTGGGCTTCGGTTCCGTACCCTGGTGTTCGCCGCCTGACGTTATGCCGCCACCGGCAGGCGGACGAATCCCGCCGTCGAGAAGTGGGCGTCGAAGGCGAAGGCGGTGTCCATCCCGCGTTGCCTCATGAGGGCGAAGCTGACCGCATCGGTCAGGCTGAAGTCCTGGTCCCGGTACCGGCGGAGGATCTCCTCGGCCTCGAGACCGATCGCCTCGGTCACGTACACCCTCTCGATTCGAGGGCTGGCGCGCAGGCGTTGCAGGAAGGCGACGGCGGGGGTGTGCCCGAGGGCGAGCCTGAGGATGATGTAGGACTCGGCGACCACCAGGTCGGTGGTCACCAACCTCTGGTACTCGGCCAGCGCTGTCGGCAGGAAGGCGGCTGCTCGCGCGTGGTGCTGGTCGTCGGCGTCGGCGAGCGCCACCCAGGCACCGGTGTCGACGAACAACTCCCGCGCCATTACCGGTGCGTCTGCCTCGCGAGCACCTGGTCGTGGTGCTCCGAGAGGTCCCCCTGCCCCGACCGCCCGAGCCCGACGAGCTGCATGACCGGGTCATCCTCCACCGGCAGGCTTGCCAGGTAGAGGTCAACGCTTCGCCGGACCAGGTCTGCCAGGGAGGCCTCTTCCCGGGCGGCCAGTGCGCGCAGGGCAGCGTCCTGGTCCGGGCGAAGGTGGATCTGAAGCGGCTTGGTTGGCATAGGGAAATCCTACATCACGCCGGATGATGTAGAAAGCCTCGAATTGATCGTGACCCCTTTGATGGTGTAATCGGCTTGCGGGGGCTGGGTTCGGACCCTAAACTTGGTCAGGTTTTGGGGCTCTTTGGGCGCGAAGCTCATGATTACCGTCAACATTCACGAGGCCAAGGCCAGGCTGTCCGAGTACATCGCGGCGGTGGAGCGCGGCGAGACGGTGGTCATTGCCCGTCGGAACGTTCCGGTTGCGGAGATCCGACCGTTGCCCGGGCCGCGCCGGCAGCCGCGCCCGCTGGGACGGGGTCCCGGCGAGCCCGGTTACCGCGTCCCGGAGAGCTTCTGGGAGCCACTGCCGGCAGAGGTGGTGGAAGGTTTCGAGGGCCGAGCGCCCGATCCGCCCGTGCCGGGTGTTACGCGCCGGGGACCGGGATGAACGTGCTCCTCGACACCTGCACCTTCCTCTGGCTCGCGGCCGAGGAGGGGCGTCTGTCCAACACGGCCGTGCGGCTCTTCGCCGACCCGGCGAATGACGTCTTTCTCTCTGCCGTGTCGGCCTGGGAGATCGCGGTCAAGCATCGGCTGGGTCGGCTTCGGCTTCCGCAGGACTTGGACCCTCGGGACTTCGTCCCCGAGGCGCGTCAGCGCCACGCGATCGAGGCCCTCGCGCTGCACGAGGCCGACACCTTCGGGCTGGCGAAGCTGCCCCCGCTTCACGCGGACCCCTTCGACCGGATGCTGGTCTGCCAGGCGATCGCGAACCAGATGGTCCTCCTGACTCCTGACCCGTTGATCGCCCAGTACCCGGTGGCGGTGCGATGGTGAGCGAGCGACTCGCGGTCGACTTCTGCGGCCTGCGCCTGCAGACCCCCCTGGTGCTGCTCTCGGGCTGCGTCGGCTTCGGTGACGAGTACACGCGGGTCGAGGGCTTCGACCACCGGGAGGTGGGGGCGGTGTGCCTGAAGGGCACGACGCTCGAGCCGCGGCTCGGCAACGCCCCGCATCGGGTGTACGAGACGCCCATGGGGATGCTGAACGCCATCGGGCTGCAGAACCCGGGGGCGCGCCACGTGGTGGAGAAGATCCTGCCCCGGCTCGACTTCTCCGCGACCCGCTTCATCGCCAACATCGCCGGTTCCACGGTGGACGACTATCGCGAGGTCGCGCGCGTTTTCGACGACTCCCCGGTCGACGCCATCGAGATCAACATCTCCTGCCCGAACGTGAAGGCGGGCGGAGCGGCCTTCGGCAACGATCCGGATGTGTCCGCGCGGGTGGTGGCGGCCTGTCGGGCGGTGACCACGAAGCCCCTCATCACCAAGCTCTCCCCGAACCAGACCGACATCCGCGAGAACGCGCGCCGCTGCATCGAGGCCGGCACGGACGGGCTCTCGGTCATCAACACCCTGATGGGGATGGCCATCGACGTGGAGACCCGCCGGCCCGTGCTCGGGAACAACCAGGGCGGGCTCTCGGGGCCGGCCATCAAGCCGATCGCCCTCCTCAAGGTGCACGAGGTCCACCAGGTGGCGGCGCCCCACGGCGTGCCCATCATCGGCCAGGGCGGGGTCACCTGCGCCGAGGACGCCCTCGAGTTCCTCATCGCGGGGGCGAGCGCCGTCGGCATCGGTACCGCGCTCTTCTACGACCCGCTGGTGTGTCCGAAGGTGAACGCCGGTATCCTGGCGTACCTGGACCGCCACGGCCTCGATCGCGTGGGCGATCTGACCGGGTCGCTCGTGCGCCACGACGCGGTGTCGGCGTGCGAGGTGTGCGTCGACTGAGGGGGAAGATGGACTGGACTCCCTTTTCGTTCATCGACCGGGTCCTCACCGTCTGCGAGGCTGCACCGGTGCTGGGGCGGCCCCGCTACCTCGCGCGGTTCGTGGAGCAGGGGCTCTGCCGTGTGCGTTGGCTCGCGGCCGCCGTCATCCCTTTCTGGATCGCGACCATCTTTCTCCATCTGTGGTTCGCGCAGGAGGCCCCAGACGTTGTGGCGGGCATGGGGGGAGGGGCCCTCGGGCCGCGGCTCGCGGTCATTCTGCCGTTGGTCCTGGCCGTCGCGGGGGCGCTGCTCGTGCTGGTCGTTCCCCGGCGCGCGGCCCCGATCTCCACCGTGCGGCTCGTCGTCGCGCTCTGCGCACTGGCGGCGCTCGGGGGCGAGGGCCTGCAGCTCGGGCTCTCCCATGGAGCGGCCTACCATATGCCGAGCTACGTGCTCGCGAATCTGGTCGTACTGACGATCTTTCCCCTATCTTCGGGGCAGCTCGCGGCGCTGGCCGCCTATTCCCTGCTGGTGCCGCTCGTGGCGGGCGCTACCACGGGCATGGAGTCCCAGGCGCTCCTGCAGTTCTCCGCGACGCTCACGCTGCCGGCTGCGGCGGCCGTGTTCGGGGTGGTGCTCAACCTCTGGTACCTGCGTAACTATCGCCAGCGCAGCATGGCGGAGCTCCGCCTGCGCCGGCGTACGGTGGAGCTCGAGCTGCAGCGGGCGGAGACGGAGCGCGAGCGTGCCGAGGCCGTCCGCCAGCACGCCGAGGCAGAGCGCCAGCGGCAGCTCGCCGAGGGCCAGCGCGAGGAGGCGGAGCTGCAGCGCCAGCGGGCGATGCAGCTGCTCTCGAGTGCCCTCACGGGCCCCGTGGCGGAGCGCTACGCGCGCCAGGGCTTCGTCGAGCCCTCGACGCGCCACGTGGTGCTGCTCTTCTGCGATGCGGTGGGGTTCAGCCAGTCGTGCGAGAAGATGCTCCCCGAGCGGATCGTCGCCGCCATGCGGGAGTTCTGGCTGCGCTTCGACGACGCCTGCCTCAGCGTCGGGGTGGAGCCCCTGCGCGCGGAGGGTGACGCCCGCATCGCGATCGCGGGACTCGGGATGGAGGGTGGCCCCGTGCACATGCACCGGGCGGCGATCGGGGCGCTGCTGGCGATGCTCCGGTTCCGGCGCTCACTGCCCCCGCTGGGGGAGGCCGAGGGCGTGCTGCGCAAGGTCCGGGACGGCGGCTACGTGATGTGGCCCGCTCGGATCGGGGTCACCATCGGCCCGGTCGCGGCCGGCGTCATCGACACGAGCCACGTGCTGCCCGACGCCTCGGGGCGGACCCGCGCCGGGCGCCTCTGGTTCGACGTGTGGGGCGACACCCTGAACGTGGCCGCGCGGCTCGCCCAGAGCGCCCGGCCGAACCAGATCATCACCCGTGAGCGGGTGCTCTGGGAGGCGGGCGGGCTCTTCGAGCACGGGCCGCTGCACGGGCGCCGGGTGAAGAAGAGCGTGCTCCCCGACTGCACGGAGGTCTTCGGCATCCGCCCCGAGTACCGGGACGCCGAGGGCGAGCCGAACGAGGCCTTCTGGGAGGTCTACAACAGCGAAAGCTATCGCCCCGCCCGCCCCGACCCCCGCGGCACCGGAACCGAAAACGGAAACGGGGACATTCTGGGTTTCCGCTAAGGGTAAAACGGGGACATTCTGGGTTTCCGTTAGCGGAAACCCAGAATGTCCCCGTTTCCGCCCAGAATGTCCCCGTTTTACCGTTTTACGTTCAAAAGTCGACGGCCACGGAGGCGGTGAGCAGGTCCATCCGTCCGAACTCGCGATGGATCTCGGGGGCGGCGTTGCGCTGCACCGCGAGGTCCACCCGCACGCCCTTCACGGGGTAGAGACCGAGCCCGGCGCTGACGGTGCTCTCGGACTCCGTGTCGAGGGTCCAGCCCGCCCGCAGGGCGAGCCAGGCGGGTCCCGGCCGGGATTCCACCCCGAGCGCGAAGCGCCCGATGTCCGCGTGGCCGCCCACGCGGCTGTGCACCCGGTCGTACGTCGCGTCGGCGAAGACCCCGAGGGCCGGGGAGGGCAGGTAAGCGGCGCCGACCCCTGCGGACCACGTGTGGATGGTGTCGTCGAACCGGTCGAGCTCGATGCCCGAGGGGATGACGACGAAGGGTGGAAAGACGGGGATGGGGGCGAGGTTCTGGATCGTGTCGTTGGTCGTCCCGCGCCCGACGTTCGCCATGGCCCCGAGGCGCACGGTGTCGGTGAGGTCCGTCTGCACCCCGAGGGTCAGGTCGACGGAGCGCACGTCGACCTCGAGCCGGGCCGGCAGGAAGCCGATCGCCGCCTCGCGGGACTCCTCGTCGATGGTGGAATCCACCACCCGCACCTGGCCGCCCACTGACGTCGCCGGCGTCACGCGCCGCGCGAGTCCGAGGAAGAACTCGTTCGACCGGACGTGGTTCTCGAGGCCTTGCCGGGTGTCGGCGTCCGGGGTGTCGGTGTAGGCGTAGGCGAACGAGAGCACCGTGTTCTCGTCGGTCGGCACCGCCAGGGTCGCCGGGAAGGCGAGGAGGGTCGACCCGTTGTCGCCGGCCGCGCCGATGCCGGTGAGCGTCACCTCGGCCCGTTGCCGGGGCCGGGCCGCGTCGCCCGCGGGGTTGGCCGAGGAGCCGCCCGGGTAGGCGATGGAGGCCTGGCGGCCCGCGGTGTCGGCGTAGTTGCTCGCGCGGTCGAGTCCGAGGAACAGGCGCAGCAGATAGGGCTCGCTCGAGAAGTCGGCCGCCCAGGAGAGCGGCGCCACGCTGGCCGCCAGGAGCGCCGGAAGGGTCCTGCGCAGGATCGATGTCATGTGACCTTCACCGTCCTCGTGAGTGGAACCCCAGGAGTGGAATACCAGAAATGGAAAACCAGAATGTCCCCGTTTCCCCGCGGAAAACCAGAATGTCCCCATTTCCGTCAGATGAAGGTGACGCCGACCTGGAACAGGCGCTCCACGTCGGCGACGCGGCGCTTGTCGACGAGGAACAGGATGACGTGGTCGTCGGACTCGATGACGGTGTCGTGGTGGGCGATGAGGACCGCGTCGCCGCGCACCACGGCGCCGATGGTGGTGCCGGGGGGGAGCGGGACCTGGTCCACGCGCCGGCCGACGACCCGCGAGGTCTTGGGGTCGCCGTGGGCGATCGCCTCGATGGCCTCGGCCGCGCCGCGGCGCAGGCTGTGCACCATCACCACGTCACCCCGGCGCACGTGCGCGAGCAGCGTGCCGATGGTCGCCTGCTGGGGTGAGATGGCGATGTCGATCGCCCCGCCCTGCACCAGGTCCACGTAGGCCGCCCGGTTGATGAGCGCCATCACCCGGCGCGCGCCCATGCCCTTGGCGAGCATCGCCGCGAGGATGTTCACCTCGTCGTCGTTGGTGACCGCGCAGAAGACGTCGGCCGCGTCCACGTGCTCCTCGCTCATCAGGTCCTGGTCCGCGGCGTCGCCCGTGAGCACGATGGTGCGGTCGAGCTGCTCGGAGAGGAATTGCGCCCGCGCCGGGTCGCGCTCGATGAGCTTGACCTGGTAGTGGGCCTCGAGTGCGCGCGCCAGGCGCAGGCCGATGTTGCCGCCGCCGGCGAGCAGCACGCGCTTCACCGGCTTGTCCGTCTCGCGCAGCTCGCTCATCACCTTGCGGATGTTCTCGCGGGCGGCGACGAAGAAGACTTCGTCGTCGGCCTCGATGACGGTGGTCCCCTCGGGGATGATCGGCCGGCCCTGCCGGAAGATGGCCGCGACCCGCGAGTCGACCCGCGGCATGTGCTCGCGCAGGGCGCGCAGCTCCTGGCCCACGAGTGGCCCGCCGTGGTAGGCCTTGACCGCGACCAGGCGCACCCGGCCGCCGGCGAAGTCGAGCACCTGCATCGCGCCCGGGGTCTCCACCAGGCTCTGGATGTAGTCGGTGACGAGCTGCTCGGGGCTGATCATCACGTCGACCGGGAGCGCCTCCTGGCCGAAGAGCTCGGGGTGGTTGAGGTACTCCCCGGCCCGCACGCGTGCGATTTTGGTGGGGGTGTGGAAGAGGGTGTAGGCCACCTGACAGGCGATCATGTTGGTCTCGTCACTGTTGGTGACCGCGAGGATCATGTCGGCGTCCGCCGCCCCCGCCTGCTCCAGGACATCGGGGTGGGAGCCGCGCCCGAGCACGGTGCGGATGTCGAGGCGGTCGCGCAGGCGCTCGAGCCCGGCCGGGTCGGAGTCGACCACGGTGATGTCGTTCGCCTCGCTCGCCAGGTTCTCCGCGACCGAGCTGCCCACCTGGCCAGCGCCGAGGATGATGATCTTCATGTGCCGCTCATGTGCCGCTCATGTACCGCTCATGCACCGCTCATGGGCCGCCGGTGACCTTCTTGGTGTCCACCCCGAGGGCGCGCAGCTTGCGGTAGAGGTGCGTGCGCTCGAGGCCCGCGCGTTGGGCCACCTTGGAGACGTTGCCGCCGGAGACCTGGAGGAGGTGCTCGAGGTAGGCCTTCTCGAACAGGTCGCGCGCCTCGCGTAGCGGCATGTCGAAGCCCGGGAGCTGCCCGGGGACGGTCTTCCTCGGCATGGCGCCGAGCGCGGTCTCCACCTCCTCCTGGTCGATCTCGTCCTCGGTGCCGAGGATGAGGAGGCGCTGGACGAGGTTCTTCAGCTCGCGCACGTTGCCGGGCCAGCTGTACTGACGCAGATAGTTCTGCGCCGCCATCGCAAAGCGCCGGTACGGCAGCTTGTCCTGCACCGCGAACTGATTGACGTAGAACTCGAGCAGCTCGGGGACGTCCTCGGCGTGCTCGCGCAGGGCCGGGACCTGCAGCGGGACCACGTTCAGGTGGTAGTAGAGGTCCTCGCGGAAGCGCCGGGCGGCGACCTCCTCGCCGAGGTTGCGGCTGGTCGCGGCGACGATCCGCACGTCGATCTGCACCGGCTCCTTGGCCCCCAGCCGCAGGAGGGCCCGCTGCTGCAGGGCGCCGAGCAACCGGGCCTGGGTGGCGAGGTCCATGTCGGCGATGTCGTTGAGGAAGAGCGTGCCGCCGCTCGCCTGCTCGAGCCAGCCGTAGTGCACGCGGCTGCCGTCCTCGCTGCCGAAGAGCTCGACCGCCGACCCGTCCCAGGTCATGCCGGCGACGCCCACGTCGACGAAAGGTCCCACGGCCCGGGCGCTGTTGGCGTGCAGGTAGCGCGCCACCACCTGGCGGCCGCTGCCGGGCTCGCCGGTCACCAGCACGGCGGCGTCGTGCTGGCCGATCCGGCGCACCTGCTGGCGCAGGGCCTGCATCACGGCGCTGCGCCCGATGGGCTCGGCCTCGGGCTGGGCCTGGCGCTTCAAGCCGATGTTCTCGTGCTTCAGGCGCGCGGACTCGAGGGCGTGCTTCACCGTGAGCAGCAGCTTCGCCATCGAGAGGGGCTTCTCGATGAAGTCGTAGGCCCCGAGGCGCGTGGCCTCCACCGCGGTCTCCACCGTGCCGTGGCCCGACATCATGATGATGGGGGTGTCGTTCTCGCCGCTCTCGGACCACTCCTTGAGCAGCGTGATGCCGTCGGTGTCGGGCATCCAGATGTCCAGCAGCGTGGCGTCGGGGCGGCGCGCGCGGCGGGACTCACGGGCCGCGGCGGCGTTCTCCGCGAGGCCCACCTGGTAGCCCTCGTCCTCCAGGATCTCGCGGACGATCTCGCGGATGTCCGGCTCGTCGTCGACCACCAGGATGTAGGGTGCGCTCATCAGCCCTCCTTCGGCTCCGCCTCACGCCGGGCCGCCCCGCTCGCCGCAGGCAGCCGCGCCAGCACACGGGCCCCGCCCTCGGCGCGGACCTCGGCGCGGACCATGCCGCCGTGCTCTTCCACAATCTTCTTCACGATCGCGAGCCCGAGGCCGGTGCCCCGGCTCTTGGTGGTGACATAGGGGTCGAACACCCGCTCGAGCACGTCCGGGGTGAAGCCGGGCCCGTTGTCCTCGACGGCGATCTCCACCTGCTGCTTGCCCTTCTCCTCGAGGAGCCGGGTGCGTACGGCCACCGCGCACCCCTCGCGGCCCTCGCAGGCCTCGAGGGCATTCTTGATCAGATTGTGCAGGACCTGCCGCACCCGCCCGGTGTCGAGCTCCAGGGTCGGGACCCGGGCGTCGAGGGTGGCCTCGATGGGGGTGCCGCCCCGATTGTAGCGGTAGAGTTCCACCACCTCCCGGGCGAGGTCGTTCAGGCTCGCGGGCTCGAGGCGGATCTGGGGGCTGCGGGCGTAGCTCGAGAAGGCGTTCACCATCTCCTTCATCGAGTCCACCTGCTGGATGATGGTGTGGGTGAGGCGATCCAGGACCTCCCGGTCCTTGTCCTTCATCCGTTCCAGGTACTTGTGGCGCAGGCGCTCGGCCGAGAGCTGGATGGGGGTGAGGGGGTTCTTGATCTCGTGGGCGAGGCGCCGGGCCACCTCGCCCCAGGCGGCGTCGCGCTGGGCCTGGATGACGGCGGTGATGTCGTCGAAGACCACCACGTGGTCGCCACCGAGCCCTGCGAGGGGGGCCCCGGGGCCTGCCAGGGGGGCGCCGATGCCCGCCAGCGGCGTGCCGCGGCACATCAGCACCTGGCGGCCCGCCGGCCCGAACAGGGCCACCTCCTCGCGCCACTCCGAGGCCTCGCCGTCCAGGTGGCGCTCGAAGGCGTCGATGACCGGCTGCAGGTGGGGGTGGGTCTGGGCGATGGCGCGCAGGGGGCGGCCGGTCTCGGCCTGCAGGTCGAGGTCGAGGATCTGGCCGGCCGCGGTGTTGGCGGTGCCGAGCCGCCGCTCCCGGTCCACCGTGACCACCCCCGAGGAGAGCTGCGCGAGAAGGGCCTGGAGGTAGGCGCGCTGGGCCTCCACCGCCTCCTGGCTGCGGTGGGCCTCGTCCCGGGCGCGGGCCAACTGGCGCGTCATCTCGTTGAAGGACTGCACCAGGAAGCCCATCTCGTCGCGGCTCGACTGGGGCAGCTGGGTCTCGAGGTCGCCGCCCGCGACCGCCCGGGTGCCCTCGGCCAGGTCACGGATGGGCGCGGCGAGGCTGCGGCTGGAGAAGATGGCCGCCCAGACCGCCCCGAGCAGGCTCAGCACCACGGCGAGCGAGAGGGTGAGGATGAAGCTCGTCTTCAGCGACCCCCGCAGGTAGGTGAGCTCGCGGTACTTGGCGAAGGCGGACTGCACGGTATCGGCAAGCGCGCTCATGCGCTCGGCCACCGGGTAGAGGCCCTGCACGAAGCGGGTCTCGTAGGACGGCGTGAGGTCGGGGACCCGCACGATGGAGCGGATCACGAGCCCGGCGCGGGGCAGGGGGTCGAGGCCCACGTAGGTGCCGGACTGGCGCGCCTGGAGGAGCACCGCGTCGTCCGGGCGGTGCGGGAGGAGCGTCGCGGTATCGGCGCTGATGGAGGTGAGCACCCGCCCCTGGGCCGAGAGCACCGACATCTCCAGGGCGTCGGCGCGCTCGCGGACCTCGTCGAGGCGCGTGGTGGCGAGCTCCTTCGGCACCCCGGCGAGGTCGCCCGCGGCCTGCTGGGTGAGGCGGTGAACCTCGCGCATGCGGGTTTCGAGGGCGCTGCGGCTGAGCTCCAGGGCATCGGTGAGGGCGCGGTCCACCTGCACGTCGAACCAGCTGTCGATGCCGCGCTCGAGGAGCTGCAGCGAGAAGTAGAACACCACCAGCACCGGCGTGCCCGCCACCAGCACGAACATGAGCACCATGCGGGTGGCGAGGCGCGAGCCCGCGACGCCCGCGTGGCGCTGGCGGAGCAGGCGCACCAGGTTCACGGTGATGAGGGTGGCGAGGAGGGCGAGGCCCACCAGGCTCACCAGGATGAGGAGCGTGTAGAGCCGCCCGAAGGTGGCGGAGTTCTCGGTGGCGGCGCTCATCAGCTTGAGCGCTGCCAGCAGGACGAGGGTCAGAACGGCGAGCGGCCCGACGCCGGAGACCCAGCGGATCAGGGGTTGAGCGGCCATTGGAAGGGCTCGCTGTCGAGCCGCCAGGACTCGTTCACCCAGGTCTGCAGGCGCAGCGGCACCGGCAGGGCCTCGCTGTCCACCAGCACCTGGAGCGTGCCCGCGTAGCGCGGGCCGGGCCGCAGGAGCTCGGCGTCGATGAGCGGGAAGGACTTCAGGTTCTCGATGGCGTGCAGGGCCTCGCTGAGGCTCGAGTAGGCCTGCCCGGTGCCGGCGTTGACGTTCACCAGGACGTAGCGCTCGCTCAGGGCGTGGTACTCGATGCGGTAGCGCTGGTTCAACTCGGCGACCTCGGCGTCCCAGAGGTAGTCACGGTTGCGCAGGATGCGGAAGCGGTAGAGGAGGGGCAGGGCGATCCCGCTCTCGAGGGCGCGCCGGGCCGAGCGGCTCAGGTCGAGGTCCACGGTCGCGTCCACGCGGTAGACCCCTTCGACCAGGCGGGACTGGACGTCGCGGACACGAAAGCCCGCCTCGCCCGCGTGCGCCGGGGCGAAGAGGAAGGCGGCCAGGAGGACCCAGCCGAGCCGCGCCGTCAGGGAGCCGGTGTGCAACGGTCAACCCCTGCGGCGAACGAGCGCGTAGAAGAAGCCATCCATCCCATCGTCTCCCGGCAGGATCTGCCGGCCGGCGGTTCGGGCCCGTCCCCACGGCGCGTCCAGGGGCACGAGCTGCGCCTCGGCGTGGACGGCGAGGAAGCGGGTGAGCGGCTCCTCGTTTTCCTCGGGAAAGACCGAACAGGTAGCGTACAACAGCACCCCGCCGGGGGCCAGCAGCGGCCAGAGCCCCTGGAGGAGGCGGTGCTGGCCGGAGGCGAGGGCGGCGATCTGCGCGGTGGATCGGCGGGTCTTGATGTCCGGGTGGCGGCGGATGACGCCGGTGGCCGAGCAGGGGGCGTCGAGCAGGATGCGCTGGAAGGGGCGGCCGTCCCACCAGGTGCCGGGCTCGGCGGCGTCGGCGACGAGGGTGGTGGCGTGCAGCCCCAGGCGCGCGAGGGTGGCGTCCAGGCGCCGGGCGCGCTGGGGGTCCCGCTCCACCGCCACCAGCTCGGCGATGCGGGGCTCGAGCTCCAGGAGGTGCGCGGTTTTCCCGCCCGGCGCGGCGCAAGCGTCGAGCACCCGGTCCCCGGGGGCGGGGGCGAGGAGCGGGGCGGCGAGCTGGGCGGCGGCGTCCTGCACCGAGCAGAGGCCCTCGGCGAATCCCGGCAGGCGCTCGACGCCGACGGGCGGGTCCACCACGAGGCCCCGGGGAGCGTGGGGCGCGGGCTGGGCGGCGAGGCCCGCGGCGGCAAGACGGTCCCGGTAGGTCTCGCGGGTCGTGCGCAGGGCGTTGACCCGCAGGGTGAGGGGCGGGTGGGTGTTGTTGGCGGTGAGCACCCGCTCCCAGTCCTCCGGCCAGGCGCGGCGGACCGCGTCCACCAGCCAGGCGGGGTGGGCCCAGCGCCCCTCGTCGGTCGCCTCGGCGCGGGCGAGGAGTGCCGCCCGCTCCCGGTCGATGCGCCGCAGCACGGCGTTCGCGAGCCCGCGCGCCCAGCCGCGCCCGGAGGCGTCGAGGAGGGCGACGGTCTCGGCGACCGCGGCGTAGGGCGGGATGCGGGTGTGCAGGAGCTGGTGGGCGCCGAGCAGCAGGGCGGTGCGTACCAGGGGCTCCAGGGGCTTGAGCGGGCGCTCCAGCACCTGCCCGAGCACCGCTTCCAGCCGCGGCAGCCAGCGCAGCACCCCGTAGGCCAGCTCCTCGGCGAGCGCGCGGTCCCGGGGGTCCGCGAGTCCCGCCACCGCGCGCGGCAGGGCGAGGCTCAGGCTCTCGTCCTCTGCGAGTACCCCCTGGAGGGCGGTCAGGGCGGCGGAACGGGCGGTGGGACCCCGACCCCCGGGATCTCCAGCCCCTGTCCGCCCGGCTGCACTCACGGCGTCTCGAGCGCGCTTCACCCCGGACGGCCCAGCACCGCGCCCACCGGGGAGGGGTGGGCGTTCAGGTAGTCCGCGGCCCGGATGGGGCGCCCCCCGGGGAGCTGCATCAGCGTGACGCGCAGGCGCCCCGCCCCGGTGGCGACCTCGATGCCTTCGCGCCCCGCGGCGAGGACCTCTCCGGGCCCGGCACCGCGGCCACCCCCACCGAGCGCCCCTCCGGGCTCCGCCCCGGGCCCGGCCCCCACACGCGCCTCTCCGGGCCCCTCCCCGACGAGCGCCTCGGCCTCCCACACCCGGAGGACCTCCCCCCCGAGGGTGGTCCGCGCCACCGGCCAGGGGTTGAACGCCCGCACGCGGCGCTCCAGCGCGGCGGCGTCCTCGCGCCAGTCGATCTCCGCCTCCTCGCGCTCGATCTTGCGGGCGTAGGTGACGCCCTCCGCGGGCTGGGGGACGGCGGCGACGGGGCCCTCGTGGAGGTCCTGCACGAGCTGGACGAGCGCCCCGGCCCCGAGGGCCGCCAGGCGGTCGTGCAGGGTCGCGGCGGTGTCCCGGGGCGCGATGGGGCAGCGCACGGTGCACAGCACGGGCCCGGTGTCCAGGCCCTCGTCCATCTGCATCAGGGAGACCCCGCTCTCGGCGTCCCCGGCGAGGATGGCGCGCTGGATGGGCGCGGCGCCGCGCCAGCGGGGGAGGAGGGAGGCGTGCACGTTCACGCAGCCCAGGCGGGGGGTCGCGAGCACCGCCCGGGGGAGGATGAGCCCGTAGGCGACGACCACCATCAGGTCCGGGGCGAGGCGCGCGAGCGCCTCGGCGGCCTCCGCCCCGCGCAGGGTCTCCGGCTGCAGCACGGGGATCCCCCGGGCGGCGGCCAGCTGCTTCACCGCGCTCTCGCGCAGGCGCTGGCCGCGCCCGGCCGGGCGGTCCGGCTGGGTGTAGACCGCGACCACGGCCTCGCCCGCCTCGAGCAGCGCCGCCAGGTGCGCGGCGGAGAACTCCGGGGTGCCCGCGAAGACGATGCGCACTGGCGAATTACGCAAGCGAGAGGGTGCTGCGCACGGGGAGGCGATGCACGCTCGTTCGCGGGGTGCCCGCTAGATCGCGGGATGCGCGGGGCTCGCCGGCGCGCCCGCCGGGGTGTGCTCCCGGTCGGCCTTCTCGAGCTTCTTGCGGATGCGGTTGCGCTTGAGCGAGGAGAGGTAGTCGACGAAGAGCTTGCCGTCGAGGTGGTCCAACTCGTGCTGGATGCAGACGGCGAGGAGCCCGTCGGCCTCCCGATCGAGCGGCCGGCCTTCCCGGTCCAGCGCCTGGAACCGGACCCACTCGGAGCGCTCCACCGGCTCGTAGAACCCGGGGACCGAGAGGCACCCCTCGTCCATCTCCTCGGTTCCGCGGCGCTCCACGATGACCGGGTTGACGAGGCAGAGCGGCTGGTCGTGCTCCTCCGAGACGTCGATGACCACCACCCGAAGCGGCACGTTGACCTGCACGGCTGCCAACCCGATCCCAGGAGCGTCGTACATCGTCTCAAGCATGTCGTCGAGCAGGCGCTGTATATCGGCGTCGACCTTTTCCACGGGCTTGGCCTTGCGGCGCAGCCGGGGGTCGGGGAAGTGCAGGATGGGGAGCTTGGCCATGGGGGTGCTCGGGGGCGGTCTCGTTCCATCCACAGTAAGGGTGGCAGGCCCGGAACACAAGCCCTGCGGGGACTCAAGTGGCTGTTTTCTCACGTATCGTTGCCGCCCGAGCCGGCCCTGGTCAAGAAACTTGGTAATCAGTCTTTTCTAAGTCCATAATTCGAACTGCTTTTTGGGTCTTCGCCAGGACCCGGACTCTCGAGGGACCACCATGGACAGCACGCGCATCGGTTCCGTTCTCCTGACCCTCGCGCTCGCCCTGCCGCTCGCGGCGGGCGCCGTCGATCTCGCCCCGGGGGCACCCGAACGGTACACGGTCAAGCGCGGTGACACCCTGTGGGACATCGCTGGGCACTACCTGCGCGAGCCCTGGCACTGGCCGAAGATCTGGCGGGCCAACCCCCAGGTCCGCGACCCCGACCGGATCTACCCGGGCGACGTCCTGACGCTCGAGTACGTGGACGGCAAGCCCGTGGTCCGGGCCCACCGGGTCCAGCACGCCCGCCGCCCCGGCGTGGTGAAGCTCTCCCCGGGAGTGCGCGAGACCCCCATCGAGCGCGCCATCCCCCTGATCCCGGTCGACGCCATCGGGCCCTTCATCACGGAGTCGCGGGTGCTGGAGTTCGACGACCTGACCAGCGCCCCCTACGTGCTGGCCGCCGGGCGCGAGCACCTGGTGGGCACCGCCGGGCACGCCGTCTTCGCCCGCCGGCTCGCCGACACCTCCGTCGAGCGCTTCGGGATCTACCGTCAGGGGCCCGAGTACCGCTCGCCGGGCACGGAGGAGGTGCTGGGCTACCAGGCGATCCACGTGGGCAACGCGGTGCTGGAGGAGGCCGGAGACCCGGCCACCCTGACCGTCACCCGCTCCACCCGCGAGGTGCAGCCTGGCGACCGCCTGCTGCCGCTCGAGGACGACGTGCTCCGGGAGCCGTTCCTGCCGCGCGCCCCGGACCAGGAACTCACCGGGACCATCATCTCGGTGGTCGACGGCGTGAGCCAGGTGGGCCTGCACCAGGCGGTCGTGATCGACCGCGGCACGCGCGACGGCCTGCAGCCGGGGCACGTGCTCGCCGTGTACCAGAAGGGCGAGGTGGTCACCGACCAATTCGTGCCGATGCACCGGGTGCCGGACCTGGACAACCCCGAGGACGCGGCGAAGTTCACGACGCCGCTCGACATCTTCTCGGCCACCATCGCGAACGCCATGGGCGGCCACCCCGAGGTGGAGCTGCCCGCGCGCCGCGCCGGCGTGGTGATGGTGGTGCGCCCGTTCGAGCGCGTAAGCTACGCGCTGGTGATGGAGGCGACCGGGGCGATGCACGTGAGCGACACGGTCGCGACACCCTAGGGGAGGCCACCCTCGGGAAGCCCATCCCGAGGAGTCGACCTCGGGGGGCCTGTCCCGCCGCTCCGGCGGCGTTACCTTCCGCACGAGGTTCGCCAGGGATGGACGAGCTCGCTTGCTGGCTGATGCTG
>CALMKJ010000065.1 GCA_937867305.1 uncultured Ectothiorhodospiraceae bacterium | reverse complement strand
TGATGGCGGTCCTGGGGCTCGCGCCGGCCGGCAGCACCATCGTCTGCAACGGCTACAAGGACCGGGAGTACGTGCGCCTCGCGCTCCTCGGCCGGCGCCTCGGGCAACGCGTCTACCTGGTGGTCGAGAAGCCCTCCGAGCTCGAGACGGTGCTGCGGGAGAGCGCGGCGACCGGCATCGAGCCGCTGCTCGGGCTGCGCCTGCGGCTCGCCTCGGTGGGCAAGGGCAAGTGGCAGAACACCGGCGGCGAGCGCTCCAAGTTCGGGCTGTCGGCCGAGCAGGTTCTCGCCATGATTGCCCGGCTCGGGCGCGAAGGGATGCTCGGGGTGCTCCAGCTCATGCACTTCCACATGGGCTCGCAGATCGCCAACGTGAGCGACATCCAGCACGGCCTGCGCGAGGCCGCCCGGTACTACGCGGCGCTGCGCGAGCTCGGGGCCGACATTCGCGTGGTGGACGTGGGCGGCGGGCTCGGCGTCGACTACGAGGGCACCTCCTGCCGCAGCTTCTGCTCGGTGAACTACTCGGTGCAGGAGTACGCCAACAACGTCGTGTACGCCCTGCGCGACGTCTGCGAGGAGGCGGGCCTGCCGCACCCGGACCTGATCACGGAGTCCGGCCGGGCAATGACCGCGCACCACGCCATGCTGATCACCGAGGTCCTGGACGTCACGCCGGCCCCCGGCACGGAGCCTCCCCCGCCCCCGGCCGAAGCGGAGCACCGGCTCATCCAGGAGCTCTGGAACACCCACGAGGGCCTGTCGCACCGCAACACCGTGGAGGCCTTCCACGACGCCGCCCACGGCCTGGAAGAGGCCCAGTCCCTGTTCACCCACGGCGTCTTCGACCTCGCCCAGCGGGCCCGCGCCGAGGCGCTCTACTTCGCCATCGGCCAGCGCCTGCGGGGGCTCCTCTCGGCGCGCAGCCGCGGCCACCGGGAACTGCTCGACGAGCTGAACATCCGCCTCGCCGACAAGTACATCTGCAACTTCTCCCTGTTCCAGTCCATTCCGGACGCCTGGGCGATCGACCAGATCTTCCCCATCGTGCCCCTGCACCGCCTGGACGAGCGCCCCGACCGGCGCGGGGTCGTGCAGGACCTCACGTGCGACTCCGACGGCCAGGTCGACGTGTACGTCGACGGAGCGGGCATCGAGGCGACCCTGCCGCTGCACGCGCGCCGCCCCGGCGAGCCCTACCTGCTCGGGATCTTCCTGGTGGGGGCCTACCAGGAGATCCTCGGCGACGTGCACAACCTCTTCGGGGACACCCACTCGGCGAACGTGGAGCTGAGCGGCGACGGGTACCGCGTGGCCGAGCCCCGCTTCGGGGACGCCGTGAGAGACGTGCTCGGCTTCGTCGACCTGGACGCGCAGCGGCTGGTCGCGGCCTACCGCCGCCTCGGGTTCGAGACCGGGCTCGACCGCACCGAGCTCGAGGCACACCTGTCCGAGCTGCGCGCGGGTCTCGAAGGGTACACCTACCTCGAGGAGTGAGGGGCCCGCGTGACCCCGGGAGAGCGCCGCCGCTATACTCCCGGACCGCGCGCCGCGATGGATCGGAGGCACTGCCTTGCCCGCCAGCACCACACCCCACGCCCCGGCCGACGTCCGGACCTTCCAGGGGCTCGTCCTCGGCCTGCAGCAGTACTGGGGCCGCCTCGGCTGCGTCCTGCTGCAGCCCTACGACCTGGAGGTCGGGGCCGGAACCTTCCACCCCGCCACGTTCCTGCGTTCCATCGGCCCGGAGCCCTGGCGCGCCGCCTACGTGCAGCCCTCGCGGCGCCCCACGGACGGCCGCTACGGCGAGAACCCGAACCGCCTGCAGCACTACTACCAGTACCAGGTGGTGCTGAAGCCCTCCCCGCTCGAGATCCAGGAGCTCTACCTGGACAGCCTGCGCATGCTCGGCATCGACCCCCTGGTGCACGACATCCGCTTCGTGGAGGACAACTGGGAGTCACCGACGCTGGGCGCCTGGGGCCTCGGCTGGGAGGTCTGGCTGAACGGCATGGAGGTCACGCAGTTCACCTACTTCCAGCAGGTGGGCGGCCTCGACTGCCGCCCCGTCACGGGCGAGATCACCTACGGTCTCGAGCGCATCGCGATGTACCTGCAGGGGGTGGAGAGCGTCTACGACCTGACCTGGGCCGAGGGCCCGCTCGGGCGGGTGACCTACGGCGACGTCTACCACCAGAACGAGGTGGAGATGTCGACCTACAACTTCGAGCAGGCGGACACCCGGGCGCTGTTCGCCTGGTTCGACACCTGCGAGGGCGAGTGCCTGCGACTCATCGAGGCGGGGCTGCCGCTTCCGGCCTACGAGATGGTCCTCAAGGCCTCGCACACCTTCAACCTGCTGGACGCCCGCCGCGCCATCTCGGTCACCGAGCGCCAGCGGTTCATCCTGCGGGTGCGCACCCTCGCGCGGGCCGTCGCCGAGGCCTACTACAAGGCCCGCGAGGCCCTCGGCTTCCCGATGCTCGCCGGCTCCCGGGGGACCCGCCATGGCTGACCGTGACCTGCTGATCGAGATCGGCACCGAGGAGCTGCCACCGAAGGCGCTGCACGGGCTGGCCGAGGCCTTCCGGACGGGCGTCCTGGCAGGCCTCGACCGCGCCGAGCTCACCCACGGCGAGGTGCGCGAATTCGCCACCCCCCGCCGGTTGGCGGTCCTCGTGCGGCAGGTCGCCGACCGCCAGGCCGACAAGGCCGTGGAGCGCCGGGGCCCGGCGCTGCGCGCCGCGTACGACGCCGAAGGCCGGCCGACACAGGCGGCGCTCGGCTTCGCCCGCTCCTGCGGCGTCGACATCGCCGAGGTCGAGCGGCTCGAGACCGACAAGGGCAGCTGGCTCGTGCACCGCAGCACCCAGGTCGGGGCGCCGGCCGTGAGCCTGTTCGCCGGGATCGCCGAGGAGGCGCTGGCGCGCCTGCCCATCCCCAAGCGCATGCGCTGGGGCGACGGGGAGGTGGAGTTCGTGCGCCCCGTGCACTGGGTGGTCATGCTCTTCGGCGCGGACGTGGTGCCCGCGGAGGTGCTGGGGGTGCGCGCGGGGCGCGAGAGCCGCGGCCACCGCTTCCACCACCCCGGCCCCGTGACCCTGTCCTCGCCCGGCGAGTACGCCGAGCGGCTGGAGGCCCCCGGCCGGGTGCTGGTCGACTTCGGGGCGCGGCGCGAGCGCATCCGCCGGCAAGTCGAGGCGATCGCCGCCGACCTCGGCGGGCGCGCGGTGATCGACGAGGCCCTGCTCAGCGAGGTCGCCAGCCTGGTGGAGTGGCCCGTGGCCCTGGCGGGCGGATTCGACGCGCGCTTCCTCGAGGTCCCGGCCGAGGCCCTCATCGCCACCATGAAGGGCAACCAGCGCTACTTCCACCTGGTCGACGGGAACGGCCGGCTCCTGCCGCACTTCATCGCGGTGGCGAACGTGGAGAGCGTGGACCCGGGCGCGGTGCGCGCGGGCAACGAGCGGGTGGTGCGGCCCCGCCTGGCGGACGCCGACTTCTTCTGGAAGAAGGACCGCGCGGTCCCGCTCGCGAGCCGCGCCGAGACCCTCGGTGGGGTCGTGTTCCAGCAGCGCCTCGGCACCCTCCTCGACCGTACCCGCAGGATCGCCCGGGTGGCGGGCGGCATCGCCCGGGCGCTCGGCCTCGACCCGGCCCTGGCCGAGCGGGCCGCCGCGCTCTCCAAGTGCGACCTGGTCACCGAGATGGTCGGGGAGTTCCCCGAGCTCCAGGGGGTGATGGGACGGCACTACGCCCTGCACGACGGCGAGCACCCGGAGGTGGCCAGCGCCATCGACGAGCAGTACCTGCCCCGGTTCGCGGGCGACGCGCTCCCGGCGACCCCGACCGGCCAGGTCCTCTCCCTGGCCGACAAGCTCGACACCCTGACCGGCATCTTCGGCATCGGGCAGAGCCCCACCGGCGACCGGGACCCCTTCGGGCTGCGGCGGGCGGCGCTCGGAGTCGTGCGCACCCTGATCGAGCGGGGGCTGGACCTCGACCTGAGGGAACTGCTGGTGCTCTCGGCCCGGACCTACGACCTGTTCGAGGCCGAGCCGGTCGCCGAGCAGGTACTGGAGTTCGCGATGGAGCGCCTGCGCGCCTATTACCTGGACGCGGGCGTCGCGCCGGACACCTTCGAGGCGGTGCTCGCCCGTCGCCCCACCCGCCCGGTGGACTTCGACCGCCGGGTGCGGGGCGTCGGGGCGTTCCGCCGGCTGCCCGAGGCGGCGAGCCTGGCGGCGGCCAACAAGCGCATCCACAACATCCTGCGCCAGGCCGGCGAAGCCCCGGAGGGCGGAGCAGACCCCGCGCTGCTCGAGTCCCCCGCGGAGCGCGAGCTGGCGGAGGTCGTTGCCACCATGGCCCGGGAGGTGCAGCCGCTCCTCGCCGCCGGAGAGTACCCCGAGGCGCTCACCCGCCTCGCGGGGCTGCGCGAGAGCGTCGACCGCTTCTTCGACGAGGTGATGGTCATGGTCGACGACGAGCGGGTGCGC
>CALMKJ010000064.1 GCA_937867305.1 uncultured Ectothiorhodospiraceae bacterium | reverse complement strand
CAACGGCCTGCACTTCGCTGATCGCGTCGTACGGGATGGACAATTCCTCCGCATAACGTGAGTCCTTCGCCTCCTTCAGAAAGTGGAGAGCGCTGCCTCCCAGCACGAGCAGACCGGGGTTGTCGAAGGGCTCCACGAACTGTCCGAGGAGGGTCAAGAGCGACGGCGACATCAAATCTGCCATGCCTCCCCCACGCGCAGGGAGATAACGTTTCGCTGGAGTCTTGAGGAGAAGCGGCCCGTCGTCGAACGGCAGTCCGTGCACACGGAGCGAAACCCGTCCAACCGGACTCGGTGTGGAGTGAAGTCGCCCGCACGCGGCCACGTTCTCCATGCCGAGAAGAACGTCCGTCGTCAGGACGACGAGGTATTTGCTCTGCTCGACGGGCTCGAGGATATCCAGCGACAGGAGGTACGCGTCCATGGACACGTCCTCAGCGCAGCCTTGCGCAGGAGCGCCGCCCGATACGCTTCTGCGGACCTTGAAATCGCCATCGAGGAGGAGCACCGCCGGCACGAAGCGCAGCCCTGGAGAATCGGACCCCGCCTCCCCGCTCACTCCGGGAGCTGGGGACGGCGCACTGGCTACCTCCAGGATGAAGGGCCGTCGGACCTGGTCGAGCCGGTACGCAGCGAAGAAGCTTTTGCCACCCTCGAAGACGAAGGCGGGCGAGCGGACGTCAATCTCGCTGGTCAGCGCCCCGTCCCCGGGGATGTCCTGGTACGGGAGCGCAGCCAGGGAAGAGCAGCAGATCGGAGCCCGGTCCAGTTCGGCGCGCAACGACGCCAGAAGCTCCCGATCCCGTTGCGGTGCAGGAGAGGGCTCGTAACCCGGATAGCTTTGGAACCCTGCGCACGCGCCGAGAGAAGCCGCGGCCAGAAGGGTCGACAGGGTCCTGGCAAGCATGGACGCCGACCTCGAGGACACCTCTGGAGATTCTGGCCCCACAAGCCCCGGGGTTCCATCTCGGCACACCGGGGCGGTTCGTCCCCTCAGGAGGCCAAGCCGGGGCGTTCCCTCAGGCCGGGGCAGGTCGTCCCCTCAGGCCGGGGCGCAGCACGCGTCAGGCCGGAGCGTAGCAGGCGTAGCCGTGCAGGAGCCTGTCGAGCGCGGCCTGGCCGCCTTCGATGGCCGCCTGCCCGTACCGGGTCACGACGTCGTCGAAGCGCGGGCCGACCAGGCGCTCCAGCGGGGCATCCCGATAGGCCCGCAGGCGGGTGGGGGAATAGGCCCGGTCGGGCTGCACCTCGCCGGGGTGGTAGCGTGCGAGGACCCAGTCGTCGACCAGGCGCAGGCCCAGCACCGCGAAGTACGGCGTCAGTCCCTGGGCCGCCCGGGCCTCGAGCCCCTGGATGTCCTTGCGCCCGAACGTGACCTCGCCGGTGATCGTGGTCTTCACCTCGAGGGCGAGCGCCCGCCCGTCGGGCAGCTCCACCTCCAGGTCGATGCCCTGCGTGCTGCGTTCGGTCAGCCTGGTCGCCCCGTACTCGCAGAGGGCGATGGCGAGGAGCTTCTGCACGAGCTTCCCGTACTCCTGGCCGCTGCGCTCGGCGAGGTCCTGGAGACGGCGGTGCACCTCGATCCTCACAGGGGCTTCCTCACAGGACCTCCTCGCGCGCGACGTTGCTCCCGCTCTCCTCCTGCCAGGGGCCGAGGAACAGGAAGCGGCGCTCGACCGGGACGTGGGTGCGCAGCCGTTCGACGAGGGGCGAGGGCACTGCGGCGACCAGGACGTGGCAGCGCTCCGAGAGCCGGCGCACGGCCTCGGCCAGGCCCTGCTGATGGGCCTCGTCGAGACTCTGCACCGGGTCGTCGAGGACCACCCAGGCGAGCCCGCCCCGGGCGGCGGCATCTTCGGCCTGCGCGAACAACGCGGCGAGGGAGAGCGCGTTGATGGCCGCCTGATTCATCACCGGAACGGCGGGCTCCCCACTCCCGTCCCACAACTGGTAATCGAGGCCCTTCGGCGTCCTGTGCACGTGCACCTGCACGCCCCGGGCGCCGGTGCCGGGGCGGGTGGTGCTGCCGCTCGTGCCGGGGCCGCTGCCGGTGCGGGTGCCGCTGCCGGGGCCGACGCTGCTGCTGCCGACGCCGACGCCGGCTGTGATCGCGGCGAAGTAGTCCCCGAGCGTCCGGTTCACTTCCTGCACGCGGGCCGCCGAGCGCTCCGCCTGGGCCTCGCGGGCCACCTCTTCGAGACATTCCACGTCCGCGGCGTAGGCGGCGGCCTCGTCGACCGCCTTCTCGAGCTCGGCCCAGGCGGGCAGCGCGTCGAGCTCGACCGGGGTGTGGGCCGCCTGCGAGGCCAGCGCCCAGTCCCGCAGGTCCTTGAGCAGAAGACGGTCGGCGTCGTGGTCCGAGAGGCTCGCATCCCGCGCCGACTCCACCTGTTCCAGACGGCGGACCTCGGCGGCCAGCCGGGCACGCTCCGCGTTGGCAGCCGCGAGCACGTCGGCCGGCAACGGCTGCGGCACCGGCGTCGGCTGCGGCGTCGGCGTCGGCGTCGGCACCGGCACCGGCAGCGGCGTCGGCAGGTGCTGCGCGAGGTCCTTGCGCTGGCGCTCCCACGCCGACCACGCCAGCTCCCGCCGCCGGACGATGCCCCGCAACTCCTGGAGGGCCCGCTCGGCCTCGTCCCGGGCGGCGCGCCGCTGGTCCCGGACCTCGGTGAGTCCCTTCAGGGTCTGCGAGCCCTGGCTCGCGAGCGCGGCGTCGATGTGCGCGGGGAGGTCGGGGACCACGCTCTCGCAGACGGGACACCGCTCCGGGGCGGACTGAGCGGCGAGCACCGACTGGGCCGAGGGCTCTGGTCGGTCCGCGGGCACCGACCGATCAACCGGTACCGACCGGGCCGAGAGCACCGACTGGGCGTCCCGGAGCAACGCGACCAGCGCGTGGGCGGCCTTGAGCGCAGCTTCCGCTTCCGCGAGGGCCGCCTCCGCCTCCTGGTGCCCCTGGGCTCGCAGGGCCTCGTCTCCCCCGCTTGCCACTGCCGCGGTGAGGGTCGCTTCGGCCGTGCGCCAGGCGGCCTCGGTCGGGGCGGCGAGCTCGATCGCGCTGGCGAGGGACCCGGACCGCCGCCGCAGCGCCGGAAGGTCTCGAAGCACACCGGCGCTGGCGCGCACCACCCCCGGCCAGGCCCCGGCCCACTGGAGCACCGCGCCGAGTTCGTTGGCGGTGGCCGTGGCTGCGGCGTTGATGGTGGCCATGGCCGTGGCTGCAGCGTTGATGCTGGCGTTGGCGGTGGCGATGGTGGCGGTGGCGGTACCCGTGGCTGCAGCGTTGATGCTGGCACCGGAGTCTGGGTTGACGTCCGGCAGCGTGACGGATACCCCCAGGGCCTCCGCCAGCCGCCGGGCGCGGTCGAGGAGCCGCCGAGCGACCTCGGCCTCCAACGCGGGCCCGAGCTGCCAGCGCTCCAGGCCCCGCTGGGTGAGGAGGCGCTGCTCGAGGGCGACGAGCTGCTGCCGCGGTCGCGAGAGCGCTTTCTGGACATCCGCGCCGAGCTCGGTCAGCACGGCGTCGACCTCGCGCACGAGCGCCCCGGCCTTCAGGCCGGCGAGCGTGTCCCGGAGATTGCGGTCTTCGCCAAGACCGAGAAGCCCTGCCAGGATCGCGGACCGGTCCGGTTTCTCCAGCACCCGCTGCCGGGCCGCCTCCTGGTGAAAGCAGTGCGCCCTGCGGTACGTCTCCCAGTCGCCGAGCCCCTGCCCGGCGAGCCAGTGCTCGGCAGCCTGCCCCGTGAGCGTGGTGCCGTCACCGCGCCGGACGCTGAGCTCGTCCCCCTTCCCCGCCTTCGCCTTGCCCGGGCGCCGCCGGCGGACCCACACCTCGCCCTCCGGGGTGGCAAGCGCGAGGGTGACCTCCGTGGGCGAGTCCCCAGCGCCGCGCGGGCGCACCTCCCAGTCCGCCCGCTCGCCGAGCCCCGAAGCGGCCTTCTCCACCGCGGCACCGAAGAGGCACCACTCGATCGCGTTGAGCGTGCTGCTCTTCCCGCACCGGTTCTCGCCCACGATGACGGTCAGCCGTCGGTCCAGCGGCAGCCGCCTGCGGGCCCGCCAGCCGCGGAACTCCTGCACCTCGACCCAGAGGGGCCGGATCACGGAAGAACCGCCCGCATCCCGCTCCGGAGCGGCCCCGTCACGGCAGAGCCTCCCGCACCTTCCGGGCCGCGGCACGCACCGCCTCCAGGAGCTGTTCCCTGCGGTCGAGCGGCCCCGTGGGCTCACCGGGCTCCGTCAGCAGCGTGGCCAGGAGCGCGAGTCGCTCCTCCACCCGCAGGCCACGCGATCGGATCCGCGGTTCCAGGTCTTCTCTCATGAAAACGGGGACATTCTGCATTTCAGGATGCCGGGTCATCGTAGAAGACGTAGTTGGTGGAGAAGTCGCTGATCTCGAAGTACACCTTGCGCTCGCCCGGGTCCTGCTGGCCGTTCTGGTTGGCGTCCAGCACGCCGTAGCCGAAGCGGTAGGGGCGCGCGCCCTCGCCCTGGGTGGCGAGCGCCGTGCTCAGCTTGTCGATCTTGATGAAGCGCTTGACGAGCTTCTCGCCCGCGTAGATCTCCAGAACCCCGTCGACCCCGGTCCAGTTCTGGATCGAGCGGACCACGGTGTTCTGGCCCTCCTGCGTGCAACCCGCCGCGAGCAGCCCGATGGCCAGCAGCACGAATCGAATTCTCATCCCGGTTCCTCCTGTCGCGAAACGGGAAACCGAAAAACCGGGACATTCTGCATTTCAGCGCAGCCTCGTGCGGCGCGGCCTTCCGCACCCCACCACCGGCACCGCAGGGGCGTTGGCCCACCGTGCCCTCCGGAAAACCAGAATGTCCCCATTTCGCATTTCCCACGGGCTTTGCGCGTATGACATGGCTCCGACACAATAAGGTGATGTCGAGACTTCGGCCAGACGCAGCGTTCGGCGGCGCGAAGGTGTATTACGTCTTCGGGCCAGCGTAGATTCCCCACATCGGGCAGCATAGACCGGGTAGCCAACGTGGACACCGATCTGCACTACTCTCCGGAGACAGGTTGGATGCAGGGGCCGGTTCCGCCCGCGCCTGGGCGCAGCTGGCTGAAGAGATTCCTCATCGTTGTTGGGGTGCTGGTTGCGGTGGCCATTGCCTGGGGGCTTGGCCAGCGCTTCCTCCCGGAGCCCACGGAACAGGATTACATCGCGCGGGCACGTGTCTACGAGCGCAAGGGCGATCTGGCGTCCGCGGTCGCGGAGTTGAAGAAGGCCCTCACGCTGGCCCCGGACAACGTGGACGTGCGCTGGTGGCTGTCAGGGATCTACCTGCGCCAGGGTGCCGGCGAGGCAGCTCGCACCGAGCTGACCCGTGTCCAGCAACTGGGCCGCAAGGGCAAGGAGACCGACCTCCGCCTCGTTCTCGCCCTGCTGTTCGAGGGCGAGTTCGAGCAGGCGCTGGCGCGCCTGGCGTTCGTGGAGTCCGAGCCCGGGGACCCGACGCCATCGCTGTTGCGCGGCCGGGCTCGGCTCGGGCTCGGCCGGGTCGAGGCGGCCCGCGAGGCATTCCAGGAGGCGGTGCGCCTTGCGCCCGACCATGCCGAGACCCACGTCGGGCTCGCCAGCGCCCTGTTCGCTCTCAAGCAGCTCGAGAAGGCCGAAAGCGCGGTCGACCTCGGCATCCAGCTCGCCCCCGACAACGTGATGGGCTGGCTCCTCAAGGCGGACATCGCGATGGCGCGCAGTGACCCCGCCGGCGCGCAGGCGGCCCTGGAACGTGTTCTGGAGCTCGATCGCGGCAACGTTCGCGCGCGTCTCACCCTGGCGCACGTGCTGGTACTCCAGGGGAAAGGCGACCAGGCCAAGGGCTACATCGAGGCGGTGCTCCGGGAGCGTCCCCAGCATCCGATCGCGCACTTGCTGACGGCGGAGCGGGAGCTCACCCAGGATCGGGACCTCGACGCGGCGGAGGCGGCCCTGTACGCCGCATTGAAGGTGGCGCCCGACGACCCGTCGAGCCTGCTGTTGATGGGAAAGGTCAAGCTCTTGCGGGGCCAGACCGAAGCGGCCCTGGACCACCTGCAGCGGTACCGCGCGCAGATGCCCGGCGATACGGAGGCGATCAAACTGCAGGCGGACATCCTGCTCCGGGAAGGGAACACCGCGCAGGCCATCGAGTTGCTGGTCGAGGCCGTACCGCGCGCGCCCACCGACGCCGACCTGGCCGCCATGTTGGGGGACGCGTATCTGCGCACCGGCGAGGTCGACAAGGCCCATGCGCACCTGGCCAGGGCGGTCGAGATCGCGCCGGAGACCACCTCGGTGCGAACGCAGCTCGCGGTCAGCCTGATGGCGAGGGGCAAGCTGAGCGAGGCCGTCGCAGAGCTCGAGAGGGTCGTGAGCGCGGACCCGAATGACAGCCGCGCCGAATATCTGCTGGCCCTCGCGCATTACCAGCAGGGCAACCAGGACAAGGCAATCGTCCTGGCCACCGAGCTGGCCCGGAAGCGCCCGGAGCAGGCGGCGCCCCACGTGTTGCTGGGACGCATGCTCGCCCAGCAGGGTCGTGTCGAGGAGGCGCGTGCCGCGTACCTGAAGGCGCTCGAGCGAGCGCCCAAGGACCTCGGCGCCATGTCCGGGCTCGCGCACCTGTCCTGGGGCGAGGGGCGGATCGAGGCCGCCCGCGAGCGCTTCCAGGCCCTGCTCCTGCACCACCCCGGACACCTGCCGACGCTGCTCGCGCTGGCCAAGATCGCGTTCGATGCAGGGCGCCCCGACGACGGCATCGCGCTGATGGAGAAGGCTCGAAAGGCGAACCCAAAGGCGCTCGGAGTGCGCCTCGAGCTGGCTCGGGTCTACGGGCAACAGGGGCGTGCCCGGGATGCGCTGGCCGTGCTGGAGGAGGCTACGGGGCTGGCGCCCGAGGACCCGGCCGTCCTCCTGGCGCTCGGCTCGGGACAGGTTGGCGCCGGGCAGATCGGCGCGGGCCTCACGACCCTCAGCAAGGTTGTCCAACGACTGCCCCATTCCATCGATGCCCTCCTCGCCTACGCCCGGGCACAGGCCCAGGTCAACGATTTGCGCGGTGCCCGTACCTCACTGCAGAAGGCGCTGACGCTCGAGCCAGGGCGCATCGACGTCATGCTCAACCTGGGAACGGTGATGCTGGCGCTGCGGGACCTGGACGGGGCGATGGAAATGGCCCGCAAGGTTCAGGAGGCGCAGCCGCGGGAAGCGGCGGGCCACAGCCTGCAGGGCGACGTGCTGCTCGCCAAGCAGCAGCCGCGCGAGGCCCTGGCGGCCTACGAGGCCGCCCTGGAACGGAGCCGCAACCCGACACAGGTCCTCAGGCTCTACACCGCCTATCAGCAAGCGGAAGAGTCCGGCAAGGCGGACCGGCTGGTCCGCGCCTGGCTCGCCGAGCACCCGGCGGACGTCGCGGTGCGGGTGGCGCTGGCCACCGCGTTGCTGAAAGCGGGCAGTCCCGACCTGGCGGCGGCGGAGTTCGAGCACGCACTCGAGCACCAGCCCGACGACGGCATCCTCCTCAACAACCTCGCCTGGCTCCGGGCCGAGGCCGGGGATCCCCGCGCCTTCGAGCTGGCGGAGCGGGCCTACAAGCTGCTGCCGGAGCATCCGAGCATCCTGGACACCTACGGCAAGCTGCTGGTCGACAGGGGCGACCTCACCCGCGGCGTGCCGTTGCTCGAGAAGGCAGTCGGTCTCGCCCCCGACAACGCGAGCATCCGCTTCCACCTGGCCACCGCCCTGGCCCGCAACGGCCAGGCGGAGCCCGCGCGCCAGCAGCTCCGGGCCATCCTCCACTCCAAGCAGGACGCGCTCGATCCGAAGGTCGTGCAACGTGCCTTGGATAACTTGAATTAGCGGCGATCAGGCCTCAGCCGCCCGCGGCCCGAAGGGGTTTCTTGAATTCTTTACACCCTGGCGACACCCTCCCGATGGAAACCATGCCAGGACAATGAGTTAAAAAATATGGCTTGGTTCTTGCTAACTACTGTGTACGATTACAAGAACATGAGCACTTGAAGGTATATCGAGAGGGGCAGCGGCAATGCACGCGAAGAACTGGGCTCTGGGGGCCACCCTCCTGGCGGGGTGCATGGCGAGTGGGCCGGCGACGGCGGATATCGTGCAGTTAAGGAATGTGACGGCGTCCTGGTATGACGCATCACCTACCGGGAGGGCCACCTACTACAATAACGACATCGCCAACAGTACTCACCCCTATCTACGTTGGGGCACGGGCGGTGGCGCACAGAGCGGGTACGATTTCACCGTTGCGAGCCAGCCGATCGCATTCACTGTGACACCGCCAGGTACGTCGCCCACCCAGTCCA
Organism: uncultured Ectothiorhodospiraceae bacterium; assembly: GCA_937867305.1. GTDB lineage: Bacteria > Pseudomonadota > Gammaproteobacteria > JAABTG01 > JAABTG01 > JAGNLM01. Next base: position 3,742 of record CALMKJ010000064.1, on the reverse strand, counting down.
TCGGCACGTTCCAGCACGTAAACTACCCAATCAACGCGGGCTCGAGTATCGAAAGCGTCCGGCTCCATATACAGGCAGACGTCTGGGCCGGAGCAGATGGAAGTAGTTTGGCGCTGTTGCCGAACGGAAGTGATCGAGACTTCTATTACCAGTTTAACCATTGGGAGACGGACAACACACCAGATCGGCACTGGGTTTCGTGGCCCTATTGGCATTACGAATACGAGGCTTGTGCGGACGGCGGGGAGTACGGTGAGGGCGTGAACGCTAACGGCTGCGCAGATCAGGTGACGGCCATCTGGCAACCTAGCTCGGAAACCTTCACCGTTGGTGAAAAGGAATACACACTGAACATCACCGGGTTTTTCTATAATGGCAACGCGCTCAACGCTTTCTGGACCAAGGAAAACGCTGATAACAGCGCTCAGTTGTTAGCCAACGTGACCCTGCGGGAGAATCTGGTGCCGCCAGGCGAGCTGCCCGAGCCACCCACGCTGGCGCTGCTGGGGCTGGGCCTGGCGGGTGTCGGATACGCGAGTCGGCGTAGTCGGCACCGCAACTCCCGATAGCGAAGCGGCCGTGGCGCGCTGACCCGCCACTGACCCCTCGCGTCTCGAAGACCCCGCCCACGTGGCGGGGTCTTTCGTTCTGCGCCGCCGCCGAAGGCACCCCCTCATCCAGCCTCACCGTGACCGATTCGGCACTCGCGGGGTGAGCGTCACCACAGCCTCGACAAACGGCGCTGAAGGAGGCGCCACGGCGGCCGAACTCGGCCTCAGGGCAGACACCGTCCTCGGGAGGACCGCCATGAGCACAGGCCGGCAGCATTGCCGCACCACCGACAGCCACCCTTCCCGCCGCCGACTCGGCGCTCACCGGTTCCGGATTTCCCGGGTCTGCGCAGGGGTCTGCGCCGCGATCGGCCTCGCGAGCCTGGCCGTTCCCACGCTGGCGGCCCAGGGGCAGAACGGCGCGCCGCAGAAGCGCTACGCGGAGGGCCGGATCCTGGTGCAGGCCAAGCCGGGTCTGCCGAGTGCCCGCTTCGGCAAGCTGCTCGGCCAGGAGGGCGCGAGATCCCTGCGCAGGATGGACCGCCTCGGCGTGCACGTGATCGAGGTGCCGAAGGGGGCCGAGGAGGCCTTCGCCCGCAGGCTCGCCCGCCACCCGCACGTGAAGGCCGCCGAGGTGGACGAGCTGGTGCCGCTGGAGGCGCTCGTTCCCAACGACCCCCAGTACCCCAGTGCCTGGCACCTGGCGAAGATCCAGGCCCCGGGCGCCTGGGACGTCGCGAACGGCACCGGCGTCACGGTGGCCGTCCTGGACACCGGGGTCGACCCCACTCACCTGGACCTCGCCGCGAACCTGGTCCCGGGGTGGAACGCGGTCGCCGGCACGACCACGACGGAGACAACCGACGTCTACGGGCACGGCACGAAGGTGGCCGGGACCGTGGCGGCGCTCAGCAACAATGCCCTCGGCGTCACCTCCGTCGCCTGGGGAGCCAAGGTGATGCCGGTCCGGATCACCAACCGGACCGACGGCAACGCCTACACCAGCGACATCGCGAACGGGCTCGTCTGGGCCGCCGACCACGGCGCGAAGGTGGCGAACGTCAGCTACGGCGTGACCGGGAGCTCAATCGTCGCGAGCGCCGCCCAGTACCTGCGCAGCAAGGGCGGTATCGTCGTGGTGGCTGCCGGCAACTCCTCGACCGACCCCGGCTACGCGAACAGCCCGTACATGGTCACGGTCTCCGCGACCGATGGCAACGACGCGAAGGCAAGCTGGTCGAACTACGGCAACCTGGTGGACTTCGCCGCGCCGGGCGTGGGGATCTGGTCTACGGTCGCGGGCGGCTCCTACGCCGCGGTCTCCGGGACCTCCTTCGCCAGCCCGACCACGGCCGCGGTGGCCGCGCTGGTCATGGCCGCCAATCCTGACCTCCTGCCCGCCGACGTCGAGGCGGTGCTGCAGAACAGCGCGGACGACCTGGGGGCGGCCGGGTGGGATGCCAACTACGGGTTCGGCCGGGTCAACGCCGCCCGGGCGGTGAACCTGGCCGGCAAGACCGTGGTGAGCGACACTCAGGCCCCGACTGTCGGCATCGGCTCGCCGGCCGCGGGCGCCACCGTCCAGGACGTCGCCACCGTGGACGTCACCGCGAGCGACAATTACGGTGTCGCCCGGGTCGAGCTCTACGCCAACGGCGCGCTGGTGGCGAGCGATACGACCGCCCCTTACGCCTTCGCCTGGGACACCTCCGCACTGACCGCGGGCAGCTCGGTGACCCTGACCGCCAGGGCTTACGACGCCGCGAACAACGCCGCCACCTCGACCGGGGTGACGGTGAAGATTGCCGGGGCTGCCGACACGACACCCCCGACCGTCGCCGTCACCAGCCCTGCGAACGGCGCAACGGTGAGCGGGACGGTCAGCCTGTCCGCCTCCGGCAGCGACAACGTGAAGCTCAGCTCGGTCAGCCTCTACTTCGACGGCAGGCTCGTCTGCTCCGCCGCCGCCAACCCCTCCTGCAGCGTCAACACCAGGTACATCAGGAGGGGCAACCACACCGTGAGCGCCAAGGCAAAGGACGCCGCGGGCAACCAGTCGAGCACCTCGATCACGGTCAAGAGGTAGCTCCCTGCCGGGTTTCTCCGGGAGCCTGCCCTGCGCGGGGGCGCCGGCCACCACCGGCGCCCCCGCGGCGCTCCAGGGTCGCGCTCAGTGGTACTCCCGGATCTGCTCGAGGGTGACCGCCGCGGGGCCGGCCTCGTTGCTCTCGATTTCTCTCTGCAGACGTTCGAAGGCTTCCCGGGTGAGCTGACGAATCTCCTTCTGCTCAGGCCACCGGGGGCCGAAGTGGTAGACGGCCGCGTACATGATCTTCGCCTTCGCGCTCGCAACACCCGAGGCCAGCATTCCCGTGTAGAAGGCGAGATGAACCGTCTCCCAGGGTCGGCTCTTCTCGACACACGCCACGTCGTGGATCACCGAGGAGTCCCGGTGCTTGCCCTCGAACGGCCCCCCGATGATGGACCAGGCGAATTGCGGGATGGAGGCACCGTCGACGATGGCGCCACTGGGCGCGTCCCAGCGGACCCCTGATGGGTCGACGTACGCAAACGGTTCGACGAGCGTCATGGTTCTGCCGTCGTCGTTCCACCTCGCGACGACAGTACCGATGAAGGAGCCGTAGTCCTGGGCGCTGGCCAGGGAGGCCCAGAGCCCGATGACGAGCGCTATCGTGGTCCGCATGGAATCCCCCGGTTGAGGCGCCACTGGGTTTCGCCGGACGAACAGTCGGCCCTCGTTCCTTGCCCGGCCGTAGCTTCAAAAGCTACCCTTCTCGCGGTGCCAAAGGCAGCCGGGCCCAGGCTCTCGGTGGAGGCGGATCGACGTGTCACCGCTTGATCAATCGTGGCCGAGATCCTCGAAGGCGTCTTCGACTAACCCCGCAGGTCCACCTGCCGGGCTCGGGGCATGGGAGTCGAAGACTCTCGTGGCCGATGGGTCGATGGGTTGGCACCTTCGATGATCGTGGGATGTCGCCAGAGCTCCGCTGAACAGAATAGCCTGACGTCGCGGTGCGCGCCGTAACCGTGTTCCGCGGGGATGCGCGGGCTTGTGCGAGGTTACCGGGTCGAGACGAGCGGCAGCTTCGTGCGCCTGCAGACATTCCGGGCCTGGCATCTGACTGGAGATGCTTGCGAGGCCCTCCGGTCCGGCCTGCTCTGTCCCATGT
>CALMKJ010000063.1 GCA_937867305.1 uncultured Ectothiorhodospiraceae bacterium | reverse complement strand
TGCGCACCGACCACATCCTGTTCATCGCCTCCGGCGCCTTCCACCTCTCGAAGCCATCGGACCTGATCCCGGAGCTCCAGGGCCGACTGCCCATCCGGGTCGAGCTCGACGCGCTCGGCGTGGAGGACTTCGTGCGTATCCTGACCGAGCCCGACTCCTCGCTCACGATGCAGTACGCGGCGCTGCTCTCCACCGAGGGGGTCACGCTCGAGTTCACGACCGACGGGCTGCGGCGCATCGCGGAGGTGGCCTGGCAGGTCAACGAGCGGACCGAGAATATCGGCGCGCGGCGCCTGCACACCGTGCTGGAGAAGCTCCTGGAGGAGGTGTCCTTCGGGGCCCCCGACCGGGCCGGTGAGCGGGTGGTGATCGACGGCGCCCACGTGGACCGCTGCCTGGCGGACCTGGCCGGCAACGAGGACCTGAGCCGCTACATCCTCTGACGTCCGCGACAGGGACGCCGCGGCCCGGACAATGCCCTTCCCCGGAGACTGAGCCCATGGCCCCCGAGACCCCCAACCCGACCGAGATCAGCCTGCACCGGAAGTCCCGCGTGCTGGAGGTCGCCTTCGACGACGGCTCGCGCTTCAACCTGCCCTGCGAGTACCTGCGGGTCTGCTCTCCATCGGCGGAGGTGCGTGGCCACGGGCCGGGCCAGGAGACGCTGCAGGTGGGCAAGGAGTCGGTGAACATCGTGGAGGTCGAGCCGGTGGGAAACTACGCGGTCTGCCTGCACTTCGACGACGGCCACGACACCGGCATCTATTCCTGGGAGACCCTGTACGACCTGGGCCGGAACTACGAGCCGTACTGGGAGGCCTACCTGCACGCCCTGAAGGACGCGGGGCACGAGCGCAAGGCGGCCGAGTGAGCGGCAGGAGTCACCCGTGAGCACCACCGATTTCGGGTTCGAGAAAGTTCCGGAAGAGGACAAGGTCCGCCGGGTCGCCCAGGTCTTCGATTCGGTGGCGACCCGCTACGACCTGATGAACGACCTGATGTCCTTCGGCCTGCACCGGCTGTGGAAGCGCTTCGCGGTCGACGTGAGCGGGGTGCACGAGGGCGAGCGGGTCCTCGACCTGGCGGGCGGGACGGGGGACGTGGCGGCCCTGCTGGTGGGGCGGGTCGGCGGGGCCGGCTCGGTGGTGGTCGCGGACATCAACCGCTCGATGCTCGGGGTGGGGCGCGAGCGCCTGGACGGGCGCGGGCTGGTGGGAAACGTCACCTACGCCCAGGCGAACGCGGAGCGGCTGCCCTTCGCCGGCGCCAGCTTCGACTGCGTCACCATGGCCTTCGGCCTGCGCAACGTCACCCACAAGGAGGCCGCGCTCGCCGAGACCCTGCGCGTCCTGCGCTCCGGGGGGCGGCTGCTCGTGCTCGAGTTCTCGCACGTGACCGTCGCCGCGCTGCGCCCGCTCTACGACCTCTATTCCCTGCACGGGCTGCCGCTGATGGGCCGCCTGGTGGCCGGAGACGCGGACAGCTACCGTTACCTGGCCGAGTCCATCCGGATGCACCCCGACCAGGAAACGCTCAAAGGGATGATGGAGGCCGCGGGCTTCGTGCACTGCGACTACCTGAACCACACGGGCGGCATCGTGGCCGTGCATCGCGGCTGGAAGCCCTAGTGTCGGTGAAAGCCCTGCGCCTGTGGCGCACCCAGCGGGTCCTGCTGCGCAACGGGCTCGACGAACTGCTGCCTGCCACCCGGCTGATGCGCCCCGTGCGCATCCTGCGCTACCTCGCGCCGTCGTACTGGCTGCGGGGACCACTCCCGCCCCCCGCGGTGCGCATTCGCAGGGCGCTGGAGGAGCTGGGCCCGATCTACGTGAAGTTCGGGCAGATCCTGTCCACGCGGCGCGACCTCCTTCCCGACGACCTTGCCGAGGAGCTGGCGAAGCTCCAGGACCAGGTCCCGCCGTTCCCCGGCCCCGAGGCCCGGCGGCTGGTCGAGCGGGCCTATGGCCGCTCCCTCGACCAGGTGTTCCGCTATTTCGAGGAGGAGCCCATGGCCTCCGCCTCGGTGGCGCAGGTGCACCGGGCCGGCCTGCCGGACGGTCGGGAGGTGGTCGTCAAGGTCCTGCGGCCCGACATCGAGCGCGTCATCACCCAGGACGTGGACCTCCTTGCGACCCTGGCCGACCTGGCGGAGCGGCACTGGCCCGAGGCCCGGCGGCTGCGTCCCCGCGAGGTGGTGGAGGAATACCGCAAGACCATCTTCGACGAGCTCGACCTGCTGCGCGAGGCGGCCTCGGCCTCCCAGGTGCGGCGCAACTTCTCCGGCTCGGAGCTCCTCTACGTGCCCGAGGTGTTCTGGCCGCTCTGCCGGCGCAACGTCCTGGTGATGGAGCGGATCTCGGGGATCCCGGTGAGCGACCTCGCGGCGCTGAAGGCGGCGGGGGTGGACCTGAAGGCGCTGGCGGACCGGGGGGTGGAGATCTTCTTCACCCAGGTGTTCCGCGACAACTTCTTCCACGCGGACATGCACCCCGGGAACATCTTCGTCGAGCGGGACCGCCCCCCCAATGCACCCCGTTACCTGGCCGTCGACTTCGGCATCATGGGGAGCCTGTCGTCGGGGGATCAGCGCTACCTGGCCGAGAACTTCATCGCCTTCTTCAACCGGGACTACCGGCGGGTGGCGGAGGTCCAGGTGGCCTCCGGCTGGGTCCCGCCGCAGACCCGGGTCGAGGAGCTCGAGGGCGCCATCCGCACGGTCTGCGAGCCGATCTTCGAGCGCCCCTTCCGCGAGATCTCCTTTGGCATGGTGCTGCTGCGCCTGTTCCAGACCGCGCGCCGCTTCGACATGGCGGTCCAGCCGCAGCTCGTGCTGCTGCAGAAGACGCTGCTGAACATCGAGGGGCTCGGCCGGCAGCTCTACCCGGACCTGGACCTCTGGTCCACCGCCAAGCCGTTCCTCGAGCGCTGGATGAGCGGGCAGGTCGGCGTGCCGGGGTTGGTCCGGCAGGCGCAGATCAACGCGCCGCGCCTCGGGGAGATCGTGCCCCAGGTGCCGGGGCTCGCCTATGACCTGCTGCGCCAGGCGAACGAGGGCCGCCTGCGGGTGGAGTGGACCTCGCGCGAGCTCGCGGAGCTGCGCCAGGAGGTCCGCCGCGCCAGCCGGCGCAGCGTGCTGGCGATCGTCGGCGCGGCCCTGCTCGTGTCGGCCGCCATCATCTACGGCCTGGACGGTTTCACCCCCCCGATGTGGGGCCGGATCCCGGTCGCCACGTGGGTCCTCGGCGCCCTCGGCGCGTTCCTCCTCGCCGTGGCGGTGTCGGAGGAATAGGCCGCCCGCGCGACCGAAACAACCTATTGAAGCTTCACAGCTAGCGAACGAGGGCGGCCTCGACCTCCGCGCGTCTCGCACGCCCCACGAGCTGCTCCACGAGGGTGAGGGCGAAATCCATCGCCGTGCCCGGCCCGCGGGAGGTGATGACCTTCCCGTCGGCCACCACCGCGTCGCCGCTCAGGGTGGCGCCCGCGGGAGCGATGGCGTCGAGCACGCCCGGATAGCCGGTGGCCTGCTTGCCGGCGAGGAGGCCGGCGCTCGCGAGCACGCGGGGCGCGGCGCAGATGGCCGCGGTGAAGCGTCCGCTGTCCGCCATCCTGCGGAGCAGCGCGCGCACCCGCGGGTCGCGGTCCAGGTGGTCGGTTCCCGGCAGGCCCCCGGGCAGTACGACCATCGCGTAATCCTCCCCGAGCGCGGTGTCCAGGTCGGTGTCGGGGACGAGGACCACGCCGTGGCTGCCGCGCACGGGCCCCGGCCCGAGGCCTGCCGTCACCACCGTGACCCCCGCCCGGCGCAGGAGGTCGACGATGGTGACCGCCTCGAGCTCCTCACAGCCCTGCGCCAGCGGGACCAACACCTTCGGGGAACCGGACATGGCAGTCAATCCTGGGGGTTCTTCAGAATGTTGAGGCCCTTGAGCAGCGTGAGGGCGGCGTACACGGGGTAGTCCTCGCGGGCGAGGTGGCCCTGTTTCTCCTTGCCGTCCTTACCGTCCTTGCCGTCCTTCTCGTCCTTGCCCTCGGGCTTCTTCGCCGGCTTCGGCGCCGTGCCGTTGCTGAGGTGGCGCGAGAGGTCGGACTCCTTGAGCGCCTCGACCCCCTCGTCGACCTTCTCGAACTTCAAGGCCTCCAGGGCGATGTCGGGGGTTATCCCCTCGGCCTGGATGGAGCGCCCGGAGGGCGTGTAGTACCGGGCGGTGGTGAGCTTCAGGGCCGCCCCGTTGTCCATCGGCAGGATGGTCTGCACCGAGCCCTTGCCGAAGGTCTTGCTGCCGAGGACGACCGCGCGCCGGTGGTCCTGCAGCGCGCCGGCGACGATCTCCGACGCCGAGGCCGACCCGCCGTTGACCAGCACGACGATCGGGGCGCCCTTGAGGATGTCCGCCGGCTTCGCGTTGAACTTCATCTCGGCCTCGTTGCCGCGACCGCGGGTCGAGACGATCACACCCTTCTCCAGGAAGGCGTCCGCCACCGCGACGGCGCCGTTCAGGACGCCGCCCGGATTGTTGCGCAGGTCGAGCACCATGCCCTTCAACTCGCCGCCGCTCTGACTCTTGAGCTGGTCGATCCCCTCGCGCAGGTTGTCGTCCGTGGGGGACTGGAACTGGGTGATGCGGACGTAGCCGTAACCGGGCTCGAGCAGACGGCTCTTGACGCTCTTCACCTTGATGACGTCACGCTCGATGGCGATTTTCAACGGCTGCTCCAGGCCCTCCCGCATGATGGTCAGGGTGATGGTGGTCCCCGGCTTGCCGCGCATGAGCTTCACGGCTTCGTTCAGGGTCATGCCTTTCACCGGGGTGTCGTCCAGCCGGATGATCAGGTCACCTGCCTTCACCCCCGCGCGCGCGGCCGGCGTGTCGTCGATCGGGGTCACCACCTTGACGAAGCCGTCCTCCATGCTGACCTCGATCCCGAGTCCGCCGAACTCGCCGGTGGTACCCACCCGGAGGTCTTTGTACTCGTCAGGGTCCAGGTAGGTGGAGTGGGGATCGAGCCCCGTCAGCATGCCGCGGATCGCCGAGGCGATGAGCGTCTTGTCGTCGACCGCCTCGACGTAGTCGCTCTTGATCTTCTCCAGCACCTCGGAGAAGGCCCGCAGGTCCTCCAGGGGCAGCGCCCCCGCGGGCTCTTTCTTCTCTGCCGATACCCCGTGGGTGAGCGACAGAAGACCCCCGAGGACGAGACCCGCGAGCAGGACCGGCAGATTGCGGATGGCGTTTTTCATCGTGGCCCACGGCGCCGAGGCACCGGTCATTCGGCAAGAGAGGATGGGAAGCATACCCCCCCGCTCCCCCGCGTCAAAGGGGACGTGCGCGCTGCGGGAGCCTGCTCAGCCGCGGCCGGGATTGCCCCGGCACCACTGGGCTGGATTGAGCGGAGTGCCCTTCTGCCGGACCTCGAAGTAGAGTCCGGCCTCGCTCGAGCCTCCGGTGTCGCCCACCGTGGCCACGGCCTCTCCCGCCTCCACCCAGTCCCCGACCTGACGGAGCAGGCCCTGGTTCTGGCCGTAGAGCGTCATGAATCCCTCGCCGTGGTCCACGATGAGCAGCAATCCGAAGCCGCGCAGCCAGTCCGCGAACGCCACACGCCCGCGGTGAACGGCGAGCACCGGCGAGCCGGCGGGGGTCTCGATCACGACGCCCTGCCAGGTGAGCCCGCCCGTGCGCGGGGCGCCGAACCCCGCGCGGACCCTCCCGCTCGCGGGCCAGGGCAGGCTGCCCCGGGAGTCCGCGAAGCGGCGGCGCTCGCCGGCTCCCTCGGGGATGTCGGGGAGGGCCTGGCTCAGGCCCGCGATGACCCCTTCCAGCTGCTTCGCGCTGGTGGTGAGGCGCTCCAACTCCGCCCCGGACGCGCGGAGCTCTACGGCGAGGCGCGCGAGGACCGCCTGGCGGGCCCGGCGCTGCTCGGACAGCTCCTTCTGGCCCGCCGTCTTCTCGGCCTGGAGTGCCCGCAGGCTCTCTTCCTCCCGGGCGAGCGCGTCCTCGACCTGAGCCAGGGCCGCGAGCTGCGTGCGCAGGCGCTCCACCTCCGCGGCGCGGGCGCGCTCCACCTGCCGGTGATAGGTGAGGACCCGGGAGAGGCGGGACGGGTCTTTCTGGTTGAGGAGCAACGCGAGGTAGTCGTGACGTCCACCGGCATAGTCGGCGCGGACGAGCCGCGCGAGCAGGCGGCGCTGGGCTGCCAGCGACTTCTCGAGGCCCTCGCGGTCGCGCGCCAGCGTATCGGTCCGGGCGCGGACCGCGGCGATGTCCTTCTCGGTCTGCCGCAGTTCCATCGCGAGTTGGGAGCCGGCGAGCTCCGCCGCGCGTAGTTCCTCCTGCAGGCCCTCGCGGATCGTGCGCGTCTCCTCGAGTCGGCCGCGGACCTCCTCGATGCGCTGGCGCACGCCACCGAGCTCCGCCTCCCGCGCCTCGCGACCCGGGGGGGGCGGGGGGAGAGGAGGCGGCGGTGGCGCGCCAGGGAGCTCCGCCGTGGCGAGGACCGCCGCCCCGACGGTGACCGCGATGAGTCCTCGATTCACGCCGCCGCGCCGTTCCGAAACCATGATCAGGGGGGACAGCCTACCATGGGCCCGGCCGAGGGGGCGGCGCCGAACGTGCCGCGGTCTCTCCCCGTCGGCACCCCCTGACCGGCGGCAGGTTGCCGCGCGGCTTGCGATCCTGCGCCACACGGGTATGCTCACGGCCGGTAAGGATGCCGGCCGGAAGTGCCCGGTCGGTGATGCTCGCGCCCGGTGTCCCCCCAGGGGGGGCGGGCCAGGCGCTTCGAAACGGAACGGGGGGAGAATTCCATGACTACCGAGCGAATCGTGCGGATCGTCGCGGGGCTCATGATTCTGTTGACGGTCGGCCTGGGACTTCCGGGCAGCCCGATCTTCGCCAGTCAGTACTGGCTCTGGTTCACCGCGTTCATCGGCCTGAATCTCCTGCAGAGCGGCTTCACCCGCTTCTGCCCGCTCGACATGATCCTGCGCAAGCTGGGCGTGCAGGCCGGTGGACTGTAGGAGGCACGGGCTGCCGTGGAGCAACTCCTGGAGTTCGCCGGTAATCACCTGGGCCTCTTCGCGGCCCTGGGCATCATCCTCGCGATCCTGGCCTGGACCGGGTTGCAGGGCCGCCTGGGGGGGGTCCGATCCATCGGGCCTGCCGAGGCGACTCTCCTGATCAACCACGAGGACGCCGTGGTGCTGGACGTGCGTGAGCCCAGCGAGGTCAAGGACGGGGTCATCCTGAGCTCTGTCCACATCCCCATCGGCCAGCTCAAGGACAGCCTCGGCAGACTGCAGAAGTACCGGGAGCGGCCGATCATCGTGGCGTGCCGCTCGGGGAGCCGCTCGCAGTCCGCGTGCGCCACCCTCTCGCGAGGGGGCTTCACCCGGGTCCACAACCTGCGGGGTGGGATGCTCGCCTGGCAGAACGCCAACCTGCCCCTGGTTCGAGGCAAATAAGGCGCACCTCAGACCCGAGGCGCATCTCAAACCCAACACGATCGGGAGCACGAGCCATGGCAGCACCGGAAGAAGCCGCCGCGGGCGGACAGGCCCAGAAGCAGCTGGCCATCCAGCGGATCTACGTGAAGGACATCTCGTTCGAGGCGCCCAACGCCCCCAACGTCTTCAACCGGGAATGGCGCCCGGAGGTGAGCATGAACCTGGGGACCGCCAGCCGCGCGGTCGGTTCGAACCAGCACGAGGTCACGCTGACGGCAACCGTCACGGTCAAGTCCGGCGAGGAGACCGCCTTCCTGGTGGAGGTGAAGCAATCGGGCGTCTTCGTGCTCGTGGGGTTCAGCGACGCCGAGATGGGCCCGCTCCTCGGGAGCTATTGCCCGAACCTGTTGTTCCCGTACCTGAGGGAGACCGTGTCGGACCTGGTCACCCGCGGCGGTTTCCCCCAGTTCCTCATAGCGCCGGTCAACTTCGAGGCCCTGTACGCGCAGCACCTGCGCCAGCAGGCCTCCCAGGCCGCCTCCGCCGCGCCGAACTGAGCCCGTGAGCATCGCGGTCCTGGGGGCGGGCTCCTGGGGGACCGCGCTCGCCGTTCTCCTCGCCCGCAACGGGGTCCCCACCGAAATGTGGGGACACGACCCCGCGCACATGGGGCGCCTGGCCCGGGCCCGGGAGAACGTGGAGTTCCTCCCGGGCGTACCCCTGCCCGAGAGTCTGGGCCTGTCGGCCGACCTCGGCGCCGTCCTGGCCCGGGCCGGCGACCTGCTGCTGGTCGTGCCGAGTCAGTTCTTCGCCCAGGTGCTGGAGGAAGTGCGCCCGGCGCTGCGGCCGGGGTCGCGGGTCGCCTGGGCCACGAAAGGCCTCGAGCCGGAGACGGCGAGACCGCTGCACGAGGTGGTGCGTGAGTACCTGGGCTCCGATGTCCCGGTCGCCGTGGTCTCGGGCCCCACCTTCGCGCGGGAGGTGGCCCGGAGTCTGCCGACCGCCATCACGGTGGCCTCGCCCGACGATGCCTTCGCCCGGGACCTCGCGCTCGCCCTGCACGGCCCCACGTTCCGGGTCTACGTGAGCCGCGACGTCGTGGGCGTGGAGGTCGGGGGCGCCGTCAAGAACGTGCTCGCGATCGCCGCCGGGACCGCGGACGGCCTCGGTTTCGGCGCGAACACCCGGGCCGCCCTGATCACCCGCGGGCTGGCCGAGATGATGCGGCTCGGGGTTGCCATGGGCGGGGAGCGCGAGACCCTCATGGGCCTTGCGGGGCTCGGGGACCTGGTGCTGACCTGTACCGACGACCAGTCGCGCAACCGGCGCATGGGGCTGGCGCTCGCCCGCGGCGCCTCGGTGCAGGAGGCCGAGGCCGCCATCGGCCAGGTGGTGGAGGGGGTCGGGACGACGCGGGAGATCGAGCGGGTGGCGAGCCGGTACGGTGCCGAGATGCCCATCTGCCACGCCGTCTACCGTGTCCTCTACGAGGGGTTCGATCCCCGCGAGGCCGTGCGCGCCCTGCTGTCGCGCGAGGACGCCCAGCCCGAGCGCAGGTAGGGGGGCGCTCAGCCCTCGCGGCGCTCGCGCACCGCCCGGGCCAGGGTCTCCAGCACCGGGACGGTCTCGTCCCAGGCCAGGCAAGCGTCGGTGATGCTCTGGCCGTACACCAGCGGTTGGCCCGGGACCACGTCCTGACGCCCCCCCACGAGGTGGCTCTCGATCATCACGCCGATGATCCTGCGGTCACCGGCGGCGATCTGGCGGGCGACGTCCTCCGCAACGGTGATCTGCACGCGCGGGTCCTTGGCGCTGTTGGCGTGGCTGAAGTCGATCATGACCTGATCGCGCACGCCGGCCTTGCGCAGCTGCTGGGAGGCGTCCTCGACCGCGGCCCTGTCGTAATTGGGCTTGCGACCGCCGCGCAGGATGATGTGGGTGTCCTCGTTGCCCCGCGTGGCGAAGATCGCCGAGTGCCCCGCCTTGGTGTAGGACAGGAAACGGTGGGGCCGGGAGGAAGAGCGGATGGCGTCGATGGCGATCCGCACGTTGCCGTCGGTCCCGTTCTTGAACCCCACGGGACAGGACAGGCCGGACGCGAGCTCGCGGTGGACCTGGCTCTCGGTGGTCCGGGCGCCGATGGCGCCCCAGCTGATCAGGTCGTTCACGTACTGCGGGGTGATCAGGTCCAGGTACTCGGTCGCCGCCGGCATCCCCATCTCGTTGATGTCGACGAGCAGGTGGCGGGCGAGGCGCAAACCCTTGTTGATGCGGAAGGTCTGGTCCAGGTCGGGGTCGTTGATGAGCCCTTTCCAGCCGACCGTCGTGCGTGGCTTCTCGAAATACACCCGCATGACGACGTACAGGGCGTCGGCGAGCCTCTCCCGCAGTGGCAGCAGCCGCCCCGCGTATTCCCGCGCTGCGCTCACGTCGTGGATCGAGCAGGGCCCCACCACCACCAGCAGCCGGTCGTCCTGCCCGAGGAGGATCTCCCGGATGACCTGGCGGGCCTCGAAGGTCGTGCGCAGCGCCGCTTCCGAGCCCGGGTACTCCGCGTGCACCTCCGCAGGCGTGCTGACCGCGTCGATCGACGCGATGCGCACGTCCTCGGTGCGGTAGGGTCGATGATGGGGAGTGTTCATGCCTCGCGCCCTGTCTCTTTTTTCATTCTATCACGGCCCGTTACAGGTGCCGGTCGATCTGGTGGGCCTTGAGGCCCCAGCTGAACACCGACAGGAAGCGGCGATTGGCCGTGCGCAGGCGCTCCACCAGCGTCTGCACGATGTGGCGCAGGACGAAGTAGCCCTGGGCCGGGTGCAGGTCCAGGTACGCGAGTAGCGACTGGCCGTCGACGATGGCGATCTCGCAGTCGGTCAGAGCCACGACGGAGGCGCTCCGCGGCTCGTCGTCGAACAGGCACAACTCCCCGAAGATCTGGCCCGCGTGCAACTCACAGAACCCGGGGTGGACGCGGCGCTGGTCCTCGAGCTCCACCGTGCCCCTCACCTCGACCGTGCCCGAGAGGATGAGGTAGACGTCCCTGGCCTGCTCGCCCTCGAGGACGATGGTGTCGCGGGCGCCGAATCCGGCGCGCCGCCACACCTGCCCCTCGGGAAAGTCCGGCTCGTCGAGCAACGCATGAAGGGGCGAGCGCACGGATGGATTCCTCGGGCGCCCTCAGCCTGTTCCGGTGACCCGAGCCAACTGGCGTCGCTCGCGCTTGGTGGGGCGCCCGGCACCCGGGGCGCGGACCGGTGCAGTGCGCCGCTCGGCGGCCACGCGCTCCCGGGCATCCCGGCTGGCCGGCGTTTCCTCGTAGAGCTGCGATGCCTCGGAGAAGGGACGCCGCTGGGGCGCCAGGCCGAGCACGACGACCTCCAGTTCCACGTCGCCCTTGCCGACGCGCACCCTGCTCCCGGGTCGGACCAGTCGCGAGGGCTTGGCGCGCAGGCCGTCCACGTGCACCCGCCCGCCCTCGACCGCCTCGGTGGCGAGCGACCGGGTCTTGAAGAACCGTGCGACCCAGAGCCACTTGTCGAGCCGCTGACCCGGCTCGCCGGCCTCCGGGGTCATGCCGGTTCCCGGGCCTGCTCTCATGTGCGTGTGCCGAGCCCCGGCATCGGGTCGAGCCGGCCTTCCCGGTCCAGCTCCGCCCTGTCGTCGCGACCGCGGACGTTACGATCCCCGATGAAGACCAGGGGGTCGGTCTGGCGCCCGCTGCGCTTCCGCATTTCGGTCCTCCCGGCCGGGGCACCGCTCTCGGCCGCTGTGGGGTTGACGGGTCCTGAAGCAGCGGGGCCGGCAGCCCTCACCTGTTTGCGACATTATTCACTATTCTAGGAGGCATGCGCGCTCCGATGAAGTTCGCAATCCAGGTCAACGAAGGTCCGTACCAGCACCAGGCCTCGGATTCGGCGTATCAATTCACCCGGGCGGTGCTGGAGAAAGGCCACCAGGTGGTACGGGTCTTCTTCTTCCACGACGGCGTGAACAACGCGACCCGTCTCGCGTCGCCGCCGCAGGACGACCGCAACGTGGGACGACGCTGGACGGAGCTCGCCGAACGCTACGACCTGGACCTCGTGGTCTGCGTGGCAGCGGCGCAGCGCCGGGGGATCGTCGACGAGGGCGAGGCCGAAAGGCACGGCAAGGGCGCGACCAATCTGGCGCCGCGGTTCCGGGTCTCGGGCCTCGGTCAGCTGATCGAGGCCGCCATCGAGTCCGATCGTCTGGTGGTCTTCGGCGATTGAGCGCGGGAGGGAAGCGTGGAGGACGGGATGCAGGGGGTGGGGACAATCAAGCGCTTCCTGTTCGTCAACCGCCGGGCACCGTGGGGCACCGGGTACGCCGTGGAGGCGCTGGATGCCGTGCTCATCGCCGCGGCCTTCGACCAGGACGTCAGCGTGCTGTTCGTGGACGACGGTGTGTACCAGATCAAGAAGGGGCAGGACACGAGGGCCATTGGCGTGAAGAATTTCTCCCCGGCCTATGGGGCGCTCGCGACCTGTGACGTGGAGAAGCTCTACGTGGAGCGGGAGTCGCTGAAGGCCCGGGGGCTCGGTGAGGGGGACCTGCTCGTCCCCGTGCGGGTGCTGGGGGCGAAGGAGGTCGCGGAACTGATGGACGAGCAGGACGTCATCCTCAGCTTCTGAGTGGGGGAGCCATGCTGCACACCGTCAACCGGTCGCCGTTCGAGAAGAGCTCGCTGGAGAGCGCACTGCGCCTCGCCAAGCCGGGCAGTGCGCTGCTGCTTCTGGAGGACGCGGTGTATGCGGCGGTGAAGGGCACCGTCCTGGAGGAGAAGATGCGCGAGGCGGCCCGCCGGCTCAGGGTCCACGTCCTCGGTCCGGACCTTCAGGCCCGCGGACTGGAGGAGGGCGCGCTGATCGAAGGCATCGGTGTCGTCGATTACCGCGGTTTCGTCGATCTGGCGGTGGAGAACGACAAGGTCCATGCCTGGGTCTAGGTGAGAGAGGCCTGTCATCACGAAAAGCGGGAGAGAGCTACATGCCCATCGAAGTCCATGGGAAGCTTCTGGATACGGACGAGGAGGGATACCTTCGCAACATGCACGAGTGGTCGCCTGCGGTCGCCGAGGCGATGGCAGCCGATGACCATCTCACCCTCACCCCGGACCACTGGGAGATCATCCACTTCCTCCGGGAGTACTACCGGGAATACCAGATCGCCCCGGCGGTACGGGTCCTGACGAAGGCCGTGGGCAAGAAGCTCGGCCCGGAAAAGGGCAACAGCAAGTACCTCTACGAGCTCTTCCCCTACGGTCCGGGCAAGCTCGCGTGCAAGTACGCCGGACTGCCGAAGCCGACGGGCTGCGTTTAGAGGAGAGAGTGGACGCGGACGAAGGTTGCGGGCTGGTCGATGCGGGTGCGGGCTCGCCCCTGCAGCGCTGGGTCGCATGCCTGCTGCGGGCGCTCGGCCGCCCGGTCAGCTTTCTCGGCGGGCCGGTCTGTCGACCCCTTGCCGCGCTGCTGGCGCTGCTCGGTCTCTGCCTGGCCTGCTCCGCGGGCGCCCTGGTGCTCGGGGCGGGGCCGCGCCCGCTCTTCGTCGCCCAGATCGCGGTGCTCGGCGGCGCCGTCGGCCTCGTCTCTCTGCTCTATCGCAGGATCGACCGACAGCTCCTCGGCCCCCTGGCGCAGCTGAGGGACTGGGCGCGGCGGATGCGCGGGGGAGACCTTGGCGCGCGCCTCCCGGTGCCGGCCGGGGGGGAGTTCCAGCGGGTGGCCGAGGACATCAACGACCTCGGCGACGCACTGCAGCGCCTGAGCGAGCGGATGGACCAGGAGGTCCACCGCCACACGGAAACGCTGGCGCAGAAGACCCGCTCCCTGCAGGTCCTCTATGACGTGGCCGCGAGCGTCAACCTGTTCAACGACCTGAACGACCTGTTGACGCGCTTCCTGCACACGCTCATCGACGTGGTCAAGGCCCAGGCGGCGACGGTTCGGCTGCAGGAAAAGGACGGGCAGATGCGGTTGGTGGCGAGCGTGGGGCTCTCGGAGCAGAGGACTGCCCACGAGCCCCCGGCGCCCGGTAGCCCCCCAGCCTGGGCCACCGTCATCGCCCGGGAGGAGGGTGGCGAGGCGGCGTTGCCCGAGGGTCCGCCGCCGCTCATGGTCGAAGGGCTGCACACCATCTCGGTCCCCTTGCGCCACCACGGCAAGACGCTCGGGGTCTACGACCTGTTCGTCGAGCAGGCGGAGCTCGCCGAGCGTGGCGACCTGCGGGACCTGCTCACCAGCATCGGCCGGCACCTGGGCATGGCCGTGGAGAAGGTCCGGGTCGACGCCCAGGCCCAGCGTCTATCCATCATGCAGGAGCGCAACCTCCTGGCCCACGAGCTCCACGACTCGCTGGCGCAGACGCTCGCGAGTCTGCGCTTCCAGGTGAGGATGCTCGACGACACCCTCGCCCAGGGAGGCACGGCCCAGGCGCGGCGGGAGCTGGACCGGATCCAGAACAGCCTGGAGGAGGCGAACGCGGAGCTGCGGGGGTTGCTCGAGCAGTTTCGTGCCCCGATCGACCACCGGGGGTTGCTGGCCGCGCTGCAGGGGCTGGTGGAGCGGTTCCGGCGCGAGACCGGGATCGTCACGTTCTTCCAGAAGGAGTGTGCCCACGCCGAGCTGGCGGCGAGCCAGGAGATGCAGGTGGTGCGCATCGTCCAGGAGTGCCTCGCGAACATCCGCAAGCACAGCCACGCCCACGCCGTGCGCATCCTCCTGCGGTGCGACCACGAAGGCCACTATCACGTGATGGTGGAAGACGACGGCGTGGGTTTTGGCGAGGAGGTCGAGGCCGCCGACGCTGGTGAGCACCTCGGGCTCGCCATCCTCCAGGAGCGGGCCCGCCGCCTCGGAGGTGAGCTCAGCGTGGAAAGCGAGCCGGCGGAGGGGACGCGGGTCGAGCTAAACTTCAGCAACGCCCGCGCGCGATGACCAGCGTCTTGCGAGAGGTGGCCGGGCGCGGGGTACCTGGAACCGGTGGAGACGGAGACTCGGGGCCGACGTGCGAATCCTGATCATCGACGACCACGCGCTCTTCCGCGGCGGGCTGCGGGAGCTGCTGCAGCGCAGGGGCATCGAGGTGGTGGCCGCCGTCGGCGCGGGCGACGAAGGATGCCGCCTGGCCGCCGAGCTGCTGCCCGACGTGGTCCTTCTCGACCTGCGCATGCCCGGGATGGACGGCCTCACCGCCATCCACGAGCTGCGGCGCGCCGGCTTCTCGGCGCCCGTGGTCATGCTGACGACCAGCCACGAGGAGCGTGACCTCGTGGAGAGCCTGCGCAGCGGGGCCCAGGGGTATCTCTTGAAGGACATGGAGCCGGACGAGCTGGTCAGCGCCCTTCACGACGTGGTGGGCGGCCGGACCGTGGTCGCCCCGGACATGGCTGGAGTCCTGGCCCGGGCCCTCCAGAAGGACACCCCACCGCACCCGGGCCGGCTGTCCTTCTCGACCCTGACCCGGAGGGAAATGGACATCCTCTGCCACCTGGCCGCCGGGCAGAGCAACAAGGTCATCGCCCGGGAGCTGGGCATTTCCGACGGGACCGTCAAGCTCCACGTGAAGTCGATCCTTCGCAAGCTCGAGGTGCACTCACGCGTGGAGGCGGCGGTGATTGCCGTCGAGCGCGGACTCTGCCCCAAGTCCTGAGGTCCCGCCGCCCGGGCCTCTCCATGCCCTGCGACCCGCGTGCAGGTCCCCGGGCAGGCCACCGGGGCCGCGGCGCTGATCACGACACCCGGCGCGAGTTGCAGGCACCGGTCGATTTGCCTATATAGGGAAACTGGGCCGATTCACCCCTTCCGGCCGCCCACAGGAGACCATTGATGGCCGTCTTCGACCAGGAGCTCGACGCATCGGGGCTGGGTTGCCCCCTTCCGGTCCTGCGCGCCAAGAAGGCGTTATCGACCCTGCAGAGTGGCCGCGTGCTGCGCGTGGTCGCCACCGACCCGGGGTCGGTCAAGGACTTCGAGGCCTTCGCCAAGCAGACCGGGAATCCCCTGCTCG
>CALMKJ010000062.1 GCA_937867305.1 uncultured Ectothiorhodospiraceae bacterium | reverse complement strand
ATGGCGGGTTCGTATGGGGCGCGTGGTCAGCGGCGCTGCGCGCTACACGAGATTCTCGGGAAAGGATTGTGTCGGCCTTGCAGCCGGGCGTTATGCCATCGCCTTCGCACTGATGGCCGCTGGCGTGAAACGCAATGAGAGGGTGCTGCTGCCGGCCTATCACTGTGGCTCCATGGTGGAACCTGCCGTGTGGCTCGGGGCTGACGTGGAGTTCTACCGCCTGGAGAATGACCTGAGCCTCGACAGGGAGCACCTCGAAGGGCTGCTTCAGAGAGGCGCAAAGGCGGTAGTCGCTACCCGGTATTTCGGGTTTCCGCTGGGGATGGATGGTGTCCGGGAGCTGTGTGACCGCTACGGAGCGGTCCTCGTCGAGGACTGCGCGCACGCGCTTTACGGGGGGGGAGAGGACTCGCCGCCCGGGTACGTCGGGGACTTCGCAGTGGCCAGCACCTGGAAGTTCTGCCCGGGCCCGGACGGTGGGCTGGTATGCAGCAACGCCGGGCCGGTGGTGTGGCCCCGGGTGCAACGGCCGGACGTCGGTCGTCAATTGCGCGCAGTCTATCGCGTGGTGGAGAGGGCGCTCAGTCACGTGTTCTCGGGTGTTCGGAAGGGTCCGCGGCAGACCGTGGATGAGCATTCCACGGAAGCGCTGAGTGCCAAGCCGCTCGATCAAGCCGCGGGGCCGCCGGGTGAAGAGGGCGCAGGCGGGATGCGGTGGTTCGACGCGAAGGAAGCCGGCTTGGGCTCGACCCTGATGGCAAGGGTCATGTTCCGCAGGATCGATTTTCGCCGCAGCGCAACGGCCCGCAGGGATAACTACAGGTTTCTGCTGGACCGATGCTCTGAGCTGGGGCGGGCCCGACCGCTGTACGGGGAGCTTCCCGAGGGGGTGATTCCGTATGTGTTTCCTCTTGTGTTGGACCACCCTGCCGAGGACTTCCGGAGGCACAAGTACCGCGGGGTCACCATCAGCCGCTGGCCCGAGCTCGCGGAGACGGACTGCTACTAGACTCAGGCGTACCGGCGTGCC
>CALMKJ010000061.1 GCA_937867305.1 uncultured Ectothiorhodospiraceae bacterium | reverse complement strand
CCGGCTCCTTCATGTGCTTGCGCATGAAGATGACCAGGAAGATCGCCATCCCGACCATGAACAGAATCGTGAAGAGCGAGAGAACCCCGATCCAGCTGCCAAGCAGCAGCTCAATGACCTTATCCACATCACACCCCCTTGGGGCGGGGCGCCGGTGGACGGCGCCCCGCGCATCTCACTGCGATGTCTCGTTATTTCGTGTGACTTCGCCCGCGGCTATTTCGCGGGGTTCGACAGGCTCCAGACGTAGGCCGAAACGAGGTGGCTCTTGGCATCGCCCAGGAACTCGTTGTGCGCGGGCATGAGGCCCTGCCGGCCGGCAGCGATCGACTCCTTGATGGAGTTGCGCGAGGCGCCGTAGACCCAGATGTTGTCGGTCAGGTTCGGCGCACCAAGGGCCTGGTTGCCCTTGCCGTCCGGCATGTGGCAGCCCGCGCAGAGCGCGTACCGCCCCTCGCCGGCCGCCGCGCGCTTGGCGTCGTGCTCACGGCCCGCCAGCTTCAGGAGGTAGTCGGTGATCTCCTCGAGCCCCTGCTCGCCCAGGGCACCGGAGAAGCCGGGCATGACGCCCATGCGGCCCTCGGCCACGCTCAACTTGATGGCCTTCGGGTCACTGCCCCAGAGCCATTCCTGGTCGGCGAGGTTCGGGAAGCCCCGCGCCCCGCGGGCGTCCGCGCCGTGGCAGAGGGCGCAGTAGCTCGCGTAGATGCGCTGTCCCATCTTCATGGCCTGCGGGTCCCTGGCCACGGCCTTCAGGTCCATCTCGGCGTACTTCTTGAAGATGGGGCCGTACTCCGCGTCGGCCGCCTTGACCTCGTCCGCGTACTCCTGCTCCTGGGTCCAGTTCAGCAGGCCCGGCGCCTTCCCGAGGCCGGGGTAGAGGGCCAGATACAGCAGGGCGAAGACGATGGTGGAGTAGAACAGCCACAGCCACCAGCGCGGCAGCGGGTTGTTCATCTCCCGCAGGTCCCCGTCCCAGGTGTGGCTCATCTCCGCACCCTGGGCGTAGTGCTGACTGCTGCCCTTGCCGCTCCACCAGATCAGCCATGCCATCGCCAGGATGTTCAAGACCGAAATGATTGCGATGTACCAGCTCCAACCGTCACTCATGACGCGCCTCCTTCGACTGGGCGGGGGGCTGCTCGTTATGCGGCCTGTCCTCGGTGAGCGGGAGCTCTGCGGCCTCCCGGAATGCCCTGGCGCGCTTTGCGCTCCAGGCCCACCACACGATCCCGAGAAACACAGCCAGGAGGATCAGTGTGTACACGCCCCACAGGTTGCCCCACCAGTTCATGTTGGTTGCCCTATTTCTTCACGTAGGTGCCAAGCACCTGCAGGTACGCGATCAGGGCCTCCATTTCAGTCTTGCCCTTTACGGCGTCCGTCGCCCCCTTGATGTCCTCGTCCGTGTACGGCACCCCGAGGAGCTTCAAGCCCTTCAGCTTGTCCGGGGTGCCCGCTCCGTCGAGGACGTTCTCCGAGAACCAGGGGTAGGCCGTCATGTTGGACTCGGGGACCACGTCCCGGGGATTGGTGAAGTGCACGCGGTGCCACTCGTCGCCATAGCGGTTCCCGACGCGCGCGAGCTCCGGCCCGGTCCGCCGCGACCCCCACAGGAACGGGTAGTCGTAGACGAACTCACCCGCCACCGAGTAGGGCCCGTAGCGCTCGGTCTCCGCCCGGAACGGCCGGATCATCTGCGAGTGGCAGTTGTTGCAGCCTTCGCGGATGTAGACGTCGCGGCCCTCGAGCTGCAACGGCGTGTACGGCTTCAGCCCGGCGACGGCCTCGGTCGTCTGTTTGATGAAATACAAGGGAACGATCTGAACCAGGCCGGCGACGCTGATCACCAGCAGGATCAGGATCATCATCAAGCCAACATTCTTCTCAATCGTTTCGTGGCTCATGGATCGACTCCTCCGTCACGCCGCCTGCGGGACCGGGACCTGCACCGGTCGCGCCCCGGCCACCGTCTTCCAGACGTTGTAGGCCATCAGGAACATGCCGAGCATGAACAGCCCGCCACCGATCAGGCGGACGGTCCAGAACGGATACATGGCCTCCAGGCTCTCGATGAAGCTGTAGGTGAGCGTGCCGTCGTCGTTGATGGCCCGCCACATCAGGCCCTGCATGATTCCGGCGACCCAGAGAGAGACCACGTAGAGCACGATGCCGATGGTGCCGAGCCAGAAGTGGGTGTTGATGAGCTTCACGCTGTACATCTCGGTCTTGCCGAAGAGCTTCGGCAGCAGGGCGTACAACGTGCCGATGGTGACGAGGCTGACCCAGCCGAGGGCGCCCGAGTGCACGTGGCCGATCGTCCAGTCGGTGTAGTGCGAGAGGGCGTTGACGGTCTTCACCGACATCATCGGGCCTTCGAAGGTCGACATGCCGTAGAAGGACAGGGAGACGATCAGGAAGCGCAGGATCGGGTCGGTGCGCAGTTTGTACCAGGCGCCCGAGAGGGTCATGATGCCGTTGATCATGCCGCCCCAGGACGGGGCCAGCAGGATCAGCGAGAACACCATGCCGAGGGACTGCGTCCAGTTCGGCAGGGCGGTGTACATCAGGTGGTGCGGGCCGGCCCACATGTAGATGGACACCAGGGCCCAGAAGTGCACGACCGACAGGCGGTAGGAGTACACCGGCCGCCCCGCCTGCTTGGGAATGAAGTAGTACATCATCCCGAGGAACGCGGCGGTGAGGAAGAAACCGACCGCGTTGTGGCCGTACCACCACTCCACCATGGCGTCGATGGTGCCCGGGTACGCCGAGTAGGACTTCCAGAGGCTCACCGGGAGCTCGGCGCTGTTGCCGAGGTGCAGGACCGCGATGGTGATGATGTAGGCCCCGAAGAACCAGTTCGCGACGTAGATGTGCTTCTGCTTGCGCAGGATGATCGTCCCGAAGAACACGATCGCGTAGGCCACCCAGACCAGGGTGATCAGGACGTCGATGGGCCACTCCAGCTCCGCGTACTCCTTGCTGGAGGTGAGCCCGAGCGGGAGCGTGATGGCGGCCAGCAGGATGATCGCCTGCCAGCCCCAGAAGGTGAACGGCACCAGCGGGCCCCCGAACAGCCGGACCTGGCAGGTGCGCTGCACCACGTAGTAGGAAGCGGCGAACAGCACCGAGCCGCCGAAGGCGAAGATGACCGCGTTGGTGTGCAGCGGGCGCAGGCGCCCGAAGCTCAGCCAGGAAATGCCTTCTCCGAGCTGGGGCCAGATCATCTGGGCGGCGATGATCACGCCGACCAGCATCCCGACAATGCCCCAGACCACCGTCATGATGGCGAACTGACGCACCACCTTGTCGTTATAGGTCTTGGCGACGGCAGACATAGCTATCCCCCTTGAGAGTTTGGTCCCGGACGACGCCGGGCCCGCCCCGCCGGACGGCGGAAACGGGCACGACCCCGGGCCGGAGCGGCCCGACAGGACAGCCCATTCTGATTTTAAAAAGGGGGTCTAATTTTGATCTGTGTCAAGGCGCCGCCACGGGCCCACGCGCAGAGACCGGCCGTCTCCGCGTCCCTGCCTGCCGGGTGCGGCCGCGGGTCAGCCGCAGCGGGCGACGCTGCGGTTTTCGTCCAGGCGCAGCATGGAGCGCAGCCGCGCCGGCTCGTGGATCCGGATGTTCTTGCGGTGGACGCTGAGCACCCCGTCCTCCTGGAGCTTGGAGAACATCCGGCTCACGGTCTCCACCGCCAGCCCCAGGTAGTTCCCGATGTCGTGCCGGGACATGCTGAGGTTGAACTCCGTCTCCGAGAAGCCCCGCGCCTTGAAGCGCTGGGCCAGGCTCAGCAGGAAGGTGGCGAGGCGCTCCTCCGCGCTGGCCTTGCCGAGGAGCATCAGCATCGCCTCCTCGTGCGCGAGCTCCTTGCTCATGAGGCGCAGGAACTGGCGCTGGAGGCTCGGGACCTCGCAGGCGATCTCCTGGATCCGGTCGAACGGAAGCACGCAGACGCTTGTGGTCTCGAGAACGCGGGCTGCGCAGACGTGCTCCTCGCTCTCGATGGCGTCGAGCCCCACGAGCTCACCCGGCAGGTGGAAGCCGATGACCTGCTCGGAGCCGTCGTGACAGGGGGTGTAGCTCTTGACCGAGCCGGAGCGGACCGCGTAGATGGAGTGGAACCGGTCACCGGCCCGGAACAGGTGCTCGCCTCGGCGCAACGGCCGGGGCCGCTTCATCAGGGTGTCGAGCCGGTCCATGTCCGCGGCCTCGAGCCCCATGGGCACGCACAGCTTCGACAGACTGCAATCGCCGCAGGCGACTCTGACCGAAGCGACATCCAGGAGTTTGTTGCCTGACGCCATGCCGGGTGCGCCCCCCCTGTCCACGCACGATTAGACCAGAGTTTTTGATCGCGATCAATATCGCAGGGGGTGGGGTCAGCGTTCCGCCCGGTCCCGGCCAGGCTTGCGCCCGGTCCGGCCGAGGTCGAGGTTCTGGGACCCCCGCACTTCCGCTATGCTTTGGGCTGAACGAATCCACTGGTTCGCCAACACCATGCCTGCCCGAGAAGCGAGCGTCCATCGCGAGACGCTGGAAACACAGATCACGGTGGTCCTCGCCCTGGACGGGGAAGGGCGCTCGCAACAGGCGACCGGACTCCCCTTTCTCGACCACATGCTCGACCAGGTGGCCCGCCACGGACTCTTCGACCTGGAGGTGCGGGCCCGGGGCGACCTGAAGATCGACGCCCACCACACCGTGGAGGACATCGGGATCGCGCTGGGGGAGGCCTTCCGGCAGGCCCTCGGTGACCGGCGGGGGATCGTCCGCTACGGGCACGCCTACGTGCCCCTGGACGAGGCCCTGTCGCGGGTCGTCATCGACTTCTCCGGCCGCCCGGG
>CALMKJ010000060.1 GCA_937867305.1 uncultured Ectothiorhodospiraceae bacterium | reverse complement strand
ACCCTGCGCTCCCCGGCCGAGGCCCCTGCCGCCAGGCCCGCGCGGCGGCCGCGCCCCCGTCGACCCGGGTTGCGGGAGCGGCTCGCGCGCGCGGTCGGCGAGCCCCTGGGTCGGGCGCTGGGTGGTGCCCACCGGGTCACCCGGCGGATGGTGGTCGGGGTGGCGGCGGCGACTCCACTGCGGGTGAAGGCGTGGTGGTGCGTGCGTTGCGCGGTGCGCGAGGAGCATCCCGAGGGGCTCTGCCGGGTGGTGCAGCACTTTGCCTGCCGGTCTCTCAGCATGGCCCCGACCGCGCCGCTGCCGGTCATCGGCGAGCGTCTGCGCCCTGCCGGGGAGCGAGAGGGGACGGCCGTGCTTCCGCGCATGCTGCAGGACCTCGACCGCGCCGCCTACGCGGGGCAGGCGCTGGACCTGGGGGTCTGGAAGCGTGAGTTCCGCCGCCGGTTCCGGCGGGAGGTCGCGAGCTCCGAGCGGGCGCGCCAGGTGCGCCCCCGGCGCGGGCTGCCCGATCTGAATCCCTGATAGCATTCCCCCATGGCCCGCAAGCTGTACATCAAGACCTTCGGCTGTCAGATGAACGAGCACGACAGTGCCCGTACCGCCGATCTCCTGGCGGCGGCGAAGGGGCTGGTCCTGACCGAAGACCCGGAAGAAGCCGACGTGTTGCTGGTCAACACCTGCTCGGTGCGAGAGAAGGCCCAGGAGAAGGTCTTCTCGCAGCTCGGTCAGTGGCGTCCGCTGAAGGCGCGCCGGCCCGGGGTCGTGATCGCGGTCGGAGGTTGCGTCGCGAGCCAGGAAGGGGCGGCGATCCGGGCGCGGGCCCCGTACGTGGACATCGTGTACGGACCCCAGACGCTCCACCGGCTGCCCCGATTGCTGGACGAGGTGGAGCGCTCCGGGCGGGCGGTGGTGGACGTCTCCTTCCCGGAGATCGAGAAGTTCGACCACCTGCCCCCGCAGCGGGTGCAGGGACCGAGCGCCTACGTCACGGTGATGGAGGGCTGCAGCAAGTACTGCACCTACTGCGTGGTGCCGTACACCCGGGGCGAGGAGGTGAGCCGGCCGCTCGACGACGTGGTGGCGGAGGTGGCGGGGCTCGCCGCGGGGGGCGTGCGCGAGGTGACCTTCCTCGGCCAGAACGTGAATGCCTACCGGGGCGCGAGCCAGGACGGCGCGGTGGCGGACCTCGCTCTCCTCGTCCGGTGTGCGGCGGAGCTCGAGGGCATCGGGCGGATCCGCTTCACCACCTCCCACCCCGCGGAGATGACGGACTCCCTGCTGGGTGCCTTCCGTGAGGTGCCGGCCCTGGTGGGGCATCTGCACCTGCCGGTGCAGAGCGGCTCGGACCGGGTACTGGCGCGAATGAAGCGCCGCCACGGTGTCTCCCGCTACCGCGAGGTCGTCGAGCGCCTGCGCGAGGCGCGCCCCGGCATCAGCCTGTCCTCGGACTTCATCGTCGGGTTCCCGGGCGAGACCGAAGAGGACTTCCAGGCCACCCTGGACCTGGTCGACGCGGTGGGGTTCGACCACTCCTTCAGCTTCGTCTACAGCCCGCGCCCGGGCACCCCTGCCGCGGCCTTTCCCGACGACGTCCCGCTGGAGGCCAAGCGCGAGCGGCTCGCGGTGCTCCAGGAGCGCCTGGCCCGCGGGGAGCGCGCGGTCGCCGAGGCGATGGTCGGCACCACGCGGGTCGTGCTGGTGGAAGGCCCGTCACGCAAGGACCCCTCGATGCTCGCGGGCCGCACCGAGAACAATCGCGTGGTGAACTTCACCGGCGAGCCGTCGCTGGTGGGCGCGTTCGTCCCGCTGGTCATCACCGAGGCGCTCCCGAACAGCCTGAGGGGCCGCCGCGTGGATTCCTCCAGCGCCCCGGCGAGGGTCTGACCGTCTTGGGCCCGCCCTCCGTCGTCGACCTGGTCCTGGAGCCCGCAGACAACCGGCGCCTGGCGAGCCTCTGCGGTCAGTTCGACGAGCACCTGCGCCAGGTCGAGCGCCGCCTGGGGGTCGAGATCGAGCGCCGGGGGCAGCGCTTCCGCCTGCTCGGCGAGCCGGAGGCCGCACGGGCGGCCGGGCAGGTCCTCACCACCCTCTACGGCGCCAGCACCGCGGCCGAGCCGCTGACGCCGGCCGAGGTGCACCTCGCGCTGCAGCAGGCGGGCATCGACGCGGCGCTGGCCGGGGAGTCCGAGGCGCCCGTCGAGGTCCGCACGCGCGGCGCCCCCGTGCGGGCCCGGGGTGGCAACCAGGCGCGCTACCTGCAGAACATCCGCACCCACGACGTGAACTTCGGCGTGGGCCCGGCGGGCACCGGCAAGACCTATCTGGCGGTTGCCGCCGCCGTCGAGGCCCTGGGCGCGGAGAGGGTTCGCCGGCTGGTCCTGGTCCGGCCCGCGGTGGAGGCGGGCGAGCGCCTGGGCTTCCTGCCGGGCGACATGGCCCAGAAGGTCGACCCGTACCTGCGGCCACTCTACGACGCCCTCTACGAGATGCTCGGCTTCGAGCGGGTCGCCCGGCTCATCGAGCGCAGCGTCATCGAGGTCGCTCCGCTCGCCTTCATGCGGGGCCGCACCCTGAACGACGCCTTCGTCATCCTGGACGAGGCCCAGAACACCACCGTGGAACAGATGAAGATGTTCCTGACCCGCATCGGGTTCGGCTCCACCGCCGTGGTGACGGGGGACGTCACCCAGGTGGACCTCCCCCGCAGCCAGCGCTCGGGTCTGCGGCACGTCACCGAGGTCCTGCGCGGCGTCGAGGGGATCAGCTTCACCTTCTTCAACTCCCGGGACGTGGTGCGCCACCCCCTGGTCGCGCGCATCCTCGACGCCTACGCGGCGGCGGAGCGCGAGAGCGAGGGGGGAGGCGCGGGGGTCTCGGGAGCTCCCCCCGCTACGGGCAACTCTGCCCCGGAGCGGCCGTGAGCGACCCCGAGGCCCTCGAGGTCGCGGTCCGCGTCCAGTACGCCGTCGCGAGGCGGGGTCTGCCGGCGCCCGCGAGTTTCCGGCGGTGGGCCGGGGCGGCCCTCGCCGGGCGCCGCGCCGTCGCCGAGGTGGGGGTACGGGTGGTGGACCGGGAGGAGGGGGCGGCGCTCAACCACCGCTATCGGGGCAAGGACGGCCCCACCAACGTGCTCTCCTTCCCCTTCGACCCGCCGCCGGGCGTCGACCTGCCCTGGCTCGGCGAGCTCGTCCTCTGCGCGCCAGTGGTGGAGGAGGAGGCTCGAAGCCAGGGGAAGGCCCCGCGCAGCCATTGGGCCCATCTCGTCGTTCACGGTATTCTGCACCTCGTCGGCTACGACCACGGGAGCGAGGCCGAGGCCGCCGTGATGGAGCGGGTCGAGGTCGAGGTGCTCCGGGGCCTGGGGATCGACGACCCCTATGGGGACAGGGACAACGAAAGGGACAACGAAAGGGACAACGACAGGGACAACGTATGAGTGAAGACCGACCTACCGGCGGTCCCGGCTGGCTCGAGCGGCTGGGCCACGCCCTGCTCGGCGAGCCAAGGGACCGCCAGGAGCTGATCGAGCTCCTGCGCGACGCCGAGCAGCGCCACCTCCTCGACCCCGACGTGCTGGCGATGGTCGAGGGCGCCTTCCAGGTCTCCGAAATGCAGGTCCGCGACGTCATGGTGCCCCGTGCCCAGATGGTCGCGGTGGAGCGTGACGCGCCGTTCGAGGAGATCCTCCGCACGGTGACCGAGTCCGGGCACTCCCGGTTCCCGGTCATCGGCGAGAGCCGCGACGAGGTCGTGGGGATCCTGCTCGCCAAGGACCTCCTGCCGCCGCTGGCCCAGACGCGCCCCGGCCCCTTCAACATCCGCGAGTGGCTGCGCCCCGCGGTGTTCGTGCCGGAGAGCAAGCGGCTCAACGTCCTGCTGCGGGACTTTCGCAGCACCCGCAACCACATGGCGATCGTGGTGGACGAGTACGGGGGGGTCGCCGGCCTGGCGACCATCGAGGACGTGCTCGAGCAGATCGTGGGCGAGATCGACGACGAATACGACGTCGGCGAGGACGAGGGCTTCATCCGCCGGCACGGGGACGGGGAGTTCATCGTCAAGGCCCTCACCCCCATCGAGGAGTTCAACGAGGCCTTCGGGACCGAGCTGAGCGACGCCGAGCTCGACACCGTCGGCGGACTGCTGCTCAAGGCCTTCGGCCGGCTCCCCGAGCGGGGCGACCGGGTCTCCCTGGGCGGCCTCGACTTCGAGGTCCTGAACGCCGACGGCCGGCGGGTCCACCTGGTCAAGGTCCGCACCCCTGCGCGCAAGCCCTGAGCGCGGCGCCCGCGGGCGCCTCTTCGACCTGCTTGCCGGCACCCTCGGGGCGGCCCTGCCGCTCGCCTTCGCCCCCTGGGGGCTCTCCCCCCTGGCACCCCTGCTGCTGGCTGGCCTGTTCGGCCTGTGGCTCGCCTCCGAGGGTGCGGGGGTGGCTGCGTGGCGCGGATGGCTCTTCGGTCTGGGGCTCTTCGGCGTCGGGACCTCCTGGGTTCGGGAGAGTTTCACCTTCAGCGAGGTCCCGCCGGCGGCGGCGCTCGCCCTCACCGTCGCCTTCGTGGCGTTCATGGCCCTCTACCCGGCCGCCCTGGGGTATCTCCAGGCGCGCCTGGGGCGGGGGCTGTCGTGGCGCTGGCGGGCGCTCACCCTGCTGCCGGCCGCCTGGGTCCTGGTGGAGTGGGTCCGGGGCTGGCTCTTCACCGGTTTCCCCTGGCTGCAGGTGGGCTACAGCCAGGTCGGGGCGCCGCTCGGTGGGCTCGCTCCGGTGCTCGGCGTCTACGGGGTCGGGTGGGCCGTCGCGCTGAGTGCGGGACTGCTCCTCGCGCTCGTGCGGGGCGGCGTCCCCGTCCCGGGACGGGTCGCGGCGGGCGCCGCCCTGGCAGCCCTGTGGGGCCTCGGCTGGGGGCTGGGGCACGCCGAGTGGACCCGGCCGAGCGGCCCGGCGCGCAGCGTCGCCGTCGTCCAGGGCAACGTCGCCCAGGACCTCAAGTGGCGCGACGAGCAGCGTGCCGCGAGCATGGCCCACCACCTGGCCCTCACCCGCGCCCACTGGGACGCGGACCTCGTGGTGTGGCCGGAGACCGCGGTGCCCGCCTTCGCCCACCGCGTGCAGGGCTTCCTCGCCGAGCTCTCGGACGAGGCGCGCGCGCACGGGGCGGACGTGCTGCTCGGGGTCCCCTTCCGGGACGCGGAGAGCGGGCGCTACTTCAACAGCGTCATGGCCCTCGGCTCCGAGATCGGCGTCTACCACAAGCGCCACCTGGTCCCGTTCGGCGAGTACGTTCCGTTCTCACCGGTGCTCGGGCGGGTGCTCGACCTCCTGCACGCCCCCATGTCCGATTTCAGCGCGGGTCCCGCGGGCCAGCCGCCGCTCCCCGTGGACGGCCTGCGGGTCGGCGTGTCGGTGTGCTACGAGGACGCCTTCGGGGAGGAGGTCATCGACGCCTTGCCCGCCGCCGACCTCCTCGTGAACCTCAGCAACGACGCCTGGTTCG
Organism: uncultured Ectothiorhodospiraceae bacterium; assembly: GCA_937867305.1. Lineage (GTDB taxonomy): Bacteria > Pseudomonadota > Gammaproteobacteria > JAABTG01 > JAABTG01 > JAGNLM01. The sequence goes on along the minus strand of CALMKJ010000060.1, from coordinate 5,825 downwards.
GGGACACGGTGGCGCCCCACCAGCACCAGCAGATGGCCCGGATGCGGGCTGTCGAGACCGGCCGCGACCTGGTGCGGGCGACCAACACCGGTGTCTCGGCCCTGATCGACTGGCAAGGCTCCGTCACCGCGCGTGTGCCCCAGTTCCAGTCGGTGGTCCTGCGCGGTTCCGTCACGCCCCGGTCCGGGACCACGCCCTACGCGGCGCTCGGCAACGTGCCCGTGGTGCTCGGGGCGGGGCTCACCCTGCTCGGCGTCGCTGCCGTCGGTGCTTTTCGCTCCCGCCGTGTCTAACATGGGCGAAGTGCACCGCTCAGCCACTGTTCGCCCCTCGAGTCCAGCGCCATGTCTTCCCACCCCTGCACCCGCCTGATCCCCGCCGTCCTGGCGATCCTTCTGACCCCGGGTCCGCTCGCTGCCGCGGGGCCGGAAGCGGGTGTCGACCCGTTCGACGCCGTGTCCTTCCAGGACGGCCCGGGGTCCCGCGAGATGGCGTACCCGGACTGGTTCAAGCACAGCTTCCTCGACCTGCGGGAGGACGTGCAGGAGGCGGCCGCCGCGGGCCGCAGGCTGGTCGTCTACTTCGGGCAGCGCGACTGCGCCTACTGCCAGGCGCTCCTGGAGGTCAACTTCGGCAAGGCGGACATCGTCGCCTACACGCGCCGGCACTTCGACGTCGTGCCCATCGACATCTGGAGCGACGTGGAGGTCGTGGACACCCGGGGCGAGCGGCTCTCCAGCAAGGCCTTCGCCGAGCGGGAGAAGGCCCAGTTCACGCCGACCCTGATCTTCTACGGCGAGCAGGGCGAGGAGGTGTTCCGCCTGCGCGGGTATTACCCGCCCTACGAGTTCGGGGCGGCGCTCGAATACGTCGCCGACGGGCACCACGGGCGCATCGGTTTTCGCGACTATCTGGCCCGCGCCGAGCCCAACCTGCGCTTCGAGCCCGAGGACCTGGTGGACGACCCCCTGTTCGCCCGCCCGCCCCATCTGCTCGACCGGACCCGCTTCCCGGCCGAGCGCCCTCTCGCGGTGTTCTTCGAGCAGCCCCAGTGCCACGCCTGTGACATCCTGCACTCCGAGCAGCTCCGCGACCCCCGGATCCGCCAGGCGCTCGAACAGTTCGAGGTGGTCCAGCTCGACATGGGGGCGGGGACGCCCGTCTTGACCCCGGACGGGAGGAGGGTGACCGCGAGCCAGTGGGCCCGGGAGCTCGGCCTGTTCTACCCCCCGACCGTGCTGTTCTTCGACGAGAACGGCAGGGAGATCATCCGGGTGGACTCCGTGGTCCGCTTCCACCGCCTGGCCTCCGTCCTCGACTTCGTCCTGAGCAAGGACTACCTGGCCCAGCCTTACTTCCAGCGCTGGCGCGAGGACCGCGCCGGGCGCACGCCTCCCCCGGGGTTGCCGGTGTCGCCAGCGATTCCGCACTCGCCCGAGTCCCCGCCTTCCCCCGAGTCCCCGACGCCCCCTTCACGGCCCGAGACCGCCCCGTAGTCGCGCCCGCACCGGTGCCAAGGTCCGCGGGGGGACCCCGTCTCGGCCCCGGGGGCGGACGTCGGGCAGTGGGGCCGGCGGCTATACTCTCTACGCCCCCGTGCACGGCGCAGACGAGGAGTCGCTCATGGCAATCGTGGCAACGGTCGAGGAGTACCTGCGGGTCAAGGGGGTGGAGTACGACCTCGTCAGCCACCCGCACACGCACGCGAGCTGGGAGACCGCCCACTCGGCTCGGGTGCGGGGCAACTTCCTCGCCAAGGCCGTGGTGCTCGCCGACGAGCAGGGCTACCTGATGGCGGTCGTTCCGGCCACCCATCACATCCAGCTGGCCTGGGTCGACGAGATCCTGGGCCGGCACCTCGGTCTGGTGACCGAGGAGGACCTCTCGAGCCTCTTTCCCGACTGCGAGGTGGGTGCCGTGCCGCCCTTCGGGCCGGCCTACGGCGTGCGCACCGTCGTCGACGAGGCGCTGTTCGAACTGCCAGAGCTCTTCCTCGAGGCCGGTGACCACCAGAGCCTCGTGCAGATGTCCGGCCGCCAGTTCCGTGCCCTCATGTACGGCCACAAGGTCCCCCGCTTCAGCGTGCACCTGTAGGGCACGCCCCACCCCCGGGTCCGCCGACCCTTTCCACCCGCCCGTGCGGCGGCGGGCGGGCGCCGCCGTCTGAAGATTTTCCCGGCGGGGCCGATGGCAGCCGGGATGGATACACAGACAGGGTCTCCGCCGGCGCCGGACAGTCTGCTGCGCGTCGGTATCCTGGGCGCCCCGGAGCGGGTGCGCGAGCGCTTCGCCGCGCTCTTCGACGGGGTGGGCGAGGGCGCGTGCACCCTGGTGGAGGCGCCGGCCGCGGAGGTCCTGCTGGTGGACCTGGACGCCGAGGGGGCGCGGGCCGCATGGCAGGCCTACCACCTGCGCGCCCCTGCCGTCCCGGCCCTCTTCCTGGCGGCAGACGCCGGCGCCGCGCCGCCGGGCGAGCGATTCCTCCTGAAGCCCGTCGGGCCGAGCCTGCTGTTGGCCGAGCTGGGGAGCCTGAAGGGCGGCGGGGAAGCGCGGCCGGTCCCCACGCCTGCCTCCCCGGACCGTGGCCGTCCCGCCTCCCGTGCCCGACAGGCCGCGCCGGCCGGCGCGGGGGACAGAGGCCCCCACGCGGCGTGGCACGCGCCCTGGGAAAGCACGGTGGCCCTCGCGCTCCGGGGCCCGGACCCGCTCACCGAGCGCGTGGACTCCGTCGCCAGCGGGGCCGAGATGCCGAGCGCGACGGAGCTCTGCGGCGATGCCGAGGACGTGGATCTCGCCGACCCGGGGGCCGTCGCCGGCCTCTTCCTGGACACCGGCGAGCGCTTCCTCGGTGCGTGCCGGATGGTCGTCGCGCGCGCGGCGGCCAGCGGGGGGGCCTGGGTGCTGCGCCTGGGCGAGCACGCGCTGCGGGTGGAGGAGGAGGGAGCAGCCGTGCGTACCGACCTGCCCCGCCAGGCGCTCTGGGACCTCTGCCAGGCCGAGCGCCTGTCCGAGCCGCCCCGGGTCGAGCCCGTGCCCCCGGAGGGCTCACTCGGCGCCTTCGTGGAGCGCACCCGCTGGGAGAGCGCCGAGGCCTTCCTCTGGCAGATGGCGCTGTGGACCTACCGGGGGCGCCTCCCCGCGGGGACCGCCGTGCACGGCCGGGTCTATCTGGCGCGATGGCCCAACCTGACCCGAATCCCGGCGGTGCCCCAGGCGGCCCGGGTCGCCTCCCTGTGGCTGGCCCAGGCGGTGTCGCTCGCGTTCACCGTCGAGGTCCTCGCCGTTCCCCAGCGCTACGTCTTCGCGTTCTACGGGGCTGCGCACGCGGTGGGGCTCGCCGGTCAGGCCCGCCGGGCCTCGGACCGGCTCTTCCAGCCGGAGCCACCCGGCCCGGCGGCGAGCCGCCCGCTGCTCGGGGTGGTCTCGGCGCGGCTGCGCGGTCTGGTGGGGCGCTGAGCCGCCGTGTCCCAGCTGGCCCCCGGCCTGATGGTTCAGGAGTACCAGATCGAGCAGGTGCTCGGCGTCGGTGCCTTCGGCATCACCTACCGGGCCATCGACACCCACCTGGGGATGCCGGTGGCCCTGAAGGAGTTCTTCCCCCGCCAGCTCGTGCGGCGCGGGGAGGACGGGACGGTCGTCCCCAGCAACCCCGAGAACGCCCCCGCCTTCGACTGGATGAAGAGCCGCTTCGTCGGTGAGGGGCAGGTGCTCGCCCGCTTCCGCCATCCGAACATCGTGAGGGTCTGGCGCTACCTCACCGGCAACGGCACCGCCTACATGGTCATGGACTTCGAAGAGGGGTCCAGCCTGGCGGACTGGCTGCAACGGTCCGACGCGCCCCCCGACGAGGCCTGGCTGCGCCGGCTCGTCGTGCCGGTCCTGGAGGGTCTGCGGGAGGTGCACCGCAAGCGTTTCCTGCACCGGGACATCAAGCCGAGCAACATCTTCCTGCGCGAGGATGGCCCGCCCTGCCTCATCGACTTCGGCGCCGCGGAGGTGGAGCTGGGGTCGAGCCGGGACTCGGCCAACGTCCTCACCCACGGCTACGCGCCGATCGAGCAGTACGGCCACCGCGGGCCGCTCGGTCCGGCCTCGGACCTGTACGCGCTCGGGGCGACCCTCTACCGCTGCATCTCGGGGCGCCTCCCCACCGATGCCCGCGTTCGTCAGCGGGCGCTCGCCGACGGGCGTGGCGAGCCCATGCGCGCGGCCAGGGTCATCGGTCGCGGGCGCTACACCCGGGAGTTGCTGGAGCTGGTGGACTGGATGACCGCGCTGCGTCCCGAGGACCGCCCCCGGTCGGTGGACCAGGTGCTGGCGCGGTTGGGCGCCGAGGGTGGGGAGCGTGCCGGCGGCCAGCCCGCGGGTGGGCTGCAGCTGCACCAGCGCCTGTTGTTCGTGGGCACCGAGGGCGCCGGCAAGCGCTCGGCCATGGGCGCCCTCTGCGACGGGCCCCTGGCCACCCGGGATGCCCGCTTCGCCTTCGGGTCCCAGGCCCCACCCGGGGAGGTCCTGAGCTACGGCCGGCTGCTCCTGCCACCCGGGGGGCAGCTGCACCTCTACGGCATCGAACTCCCGCGCCAGGCCCGGGCGCTGGCGGCGGCGGTGGACCGGGGTGTGCTCGGGCTGGTGTTCCTGGCGGACAACCGGTCGGAGGAGCCCTTCCGCGACCTCGGTCTCGGGCTCCCCTTCCTCGAGCAGCTCCCGGCCGGCGCCGGCGCGGCCGTGGCGGTGACGCACACGGACTACCTGGCGCGTCCGGGGGTGGCCGAGTACCACGCGCACCTCAGGCGCCACTCCCCCCGGGCAAGGACCCGTCCCCCACCGGTGTTCGAGGTGGACGCCCGCAGCCCCCGCGAGGTCGGTCTCCTCCTGCAGGCGCTGCTCTACTCCATCGACCCCGGGGCCTGACTCCGCCCGGGGCCCTGAGCCACCACTCGAGGGTCCGACTCCACTCGAGGGCCTGACTCCACCCCGGGGGCCCCAGGCCCTCCCGAGCGGCTATGCTGTGCAGCCGTGAGGTTCTTCATCCGCACGCTCGGCTGCAAGCTGAACCAGCTGGACTCCGCCCGGCTGGCCGGGGCGCTCGCCCGCGCCGGGCACGCGCGCGCCGCCTCGGAGGAGGAGGCCGAGTGGGTGCTGGTGAACACCTGCACGGTGACCGGGGAGTCGGACCGCAAGTCCCGGCAGGCGGCCCACGCCGTGGCCCGGGCCGGTCAGGGACTCGTGGTGCTCGGCTGCTCGGCCCGGGTCGACGCGGACCGCTGGCGGGCGGCGATGCCGGGGGCGCTCGTGTTCGCCGAGGAAGCGGAGCTCCTCGCCCACTTCGGGGCGAGCGGGGAGGACCTGCCCTTTCCCCTCACCTCCCGCACGCGCCTGCCCGTGGTGGTGCAGACCGGCTGCGACGAGCGTTGCGCCTTCTGCATCACCCGCGTGGCGCGGGGCCCGCACGTGAGCCTGCCCGCGGCCGAGGTGGTGCGCCAGGTCGCCGAGGCCGAGGCGCGCGGGGTCCGCGAGGTCGTCCTCACCGGCGTGAACCTGGGCGCCTGGGGCTGCGCGACGACCCGGCAGGCCGGTGGCACGCGGCTGCCGGAATTGCTCGAGCGGCTGCTCAGGGAGACGGGGGTCCCGCGCATCCGGCTCTCCTCGCTCGGCCCCCAGTACCTCACGACGGCCTTCTTCGACGCCTGGTCCGACCCGCGGGTCTGCGACCACCTGCACCTCTCCGTGCAGAGCGGCTCGCCGGCGGTGCTGGCGCGGATGGGGCGCGGCCACGGCGTGCCGGAGGTCCTCGCGGCGGCGGAGGCGGCCCGGCTCGCGCGCCC
>CALMKJ010000059.1 GCA_937867305.1 uncultured Ectothiorhodospiraceae bacterium | reverse complement strand
GCCATGCCCCCCGCGCCCCCGGACCACCGGCTCTCCGTGGCGCCGATGCTGGACCTCACGGACCGTCACGCGCGCTATCTGCTGCGCCTGCTGACGAGCCGCACCCTGCTCTACACCGAGATGGTGACGACGGGGGCGCTCCTGCGGGGGGATGCGGCCCGCCACCTGGACCACGACCCGGCGGAGCACCCCCTGGCGCTCCAGCTCGGGGGCAGCGAGCCCGCGGACCTCGCGGCCTGTGCCCGCCTCGGCGCCCGCTGGGGGTACGACGAGATCAACCTCAACGTCGGCTGCCCGAGCCCGCGGGTCCGCTCCGGCACCTTCGGGGCCTGCCTGATGTACGAGCCCCGGACCGTCGCGGATTGCGTGCGCGCCATGCTCGACGCCTCCTCGGTGCCCGTGACGGTCAAGACGCGCGTTGGCGTCGACCATCGGGATTCCTACGAGGAGCTCGCCGATTTCGTGGCCACCGTAGCCGACGCCGGCTGCCGGACGTTCGTCGTGCACGCCCGCAAGGCCTGGCTCTCCGGGCTGAGCCCGGCGGAGAATCGCAGCATCCCACCGCTGCAATACGACCGGGTCTACCGGCTGAAACGCGATTTTCCGGACCTTCGGGTGGCCCTGAACGGCGGGGTCACCCGCCTCGCGGCGGCGCTGGCGCACCTCGAGCACGTGGACGGGGTGATGATCGGCCGCGCCGCCTACGAGGACTGCTACCTGCTGGCCGAGGCGGACCACCTCATCTTCGGCGAGCCGGGGCCCGGGCCGAGCCGCGAGGAGGTCATACAGGCCTTCCTCCCGTACGTGGAGCGGCAACTCGCCCAGGGGGTTCCCCTCGCGAGGATGACGCGCCACCTCTTCGGCCTCTTCCATGGACAGCCGGGCGCCCGGGCCTGGCGCAGGCACCTGACGGAGGGGGCGGCGCACCCGCAGGCGGGGGCCGAGGTGATCCGCGAGGCGGCCCGCCACCGCCAGGGTGGCCTGGACGCCCCGCCCCCGCGCCAGAACCCGCCGACCGACGCCAGGTCGAATCCACGACACTGAACTGGAAGCCCTGCCATGCGCGACGCCACCCCCCGTACCACCCTCCTGCGGGACTACGCCCCCCCGCCCTACCGGGTGGAGACCGTCGATCTGCGGTTCGAGCTCGGTGAGGGGACGACCCGGGTGGGGTCCACCCTGAGGCTCCGGCGCGACGCGTCGACGCCGCCCGGCACGCCGCTGGTACTCGACGGGCAGGACCTGGAGCTGGTGTCCCTCGCCCTCGACGGCGTACCGCTCGGGCCGGCCCGTTACCGCACGGACCCCGAGTCACTCACCGTCGAGGACGTTCCCGAGAGCTTCACGCTCACGGTCGAGACCCGTATCCGACCCGAGGAGAACACAGCGCTCGAGGGGCTCTACCGGGTGGGGGGTCTCTTCTGCACCCAGTGCGAGGCCGAGGGGTTCCGCAAGATCACCTATTTTCCCGACCGGCCCGACGTGATGGCCCGCTACACGACCACCGTCGTGGCCGACCGCGAGACCTGCCCCGTGCTGCTCTCGAACGGGAACCCCGTCGAGCGCGGCGAACTCGGCGACGGGCGCCACTGGGTGCGCTGGGAGGACCCGTTCCCCAAGCCCTCCTACCTCTTCGCCCTGGTCGCCGGCAGGCTGGCCGAGGTGTCCGGCAGCTTCGTCACCCGATCGGGGCGCGAGGTGGCGCTGCGCGTCTACGTCGAGTCCCGGAACGCCGACCAGTGTGCCCACGCCCTGCGCTCCCTGCAGGAAGCGATGCGCTGGGACGAGGAGGTCTTCGGGCGCGAGTACGACCTGGACATCTACATGATCGTCGCGGTCGACAGCTTCAACATGGGGGCGATGGAGAACAAGGGCCTGAACGTCTTCAACTCGAAGTACGTGCTGGCCCGGCCGGACACCGCCACCGATGCGGATTATTCCGGGATCCAGGGCGTCATCGCCCACGAGTACTTCCACAACTGGACCGGAAACCGCGTCACCTGCCGGGACTGGTTCCAGCTGAGCCTGAAGGAGGGACTCACGGTCTTCCGCGACCAGGAATTCTCGGCCGACAGGAACAGCCGCCCGGTGAAGCGGATCGCCGACGTGCGCCGGCTACGCACGCACCAGTTCGCCGAGGACGCGGGCCCCATGGCCCACCCGGTGCGCCCGGAGTCCTACATCGAGATCAACAACTTCTACACCTCCACGGTCTACGAGAAGGGGGCCGAGGTGGTCCGCATGGCCCACACCCTGCTCGGGCAGCAGGGCTTCCGCCGGGGCATGGACCTGTACTTCGCGCGCCACGACGGCCAGGCGGTGACCATCGAGGACTTCCTCGGCGCCATGGAGGACGCCAACGGCGCGGACCTCGGCCAGTTCCGGCTCTGGTACAGCCAGGCCGGCACACCGGAGGTGAGCGTGCGCGAGGCCTACGACCCGGCGGCGCACACCTTCGAGCTGACCCTCGCCCAGCGCTGCCCGCCCACGCCGGGGCAGCCCGGGAAACGGCCCATGCACATCCCGGTCGCGCTCGGGCTCCTGGACGCGCGCGGCAAGGACCTCCCCCTGCGGCTCGCGGGCGAGCCTGCCGCGGGCGGGACCACCAGGGTCCTCTCCTTGCGGGACGCCGAGCAGACCTTCCGCTTCGTCGACGTCCCCGAGCGTCCGGTGCCCTCCCTGTTCCGGGGCTTCTCGGCCCCCGTGCGCCTGCGCGCCGAGCAGGGCGACGGGGAGCTCGCCTTCCTGATGACGCACGACTCGGACGCCTTCAGTCGCTGGGACGCAGGCCAGCGGCTCGCCACGCGCGTGCTTCTCGCGCTCTGCGAGGACGCCCGGGCCGGGCGCCCGCTCCACTGCCCCGACCACCTGGTGCACGCCTTTCGCCGGGTGCTCGAGGAAGGCGCCGCCGACCCGGCCTTCGCCGCCGAGGCCCTGACGCTGCCCGGCGAGTCCTATCTGATGGACGAGATGGCGGTGGCCGACCCCGAGACCGCCCACGCCGCGCGGGAGTTCCTGCGGGGCGCGCTGGCCGCGGAGCTCGCGGAACCGCTCACGCTGGCCTACCACGCCCACCGAGGCGGCGGCCCCTACCGGGTCGAGCCCCGGGAGATGGGGCAAAGGGCGCTCCGGAATCTCTGCCTCGCCTATCTGGCGGAGGTCCCGGGACCGGCCCGCGCGGCGCTCGCCGTCGCGCAGTTGCGCCAGGCCGACAACATGACCGACACCGTGGGCGCCCTCGGGGTGCTCGCGAACCTCGACGTCCCCGAGCGGACCGAGGCCCTCGACACTTTCTACCGGCGCTGGCACTCGGACCCGCTGGTGGTCGACAAGTGGCTCACCCTGCAGGCCACGTCGCGCCTGCCCGGAACGCTCGCCGAGGTGGAGCGCCTGCTCGGGCACCCTGCCTTCGACCTGCGCAACCCCAACCGGGTGCGGGCGCTCGTGGGCGCCTTCGCCCAGGGCAACCCGGTCCGCTTCCACGCCGCCTCGGGTGAGGGCTATGCCTTCCTCGCCGACCGCGTGCTGGAGCTCGACCCCCTGAACCCCCAGGTCGCTGCGCGGATGCTGGGCCCCATGACCCGCTGGAGGCGCTTCGACCCGGCCCGCCAGGCGCTCCTGCGCGCCCAGCTCGAGCGCGTCCTCGGGCGCCCCGGGCTGTCCAGGGACGTGTTCGAGGTGGCCTCGAAGAGCGTGGCCGACTGAGAAGGGACCTGGCCGACCCTGGACCCGGCCGGCCAGGTCTAGGGCCGATGACGGGCCGCGTAGGTGGCGATGAAGTCCGCCACCTCCTCCGGTCGCCCCAGGTCCAGGACCGGAACCTGCGGGTGCGGGTCGAGGGGGCCGTCGGTGGCCACCGCGACCACGTGGGGGTCCTGGGGATAGAGCGGCGGCCGACCCAGGGCCGACCGGTAGAGCTCGAGCTTGGGAAAGGCCTCGTGCTTGAAGCCCTCCACCAGGATCAGGTCGACCTCGCCCGGGTCGAAGCGCGCCAGCAGGTCTCCGAGCCCAGGGTCTGCCCCGGTGGGCGTCTCGCCCATCATCGCCCAGCGCACGGGTGATGCCACCAGGACCGGCGAGGCGCCGGCAGCACGGAGCTCGTAGCTGTCCTTGCCCGGGGTGTCCACCTCGATGGCGTGGTGGCTCTGCTTGAGGAGTCCGACCCGCAGGCCGCGCTGGCGCAACAGGGGCAGGACGGCCACGAGCAGCGTGGTCTTGCCGGTGCCGCTCCAGGCCGCGACTCCGAGCACGGGCACACCGATGTCCCACGGGCCGTTTGGCACTTGCGCTCCCTCCCGATTCGTTCCGCGCCGGGGGCCCGGCGCCGTACCGCATTCAGCCCGACGGGCCCGACAGGCCCAGCAGGCGCCGCTCGACCGCCGTGCGCTCCTCGGGCGAGTTGACGTTCGCGAAGACCTCTGCCCGCGCCGAGAAGTCGGCAGTCACCAGGCGATGCCGGGCGTACCAGACCTGGACCTTGCGCTCCCCCGCGGCCAGGTACTCCCACAGGTCGCCGAGGAGCCGGCAGGACAACAGGGCGAAGGCGTGCTGCATCCGCTCGCCGTCGTGGGCCACGGCGATGTCGGCGCCCTCGCCCCTGAGCGCTCGGTACAGCACCGCGGCCAGGTCCCCGGGGACCAGCGGCGCGTCACAGGGCACCGTGAGCAGATAGGGGGCGCGTGCGACCCGCATGGCACTCGCCACGCCCGCGAGCGGCCCCCAGAACTCCCCCACCGCGTCCGCAACCACCGGGTATCCCAGCGCCTCGTAGCGCTCCCGATTGCGGTTGGCACTCACCACCACGGAGCCGACCTGGGGGTGCACCGCCTGGAGCACGTGTTCCACCATCGGACGACCGGCCAGGGGGATCAGGCCCTTGTCCTCCCCCCCCATGCGCCGGCCCCTTCCACCCGCAAGCACCACGGCCGCGATCTGGCCACGCACCTCGGCGGCGGAAGGGAGTCGGAGGGGCAATCCAGGTTCCATGCAGGTGTCGGGCACCGGTCAGAGCGGGACGATCCCCTGGATCTCGATCCCGCTCGCGGCCACGGCCTCACGCGCGGCCTCGGCGTGCTCGCCGGGGACCTGCACGCAGGCCCCGCAATCCGAGCTCAGATGCCGCGGCACCGGGATCATCCGGCAGGGCACGCCGCGGGCCACCAACCGCCTCTCGATGTGCACCGCGTGGCTCGTCGAGTGCACCAGGATGACCACGTCGCCACTTCCTCTCGCCTCCCCCTCGGCGCCACCCTCGCTCATCGCGCCTCCGACGCCAGTCTGCGCACCCCCTCCACCGCTCTTGCCACCTCGGCGGACGTATTGAAGACCCCCAGGCCGAAGCGCACCGTCCCCCCGGGGAAGGTCCCGAGCGTGCGGTGCGCGGCCGGCGAGCAGTGCAGCCCCACACGGCAGAGCACACCGTGCTCCTCGTCGAGACGGAGCCCCACCTCCGAGGGCGCAAGCCCCGCGACGTTGAACGAGACGGTGGCGGTCTGGCGCCCCGCGTCCCCGGGACCATACACCAGCGCACCGGGAATTGCCGACAGTCCCGCCAGCAACTCGGCCGTGAGCCCCCGCTCGTGGTCGCGGACCCGCTCCACCCCCCGCTCCTGGACCCAGCGCACCGCCGCCGCGAGTCCGGCGAGCCCCACCGCGTTCGGCGTGCCGCTCTCGCAACGGTCCGGCAGGAACTCCGGCTGCTCCTCCCGCTCCGAGCGGCTGCCGGTGCCCCCGTATTTGAGCGGCGTGAGTGCAGTGACGTCCACCCGCTCACCGATCACGAGCCCTCCCGTCCCCATGGGGCCGCAGAGGGACTTGTGGCCCGAGAAGGCCAACAGGTCGATGGCCTGCGCCTCGACGTCGATCGGCACCGCACCCGCCGTCTGGGCCGCGTCCAGCAGGAACAAGAGCCCGCGCCGGCGCGCGAGCCCGCCAACCTCGGCGACCGGCAGGAGCGTGCCGCAGACGTTCGATGCGTGGGTGAGGACGATCATCCGCGTGGCGGGAACGAGCGCCGCCTCGAGGGCCTCCGGGTCGAGCTCACCCGCCGCCGAACAGGGCACCACCGTCACCGCCACGCCCTGCGCCTCGAGCGCGCGCAGGGGGCGCATCACGGAGTTGTGCTCCACGCTGGACGTGACCACGTGGTCGCCGGGGCGCAACAGCCCCAGGAGGGCCAGGTTGAGCGCATCGGTCGCGTTGGCCCCGAACACCACCCGCAGCGGGTCGGGGGCGTGAAACAACTCTGCCACCGCCTCGCGCGCCCCGTACACCAACCGGGCCGCCTCCACCGCCAAACGGTGCCCCGCGCGCCCCGGGTTGGCGCCCACCTCCGCCAGAAACCGGGCCATCGCCTCGGCGACACAGGGCGGTTTCGGCCAGGAGGTAGCCGCGTTGTCGAAGTAGATCATGGCAAGCGGGGCGCCGGGCCGCCGGACACCTGGCGGCCCGGACCCCTCTCCTCCTGTTCCCCTATTTCCGGATCGTGAGCTTGAACCCGTCCCCTGCCGGTTCCACCTCGACCGAGCAGCCCGCCATGCGGGCGATGCGTCGCACGTTCTCGCGCGAGGTCACCGTGTCCACCACCACCTCAATCGGAAACTGACCCGCCTGGATCGCCTCGCGCGCCATCATCGCCGGCTGCGGGCAGGACAGGCCCCGGGCATCCACTTCGATGAAGTTCATCGTGCACCTCCCCTGGCCACCTTCTCGCGCATGGTGAATCCCATCAGAACGGTGACCACCAGACCCAGGACCACCGCCCCCATGCCATAAGGTGACAGACCGCCCACCTTCACGGCCCCCTCCACCACCGTGTCAGGGGCGCCGGCCAATCCGAAGTTGTGAGCCATTGCGGCTCCGACGATCATCCCCAGCACGAACACGGCCGCGTCCCCATCCCCCTCTCCGGCAAGGAAGAGTTGCCGTCCGGGGCATCCGCCAGCGAGCGCGAACGCGAGGCCGGCGAGCACCATGCCGAGGAAATTCCAGAAGTGGTCGCTGTGGGCCACCGGCTGTGGCGAGAAGCCGAAGCTCACCTGGCCGAGGTACAGGTTCGTGGCAAACGCCACCACTAGCAGCGCGACGAGCCCGCTCAGCAGGTGCGTGTCGCGCATCAGCATCACGTCGCGCACCGCACCCATGGTGCAGAACCGGGTGCGCTGCGCCAGGATGCCGATGACAAGCCCCGCCCCCAGCGAGATCCACAGCGCCGCGTGCATCGAGCCCGGCCCGCTCTTGCTGAAGAAGATCGGCCCGTCCTTCGTGAACGTCGGCTCGAAGACGAGGAGCGCGAGCAGGCCGACCATGAGAAGGGGCAGGACCCATCCCACGGCCGCGTAGGTCCTCTGGGCCCGGCCAAGGTTGAAGCCCGCCTTGAGGAACTGCACGCCGACCGCGATGCCGGTCGCGAGTCCCGCCAGTCCAAGGATCGCGTTCAGGTCACCGCCGGCCAGGCGCAGCACTGCCCGCCAGGGGCAGCCGAGGAAGGCGAGCGCCCCGATCATGGCGAACATGCCAAGCACGAACCGGACGACGGGCGCCGATCCGGCGCGGGCCCGAAACTCGCGGAACAGATAGGCCGCGACCAGAGCCCCCAGCACGAACCCGATGATCTCGGGACGGATGTACTGCACGACGGCAGCGCGATGGAGCCCGAGCGCGCCGGCGATGTCGCGCTCGAAACAGGCCACGCAGATCCCCATGTTCTTGGGATTGCCGAGATATTGCAGCAGTGGGGCCAGGACGCCGATGGCCGTCCCGGCCAGGATGATGCCCCACCGCGACGCAAAGAACCGCGTCATTGCGGACATGACTTGCCTCTCTTCGATCGTTTCATTGCGCGACACGCGCGCCGGGTTCCGCCGTCACGCGGCGGATGGGGTCACCCACGGGGGCGCCATGAGGTACGGACCGGAACGGCCCGCCGGATTGCCGGCGGCGGGGTCCGGGGCGCGCGGGGTTGGTGGGCGGACGGTAGCCCATCCCTTGCAGCGGGGTCAACCCAGCGGCAAGGTCAATCCAATGGCACGAAGCCCTCCCTGGCGCTAGCATCTGCGCCTGGGCCCCTCGCGGGCGAGAATCCGGTCCATGTGCCCAGCAACCCCCGCATCTCCCCTGCCGGCAGTCCACCGGGTCCTCGCGCTGCCGGAGGCGGGTCCCCTCACCGAGCGCTTTGGCCGCACGGCGCTGACCGAGTCGGTGCGCGCCATCCTCGCTCAGGCCCGACGCCAGCTGGCGGACGGAGCGGAACACCCGAGACAGGACGTCGATGCCGCCTGGGTCCTCGCCCGGGCGGGGAAGGCCCTCGAGGCAGCGGCCCGGCCTTCGCTGCGGCCGGTATTCAACCTGACGGGCACCGTGCTCCACACCAATCTCGGCCGCGCCCTGCTCCCGGCCGAGGCCGTCGAGGCGGTCGCCGCCGTGCTCGCCCACCCCTCGAACCTGGAATACGACCTGGAGCGGGGACGCCGGGGTGACCGGGACGACCACGTGGAGGGCCTGCTGCGCGAGATCACGGGGGCCGAGGCCGCCACCGTGGTCAACAACAACGCCGCGGCGGTGTTCCTCTGCCTGAACACCCTGGGCCTGCGCCGGGAGGTGGTGGTATCGCGAGGTGAGCTGGTGGAGATCGGCGGCTCCTTCCGCATACCGGACATCATGGCCCGGGCTGGCTGCCGGCTGCGGGAGGTGGGGACGACGAATCGGACCCACCGACGGGATTTCGAGGAGGCGCTCGGGCCCCGCACCGCACTCGTGATGAAGGCCCACACGAGCAACTACGAGGTGCAGGGCTTCACCTCTTCCGTCCCCGAGCCCGAGCTGGCCGCCCTGGCCCACGGGCACGGAATCCCGTTCGTCGTGGATCTGGGGAGCGGCAGCCTGGTGCACCTCGAGGACTGGGGCCTGCCGGCCGAGCCGACGCCCGGTGACACCCTCGCCCACGGGGCGGACCTCGTCACCTTCAGCGGGGACAAGCTGCTCGGGGGACCACAGGCCGGTCTCGTCGTGGGGCGCAGGGACCTCGTGGCCCGGGTGAAGAAGAATCCCCTCAAGCGGGTCCTGCGGGTCGGGAAGGAGACGTTGGCCGCCCTCGAGGCCATCCTGCGCCTGTACCGGGACCCGGACCGGCTGGCCGAGCGCCTGCCCACCCTGCGCCTGCTGACGCGCCCAGAGGCCGACGTCCGCCGCGCGGCCGAGCGCCTGCGGCCCGCACTCGCCCGTGCGCTCGAGGGCATCGCGGTGGTGGAGGTCGCGCCCTGCTCCAGTCAGGTGGGCAGCGGCTCGCTTCCGGTCGACCGCCTGCCGAGCGCCTGCCTCACCCTCTCGCCGGCGCACCGGCGCCAGGGCGAAGGTACCGCGTTGAAGCGGATGGAGCAGGCCCTGCGGGCCCTGCCCGTTCCGGTCGTGGGGCGCGTCGCCGACGGCGCCCTGCGGCTCGACCTCCGTTGCCTGGAGCCGGCCGACGAGCCGGCGTTCATCGGACAGCTCGGGCAGTTGGCCCGGGCCCTCGCGGGGTGAGCGCCCCATGCTGATCGGCACCGCCGGACACATCGACCACGGCAAGACGGCCCTGGTCCGGGCCCTCACGGGAGTCGACGCCGACCGCCTGCCCGAAGAGAAGGCCCGCGGCATCACCCTCGACCTCGGCTATGCCTACGTGCCCCTGCCCGACGGGACCGTTCTCGGCTTCGTCGACGTCCCGGGCCACGAGCGGCTGGTTCACAACATGCTCGCAGGCGCCACCGGCATCGACTTCGTGCTCCTCGTGGTGGCGGCGGACGACGGTCCCATGCCGCAGACCCGCGAGCACCTGGAGATCCTCGACCTCCTGGGGCTGGCCCGAGGCGCCGTGGCCCTCAACAAGACCGACCTGGTGGACGCAAGCCGCCTGGCAGCGGCGACGGCCGAAGTGGAGGCCCTACTCGCCGGTACCGGACTTGCCGGCAGCCCCGTCTTTCCCGTCTCCGCTCGCACCGGCGAAGGGATCGAGGTCCTGCGCCGCCACCTCGAGGCGGCGGTGGCATCCACTCCGGCGCGGGAGACCCGGGGGCGGTTCCGCCTCGCCATCGACCGCTCCTTCACGCTGGCCGGCGCGGGCACCGTCGTCACCGGCACGGTGTTCTCGGGCGTCGTGCGCGTGGGCGACCGGCTGACCCTCTCCCCCGCAGGTACCCCGGTCCGCGTGCGCAGCATTCACGCCCAGAACCGGCCGGCCGACGAGGGCCGGGCGGGAGAGCGCTGCGCGCTGAACCTCTCCGGGGTCGAGCGCGAGGCGGTCCGCAGGGGCGAGTGGGTGCTCGACCCCGCCCTCCACGCCCCGAGCCCGCGTCTCGACGGGCGCATGCGGCTCCTGCCCACCGAAGCGAAACCGGTCAAGCACTGGGCCCCCGTGCACGTCCACTTGGCGGCCGAGGACGTGACCGGCAGGCTCGCGCTTCTCGACGGGGAGGAGCTCGAGCCGGGCAACGAGGCACCCGTGCAGCTGGTCCTCGACCGTCCCGTCGGGGCCCTGCACGGCGACCGTTTCATCCTGCGCGACCAGTCGGCCACGCGGACGATCGGGGGCGGCAGGGTGCTCGACCCGTTCCCCCCGACGCGGGGGCGCCGGGCCCCGGAGCGCCTCGCCCTGCTGGGCGCCCTGGACCGCGACGACCCGGTGGCGGCGCTCTCGGGCATGCTCCAGGCGACGACAAAGGCCATCGATCTCGACCGTTTTGCCCTCTCCTGGAACCTGCGGACGGAGGAGCTGGAAGGCCTCCTCGGCACGCTCGACGCCGTGCGCGTCGACTCGGCGGGAGTGCGCATGGCGCTGCCCCGCACGCGCTGGGACCGCCTGAAGCAGGCTGTCCTCGATGCCCTCGCCGCCGAGCACGAGCGCACCCCCGAGAACCTCGGACCCAACGCCGAGCAGCTTCGCCGCCTGGCCTCCCCGGCACTGGACCGGGCGGTCTTCGCCCGTCTGATCGAGGAGCTCCGGCAGGCCGGCGCGCTCGCGCGCTCGGGGCCCTGGCTGCACCTGCCGGGGCACCGGCTGCGCCTGTCACCGTCCGAGCAGTTGCTGTGGGATCGGATCCGCCCCTTGTTGCGCGTCGAGCCCTACCAGCCGCCCAGAGTGCGGGACCTGGCCCACCGGCTGGGGGTTGCCGAGACGGTCGTACGGCTCACCCTGCGGCGCGTGGCCGCCATGGGCGACGCCTACCAGGTGGCCCACGACCACTTCTATCTGCCGGTCAGCCTCCAGGAGCTCGCAGCCATCGCCCTGCGGCTCTCGCAACAGGAATCCGGGCTGCACGCCGCCGTGTTTCGCGACCAG
>CALMKJ010000058.1 GCA_937867305.1 uncultured Ectothiorhodospiraceae bacterium | reverse complement strand
CGTAGCTCGCCCGCACCAGATCCGCGAGCGTCCGCCACTCGGGCGGCAGGTCCTGGACGCGAACCGCCGGGGCGTCGGGGTCCTGGCGGCGGGCGATGATCGTCAGCACCTCGGCGAGCCCCCGGCGTGCCGGCGTGTCACCGGCCACGCGGGACTCGAGCCGGGCGAGGCGGGTCTTCACGTTCATCTACGGCTTCTCCGTTGCGGTGCGCTCCTCGAGCGCCTCGACCCGGCGGACCAGCTCGTCCATCTCCACCAGCCGGGCCTGGGCGCCGAGCCCGTCCAGGAGCCGCCCGGCCTGCTCGGGGCTCAGCACCCCGGCGCCGGCCGCTTGCACCACCGCCCGGCCGGCCTGCGCGAGGGAGTCCGTCGCCAGCAGGCCCGGCAGCGTCACTGGGAGATCGACGCCCCGCAGCGGCGGGACCACCCGCTCCAGCAGCAGTCGGGCCGCGCCGGTATCGCCCGCTTGGGCCTGCTCGACCAGCTTCGCCACGACCTCGGGGATATGCTCGGCGAGCCGCGCCCGGAGGTGCTCGACCTTGCCCCACCCGGGCGGCCGGCCGGCGGGGTTTCCGGATTGACCTTTCTTCCACGGCATGTGCTAACCCTTTGCTCGATCAGCGAGTTGGCCTCTTGCTGAGTGTAGAGGTTTTCTGTCCGTTCTCCAATCCGTTCGCCTTTGCCGAGGTCGGCGTCGAGCCCGACCTTGCAGCGACGGGCATCGCGCGATCCGTGGTCCGTGCCTCCCGCGCGGTCGCGGCCCAGACCCGGGGGGAAGCACCCTGTGCCTTTCCCCCCGGGCTTGCGCCGGCTACAGGTGGGTTTTGGTGCCTTTGGTGGGTTTTTTCTCCTCGGTCCTATAGCGGTGTGATCGCCCGATCTCCCTCACGCATAGGGATCGGAAAACCCACCAAACCCACCAAACCCACCACCCGTCGCCGCCACCTGCCACTGCAGGACGCCTTGGGAAAGCCGCCCGCGACGGAAGACCAGGCCGCCCGCGGGGCGGTCCTGCATCCGCTCGACCCAGCGCCCGAGTCGGCGGGTGTTGATCGCGTCCCCCTCGCCGGCGATCTCCAGCAGCGCACTGTGCAATCGCTGCTGCACGCCCGGATCGGCGCCCTCCGCCGGGAACGGACTGCGCGCGAAGGCACAGACCTCCGATATGGCCCGGGGCTTGTCCCGGAAGGCCGCCCACCAGTTCGTCAGCAGTGCGGTCAGCTTGTTGGTCTCGGGGTCTTCGTCGTAGCCCGCGTCGATGGCGTCGCACGGATCGCCGATGGGGAAGGGAGCGGCCTCCTTCGCCCAGAGGACTGCCTGTCGGACCAGATCGGACCACGCTTCGAAGCTCGCCGTTCGGTCCGGTGTCATGGGCCCCAGCCACTGTCGGTTCGCGAGGTAGCCGTTCAGCACCGTGAGGGCGGCCCGCACGAGTGCCTGGCGGTGCTCCCGGACGTGGTCGAGGGGATCGAGGTCGAAGGCCCGTCGGTAGGGGCGCTCGACCCCTGGATCAATGCGGCAGGTCAGGAGGCGCCGGTTCAGGTCGCCGACCAGGGTCACGTTGTTCCCCGTCACCATAAAGATCCCGGTGACGGGTACTTCAACCGTGTTCGAGACGCCCAGGAGCCGGTCCGCGTAGTGGTCGCTCGTGAGGTACGCACAGAGGGCATCGGACTCGATGTGCCCCGAGACGTTGTCGAGCAGGACGGCCGCCCGGCTCTCGCGGGCGACGGCGAGGAGGCGCTTTCGAAACTCCTCCTCCTGGCGCGTGGAGGGCATCCGGGCGGGGCGGGGCACCCCTGCCAGCACGCCGACACACGAGGCGAGGAGGGACTTGCCGGAGCCGGCGGTCGGGGCCATGAAGAGGAAGCCGGGAGCCGTGGGGAGGAGGGCCCGCACCACGGCGGTCAGCAGTGCGGCGAGCATCACCCCGCGGTCGACCGCCCCGACGAAGGGGAAATCCCGGAACGGGAACCAGAGCGCGGCCAGCGCCCGGCGAACCTCTTCCGGGCTCGGCTCGCTGGGGAGCTCCGCGACCGGATCGCGCAGTTGGAGCAGCACCCCCGTCGGCGGGTCATAGCCCGCCGTGGCGATGACCCGGCCATCGGGGGTCATGGTCGGTGCGCTCAACACGGCGTGCAGGCGGGGAAGCTGCCAGGCCCCGCGCTGAGCCAGCACGGCGCGGGAGAGCGAGAGGGGGCAGTCCTCCGGGTACCAGTCCCCTTCGTCCTTGCGGCCCTTCCAGCGCTCGAACTGGATGAGCCGCATCAGGAACACCTGCAGGTACTCCGGGGTGATCGGGATGATCCGGTCGTCGTCGGTCACCCACACCAGCTCCCCACCGCGGTCGTACACCGCGCCGTCGAGGCGCAGGATCTCGAGCACCCGGTCGACCTGGTTGTGCAGCTCTCCACCCTCCAGGCGGATGAGTGCCGGCGCCCGGTGCAGGGTGTACCGGCGGCCGCCGTGGGCGTGGGAGTACAGGTAGGGTCGGCCGCCGGCTCTCAGATTGAGCCAGGCGATCCGCCGGTCGTTCTGGTACTCCGGCTCCAGCGGGTCCGCGCAGCGGCGGTTGTGGAAGCGCTCGACGTCGTCGAGCACCTCGCCCACGGTGATCGGGGTCCCGTCTTCGAGCAGGAGCGGGAAGTCCCCGTAGAGGCGCCCGCCTTCCACCGCGCGGTGCAGCTGGCGCCGGAGCTCGTCGGCGTCCCGGTCCGGGTGCTCGGCGGTGAAGGTGGCGATCCGCTCCTCGACCCAGCGCTCCTGGGCCTGACGCCGACGGCGCTGGATGGCCTCCGAGCCGCTGGCGGCGCGCCGGGTCTCGTCGAGGAGCTGCTCCTCCTTGAGCGTCAGCTCGGGGAGTGCTCTGCGGGTGTCGACGGGCGGGGCGTCGGCATTGAAGACCACGGGCTCGGGAAGGCGCTGCTCCAGCGGTGGGGCGCACTCGGCGCCGCCGCAGAAGTCCAGTCGCTCGGGCTGCCACACCGCCGTGTCGATCAGGGTCCGCTCGAGCAGCTGCCCGGACGTGGAGACCTCGTAGCGCCCTCGGCCGGCGAGCCACAGGCGGGCGGCGAGTGCCGCCCCCGCGCGGGCGATGTCCGAGGCCTCGGCGACGGCGACGTAGAGTCGCTGGCCGAGGATGCCGCGCAGCTCTTCGCCGGTGTCCTGGCGGTAGATGCAGGACCCGGCGGAAGGTCGCCAGAGGTGAGGGGCCACCCGCAGCGCGGGCCAGGCCTCGTAGAGCGCCTCGCGAAAGCGCGGCGGACTGAGCGGGTCGGGCGCGTCGGGCGGATCGTAATCCAGCATCAGGATCCCCGGACCGGCGGGCCACTGGAAGTGCTCCCGGTCGCGTGCGATCACGGGCACGCCGTCGGTGGACTCGCCGAAGCTGCGAGCGCTCTCGTGCACCCGGCGCAGGGCGTCCCGGGTGACCACCCGTGCGCTCTCGTGCGCGGGGACCCCGTAGGCCAGCGCCTGGGCAGGCGTGAGCTGTGGCAGCAGCGCGGCCAGCTCGACGAGGGAGCCGAGCGCCAGTCGCTGAGCCTCGCCAGCCACCAGCTGCCCTCCGCCCTGCTTGACCAGTTGCCCCTGCGCGTCGAGGTGAAAGCGCTTCGAGAGGCGGGAGGGCCTGCGTGCGGTCAGGCAGGAACACTGAATGCGCGGGTGCCCGCCGTCCTGGTTAGGAGTGCTCATCACGCCACCCCCTGCCGGCCGAGCCGGTCGAGGAGGGCGCGGATGTCTTCGACCCGCCAGGCGGTGGTGCGGGGACCGAGCTTGACGGGCTTGGGGAACCGGCCGGTGCGGACACCTTCCCACCAGGTGGACTTGCCGACGGGAATGAGGGCCGCGGTGGGCGGCGTCGCCCTCGGATCACCGAGGATCTGGGAGAGTCTTACGAAACCAGCAGCAGGGAGCGTGCTCATGGAACTTCTCCAACTGGTGCCGGAGGTTCCACGCAACCAATAAGGAACCGTCCGGCATGCCGGAAGATTCCTTCACTCCCTCTATCGCCGGGTGGGCGGTCGGTGCGGAAGGGTCGTCACCGGAGCGGCTTACCCGCTCAGCATGGCCGATTTCGCGGCCCGCGCCTTGCTTAACGTCGTTCGGCTGCTCTGACGCTGGCGTGTCGTGCCAGGCTCGCCTTCACTCCCTGTATCGCCGGGTGGGCGGACGGTGCGGAAGGAACTCACCGGAGCGGCTTACCCGCTCAGCATGGCCGTTTTGCGACCCACGCCAGTTTCACGTCTGTTGGCGATCGACGCCGGCGTATCGTGCCGGGGACGAGGGACTGGCTTTAGGAGCCGAGCAACCCGCCTTGGGACGGCGAACCGATAGAGAACCTAGCACATTATCCGCAAATGTCCAGCCCCCTGCAGCGAGGGCGCGTAGCGTCTCGTCGCGGTCGGTCAGGTCTGCTCGCGCAGCCCGTCCAGATAGTCCGCCCAGGCTTGCATCATCCGCCGGCGCTCCGCCAGGTAGTCCGCCCGATGGTAGGCGGCCCGCACGGGGTCGCGCTCGTTGTGGGCGAGCTGGCGCTCGATGGCATCCCGGTTCCAACCCTGCTCGTTCAGCAGCGTGCTGGCGGCTGCGCGAAAGCCGTGGCCGACCATCTCGCTCTTGTCGACGCCGAGCCGGCGCAGCGCGGCGAGCACGGTGTTGTCGGACATCGGACGCTCTGCCGAGCGCACGCTCGGGAAGACCAGCCGCCCGCTGCCCGTCAGGGGCTGGAGCTCGCGCAGGACCTCGACGGCCTGGCGGGAGAGGGGGACCAGGTGCTCGACCCGCCCCTTCATGCGCGGCCCGGGGATCTTCCAGAGCGCTCCGTCGAGGTCGAGCTCGCGCCACTCGGCCTTCCGTAGCTCGCCGGGCCGGACGAAAGTGTAGGGCGCGAGTCGCAGGGCCGAGCGGACGACGAACGTGCCCTGGTACCCCCAGAGCGTGTGGAGGAGGGCGCCCAGCGCCTTCGGCTCGGTGATCGCCGGGAAGCGCCCGCCGCGGGGGACGATGATCGCCCCCTTGAGGTCGGCCGCCGGGTCGCACTCGGCCCGACCCGTGGCAATGGCATACCGGAACACCTGGCCGCAGATCTGGCGCAGGCGCTGGGCGGTCTCCGCCGCCCCCCGCCCTTCGATCCGGCGCAGGATGAGCAGCAGCTCCGGCGCGGTCACCTCGGCGACGGGGCGGGTAGCGAGCCACGGGAAGACATCCCGCTCCAGGGCTCGCAGGACGCGACTGCGGTGCGAATCGGCCATGTTCGGGGAGCGCTTGGCAAACCACTCCCGGGCCACGGTCTCGAAGCTGTTGGCGGCTCGCTCGATCCGGCTGGCCTTCTGGATCCGCCGCTCGACCGAGGGGTCGATGTGGCTCGCCAGGAGCTTGCGGGCGGCGTCGCGCTTCTCCCGGGCGTCCTTCAGGGTGACGGTCGGGTAGACCCCCAGAGAGAGGCGCTTCTCTTTGCCGGCAAAACGATACTTGAGCCGCCACCACTTGCCCCCGGTGGGGGCAACTTCCAGGTACAGCCCCTTCTCGTCGGCCAGCCGGTACGGTTTCGCGGCGGCCTTGGCGGCTCGGACTGCGATATCGGAGAGCATGGGGGCATCTCCTCCTGGAGAACGCTGGGCTGCCCCCAATGTTGCCCCAAGGTGCCCCCGGATTCAAAGGCACCCCGTCGGACGGCACGGGACGCCCCGGCAATAAAAAAGCCCGCATTATCGCGGGCTTGTGGACTTCATCGGACTTCGCAAAACCGGCTTTTGGTGGTGGGATGGTACCCCGCACCAAACGACTATTGAAAGTACGCGATACCGGCGTTCCGGCAAGTTGC
>CALMKJ010000057.1 GCA_937867305.1 uncultured Ectothiorhodospiraceae bacterium | reverse complement strand
CGAGATGATGGACGAAAAGGGCGTGGACGTGTTCGCCAGCGAGTAGGACCCTCTCACCCATAGCCCCGGCCAAGCCCCTGTTCTCGCCCGGCCCCGCCCTCAGCCTGCGGCTGGTGGCGTTCGTCCTGGCGTCCCTCGTGCTGATGACGGTCGACCACCGTTACCGGCACCTGGAGGTGGTGCGGGCGGGCCTGTCGGTCCTGGTCCTGCCGCTGCAGCTCGCGGTGAACGCGCCGTTCCAGCTCGCCCAGTGGGCGAGCGACCGTCTCGCGACCCGGCGTTCGCTGATGGACGAGAACGCCCGGTTGCGCGCCGAGCGCCTGCTCATCGATGCGCGCCTCGGGCGGTTCTCGGACCTCGAGGCCGAGAACAGGCGGCTGCGCGAGCTGCTGGACTCCTCCTCGCGGGTCGGGGAGCGGGTCCTGGTCGCCGAAGTGATGGCGGTCGACATGGACCCCTTCTCGCACAAGATCCTGCTGAATCGCGGCTCGCGGGACGGCGCCTTCCTCGGTCAGCCCCTCATCGACGCGAACGGGGTGATGGGACAGGTGGTGCACGTGACGCCGTTCTCCTCCACCGCGCTCCTGGTCACCGACCCCAACCACGCCCTGCCCGTGCAGGTCACGCGCAACGGGCTGCGGGCGATCGCCATCGGCCGCGGGGTGAGCAGCGGCCTCGAGCTTGCGCACATGCCGCTCAACGCGGACGTGCGGGTCGACGACCTGGTGGTGACCTCGGGGCTCGACGGGAGATTCCCCTCCGGATACCCGGTGGGCCGCGTGAGTCAGGTGCGCCTGGACACCGGACGGCCGTTCGCCGAGGTCCGCGTGGAGCCCTCGGCCCACATGGAGCGCAACCGCGAGGTCCTGCTGGTCTGGGGCGCGGGGCAGGGGCCGGGCGAGGTGGCCCGGACCCCGGCCAACCCGGGGAAGGGGTTGTGAGCCCGCCGTCGCCTCGCCGGGGCACCGTCACCATCGCCGTGAGCTTTCTCGTGGCGCTGATGCTGACCGCGCTGCCGCTCCCCCACTGGGCCGAGCCCTGGCGACCCGCCTGGGTGACGCTGGTGCTCGCCTACTGGGTGCTCGCGCTCCCGCACCGCGTGGGTGTCGGCGTGGGGTGGGGGCTCGGCCTCCTGCTCGACGTGTTGACCGGGGCCCTCCTCGGGCAGCACGCGCTCAGCCTCTCTCTGGTGGCGTTCCTCGCGTTGCGCCTGCACCAGCGCCTGCGCGTGCTCTCGCCCTGGGAGCAGGGCGTCAGCATCTTCCTCCTCGTCGTCCTCGACCGGGCGCTCTCGCTGTGGGTCACCGGGATCCAGGGCATGCCGACCGAGGCGCGGGCGATCTGGGCCCCGGCGCTGACCAGCACGCTCCTCTGGCCCTGGCTGTTCGTGGTCCTGCGCGACGTGCGCCGCCGCTATCAGGTCTCCTAGGCCCCGGACGCCCTGAGCCGTGCGTCTGGACAGCCGAATGCGGGACCGGAAGCAGGAATCCCTGCTGGTGACGAACCGGCTCGTGCTCGCCCTCGTCGGCGTGGTTCTGCTGATCGGGGCCCTGCTCGGGCGGCTGTTCTATCTCCAGGTCGTCAGCCACGACCACTTTGCCACCCTGTCCGAGGACAACCGGGTCAAGCTGGTGCCGGTGCCACCGACACGCGGGCAGGTCTACGACCGGCACGGCGTGCTGCTGGCCCACAACCAGCTGTCCTTCGGCCTCGAGGTGACCCCGGAGTCGGTGCCGGACATGGAGCGCGCGCTCGCGGACCTCGGGGAGGTGATCGAGGTCCGGGCCGGGGAGCTCACCCGCTTCCGCTCGCTCCTCAAGCGCCGGAGGCGCTTCGAGAGTGCGCCGCTACGCCTCAACCTGAGCGAGGAGGAGGTGGCCCGGTTCGCCGTGAACCGCCATCGCTTCCCCGGCTTTGACGTGGAGGCCCGGCTCACCCGGTACTATCCCCTCGGGGTCTCGTCGGCGCACGTGGTGGGTTACGTGGGCCGGATCGACGAGCAGGAGCTGCAGACGCTGGACGGCGCCGATTACGCCGGCACCACCCACATCGGCAAGACCGGGGTCGAGAAGGCGTACGAAGAGTCCCTGCACGGGCGGGTGGGCTACGAGCAGGTCGAGGCCAACGCGGCAGGGCGTCTCCTGCGCGTGCTCTCGCACCGCCCGGCGGTGTCGGGCAAGGACGTTTATCTGCACGTGGACATGTCCCTGCAGCTCGCCGCCGAGGAGGCCCTGGGGGCGGAGAACGGGGCGGTGGTGGCGATCGAGCCGCACACCGGCGCGGTCCGGGCCCTGGTCAGCCGGCCGGGCTTCGACCCCAATCCCTTCGTCAACGGCATCGACGTGGCGAGCTACCGGGCCCTGCAGAGCGCCCGGGAGCGGCCCCTGTACAACCGGGCCTTGCGCGGGCAGTACCCGCCGGGCTCGACGGTGAAGCCCTTCATGGCGCTGGCGGGGCTCTTCTACAACGTCGGGCTGGCGACCGGGGCCACCTACTGCCGCGGCTCCTTCAGCCTTCCGGGGGTACGCCACGTCTTCCGGGACTGGAAGAGGGGCGGGCACGGCCGGGTCGACCTGAATCTGGCGATCATGCGGTCCTGTGACGTCTACTTCTACGAGATGGCGCTCGCGCTCGGGATCGACCGGATGCACGAGTTCATGTCGGGCTTCGGCTTTGGCCAGCCGACCGGCATCGACGTAGGGGGCGAGCTCCCGGGCCTGATGCCCTCGACCGAGTGGAAGAAGACCCGCCGGGGCCAGAACTGGTATCTGGGGGAGACGGTCAACGCAGGGATCGGCCAGGGCTACTGGCTCGCCACCCCCGTTCAGCTCGCGACCGCGGCGGCAGCCATGGCCACGCGGGGGCAGCGGGTGGAGCCGCGGGTCGCCCGGGCGGTGGTGGACCCGGCGACCGGGCGGATGACGCCGGTCACGACGCGCACGAGGCACACCGGCCCGCCGGAATCGAGCCGGTTCTGGGACAAGGTCATCGAGGCCATGGTGAACGTTGTCCACAGCCCCGGGGGCACGGCGCTGCGCGTTGGCGCCGACGCCCGCTACCGGATTGCCGGCAAGACCGGTACCGCACAGGTGTTCTCCCTGCGGGGCGGCAAGTACAACGAGAAGACGGTGGAGAAGCACCTGCGGGACCACGCCCTGTTCATCGCCTTCGCGCCGGCCGAGGACCCCCGGATCGCGGTCGCGGTGCTGGTGGAGAACGGCGGCGGCGGGTCGCGCACGGCGGCGCCGGTCGCGCGCAAGGTCATGGACCACTACCTGCTCGGGGGCACGGGGGCGTCCACCGCGGACCCCCTCACCGGGGCCGCAGAGGACGAGGAGGAAGGGGAGTGAGCCTCCTTCCCGACGACCGGGCGAGCCGCCTGATGCAGGCCCCGCTGCACCTGGACGTGCCGCTGCTCACGGGGATCCTCCTGCTCTCCGCCCTCGGGGGGGTGATCCTCTACTCCGCGAGCGGCCAGAGTCTCGACGTGTTGTTGCGCCAGGGTCTGCGCCTCGGTCTCGCCCTGGCCGTGATGGTGTTCGTCGCCCAGGTCCCGCCCCAACTGATGTTCCGCTGGGCCCCCTGGCTGTACGTCGCGGGGGTTCTCCTTCTGGTCGCGGTGATGGTGGCGGGGGACGTGGGCAAGGGTGCCCAGCGCTGGCTCGACCTGAAGTTCCTGCGCTTTCAGCCTTCGGAACTGGTCAAGGTCACCGTGCCCCTGATGCTCGCCCGCGTTCTCTCCGAAGGCCCCCTGCCGCCGAGCGTCCTCCGGGTGGCCGGCGCGGCCCTCCTGGTCCTCCTGCCCACCGCCCTGATTGCCCGGCAGCCGGACCTGGGCACTGCGCTCCTGGTGGGCTCCTCGGGGGCCTTCGTGCTGTTCCTCGCCGGCCTGCGCTGGCGCCTCATCGGCCTGCTGGTGGGCGCCATCGCCGCCGCGGCCCCGGTCGCCTGGATGTTCCTGCGGGATTACCAGCGCCAGCGCGTGCTGACCTTCCTCGACCCGCAGAACGACCCCCTGGGCTCGGGCTACCACATCATCCAGTCCAAGATCGCCATCGGCTCCGGCGGGGTCTACGGGAAAGGGTGGCTCAACGGCACCCAGTCGCACCTGGACTTCCTGCCCGAGCGCGCCACGGACTTCATCTTCGCCGTGGTGAGCGAGGAGTTCGGGCTGCTGGGGGTGGGAGTGCTGCTCGCCCTCTACCTGTACATCATCGCGCGCGGTCTCTACGTCGCATCCAGGGCCCAGGAGCCCTTCGGCCGCCTTCTGGGTGGCAGTCTGGTCCTGACTTTTTTCGTGTACGTCTTCGTCAACGTGGGGATGGTGACCGGCCTCTTGCCGGTCGTGGGGGTGCCGCTGCCGCTGGTGAGTTACGGGGGGACCTCGCTCGTGACGGTGATGGCGGGCTTCGGTATCCTGATGGCGGTGTATTCCCACCAGCGGCCGGTTGATCGTTGACCAGCGGTGAAGACCTTGCCACGAGCGTCCGAGCAGTGCCGGCTGTGCCCCGAGGCGCGTCACGGCCACGGCGGGTGCGGGCCCCGAGTCCGGGCCCGGCGGGTGCTCGCGGCGGCACTGCTCGCTGCGCCTGCACTCCTCGCCGCGCCCGGGCTTCTCGCCGGAGCGGGCGGCGTGCTCGGCCTGCCCGGTGTGTCGGGGTTCCTGGAGGAGGTGTCCGAGCGCTACGGCTATCCTCGGGCGGAGCTGGAAGGGGTGCTCGCCCGGGCCGAGGTGCAGCCCTCCGTGCTCGAGGCGATCGCCCGACCGGCCGAGGCGAAGCCCTGGCACGAGTACCGACGCATCTTCCTCACCCGGGAGCGGGTCACGGGCGGCGCCGCGTTCTGGCGCGACCAGGCTGCGGCACTCGAGCAGGCGAGCCGCCGGTATGGCGTCGCACCCGAGGTGATCGTCGCGATCATCGGGGTGGAGACCCGCTACGGCCGGAACACCGGCGGTTACCGGGTTCTGGACGCCCTCGCCACGCTGGCCTTCCAGTACCCGCGCCGGGCCGAGTTCTTTCGCAAGGAGCTCGAGAACTTCCTCGTGCTGACGCGGGAAGAGGGCCTGTCGCCGCTGGAGCCCCGGGGCTCCTACGCGGGTGCGATGGGCATCCCCCAGTTCATGCCGAGCAGCTACCGGAGCCACGCCGTGGACCTCGACTCCGACGGGCGCCGGGACATCTGGGGCAACCCCGCGGATGCCGTCGGCAGCGTCGCCAGCTATCTGCGCGCCCACGGTTGGGAGCCGGGAGGGCCGGTGGCCTGGCCAGCGACAGCCGTCGGGCCGGAGGCCGCGCAGTTGGCCCGGGCGGGCCTGAGGCCGAGCCTCACGGCAGCCCGCCTTGCGGAGGCTGGCGTGCAGTTCCCGGGCGAGCTGCGCCCCGACGGACTGGCCACCCTGGTCGAGCTGGAGGCCCGGGATGGCCCCGAATACTGGGTGGGCCTGCAGAACTTCTACGCCATCACGCGCTACAACCACAGCCCGCTCTATGCCATGGCGGTGCACCTCTTGTCGCAGGAAATCAAGGCAGCTCGCGGGTCGGGGAGGACCTGAGGCCTTGAAGCCGCCGCTCAACCGTCCGGCTGCCCCTCGCTACCCGGACCCGCTCCTTCGGAGGCAATCCAGGACCATGATGCCCATCCGGTCTCTCGTCACCGTGTCCCTCTTGGCCGTGGCCAGTCTGGCCGGGGCCGCCCCCACCGGCGCGCCAGCGCCTGCCGCGCCCGCTCCGGTGGCCGCCCCCGCGCCGGCAAAGCCCGTGGCCACGCCGGCCTCCGCCGTGATCGCTCCGCCCACGGGCGCGCCGGTCGCGAAACCGGT
>CALMKJ010000056.1 GCA_937867305.1 uncultured Ectothiorhodospiraceae bacterium | reverse complement strand
GCCGCACCGGACCTCCGGGCGCGCCCGCCGCCGAGCTGGCGGGTCCCTGTTCACGGCGCCTTGCCGGCCCCGGGGGCGGCTTCTATAGTCCGGAAAGTCCGAGGACGCCCATGACCACCCCCAAAGGCCCCAGCCACCCCCCGGTCCCCGAGGCGCGCTTGAAGCTCGGGTGGGTGCTCGCGGAGCTGCGAGCCGACGGCCTCATCAGCCGGGCCCAGTTCGACCACCTGGTGTACGCCGCCCAGCGCCCGGGTGCGGAGGAGATTCACCCGCTGGTGGTCATCTCCGAGCAGGGCTGGACGAGCCCGGCCTCTCCCCCGGTGAAGCTCGACCTGGAGCAGCTCACGCGCTGGCTCGCGGACAAGGTCGGCCTGCCCTACCTGCGCATCGACCCCCTCAAGATTGACGTGGGCGCGGTGACCGAGGTCGTCTCGCTCGCCTACGCGAGCCGGTTTCACTTCCTGCCCGTGGGCGTGCGTGACGGGCGCCTGACGGTAGCCACCGCCGAGCCGTTCGTCATCCGCTGGATCGACGAGCTCGCGCGGATCCTGCGCATGGAGGTCGACCGGGTCGTCACCAACCCGCTGGACGTCGCACGCTACCGGGACGAGTTCTACCGCCTGAGCCGGTCCATCACCGGCGCGACCCGCAGCGGCGCCGCCGCGCCCCTCACCACCATCGGTAACTTCGAGCAACTGGTGGAGCTCGGCAAGGGCGGCGAGCCCGACGCCAACGACCAGCACGTGGTGCGGGTGGTGGACTGGCTCTTGAAGTACGCCTTCGAGCAGCGTGCGAGCGACATCCACCTGGAGCCCCGGCGCGACGCCGGCCGGATCCGGCTGCGCATCGACGGCGTGCTGCACCTGGTGCACGAGTTGCCACCGCCCGTGCTGGCGGCGGTGACGAGCCGCTTGAAGGCCATCGGCCGGATGGACGTGGTCGAGCGTCGCCGGCCCCAGGACGGGCGGGTCAAGACCAAATCCCCCGACGGCAAGGAGATCGAGCTCCGGCTCTCGACCATGCCGACCACCTTCGGCGAGAAGCTGGTCGCCCGGATCTTCGACCCCGAGGTGCTGGTCCGGGGCTTCGCGCGCCTGGGGTTCTCCGACCACGACCGCCGCCTCTGGGACTCGATGGTCTCCCAGCCCCACGGCCTGATCCTGGTGACCGGGCCGACCGGCAGCGGCAAGACCACGACGCTGTACTCGGCGCTGAAACAGCTGGCCCGCCCCGAGTACAACGTCTGCACGATCGAGGACCCGATCGAGATGGTGGACCCGGCGCTGAACCAGATGCAGGTCCAGCACAACATCGGGCTCGACTTCGCGGCCGGGGTGCGCACCCTGCTGCGCCAGGACCCCGACATCATCATGGTCGGAGAGATCCGGGACCTGGAGACCGCCGAGACGACCATCCAGGCGGCCCTCACCGGCCACCTGGTGCTCTCCACCCTGCACACCAACGACGCGCCCTCGGCGCTCACGCGACTGCTCGACCTCGGTGTGCCGCCCTACCTCATCAACGCGGCGCTGCTCGGGGTGGTCGCCCAGCGCCTGGTGCGCACGCTCTGCCCACACTGCAAGCGGCCAGCGCCGATCGACCCCAACGAGTGGCACGCCCTGGTCACCCCGCTCAAGGCCCGCTGCCCCGAGACGGGCTTCGGCCCGGTCGGCTGCGACGAGTGCCGGCGCACGGGCTTCCGGGGGCGCAGCGGACTCTACGAGATCCTCACCATGAGCGACGGCCTGCGCCGCTTGGTGACAGCCTCGACCGACCTGCCCGCGCTGCGGGCCGAGGCGCTGCGCGAGGGGATGCGGCCCCTGCGCATGAGCGGCGCGCTCAAGGTGAAGGCCGGCTTCACCACCCCGCAGGAGGTGTTCGCCGTGGTCTCGGCGGACGAACCGGTAGAGCCACCGGCCAGCGAGTGAGCCGATGTGCCCGGAGGTCCGGTGCGGT
>CALMKJ010000055.1 GCA_937867305.1 uncultured Ectothiorhodospiraceae bacterium | reverse complement strand
ACCCGCTCAACTACGGCGCGCGCGAGGACAACCTCTG
The DNA here is from genome assembly GCA_937867305.1 of uncultured Ectothiorhodospiraceae bacterium. GTDB lineage: Bacteria > Pseudomonadota > Gammaproteobacteria > JAABTG01 > JAABTG01 > JAGNLM01. The sequence continues at coordinate 7,675 of CALMKJ010000055.1, read as the reverse complement.
CCTCGCGATTGACTACGTATTCGTGACCAGCTGGAACGAGGTATTCACCGCACGGTACGAGGGGGCGGACGGGCTCGTCGATTGCCTGCGGGACTGGCTGGCGCACGCCGCCCTGGGGCCCGTGGAGCTCACCGTCCACTGCTTCACGCCCTACCGGGGCCCGAGCATCGCCCGACGGGTGCAGGGTCTCCTGGAGGAGGCCGCGGGGGTCTTCGCCGCGGGGGAGGAACGCCGGGGCACCCGGTGGCTCATGAAGGTCTCCGACGTTTTCTTCAGCGTCACCTTCGAGGGCGAGAGGCCGCGGGTGGAGCGCGTGGGCGACGCCACCGCATTGCACGAGCACCTGGGCAGCGCCATGCCGGGGTACGCCGCCACCCGTTTCGATCGCGGGTCCTCGTCCGGCTCGGTCCTGCCGGTGGTGTACGCCTGCAACTCTCCGGGGCGGGTCCAGGTCTTCTACCAGGTCCGCGGGGCGGAGGCCGACGTCTACGTGCTCGACGAGAACGGCTCGCTGTTCACGGACACGGTTCCCTTCCACGAGGAGCTCACGCTCCTCACCCCGTACGCGCGGTTCCTCGAGGCCGTCGCGTTTCGCCAGAACGCGAGCGGCCTGGGGCGTCCGGCGGTGGGGACCGGCGACCCGCTCGAACTCTACCGCCTCGCGCCGCAGCGCTCGGGCGAGCTCGCCGCGTCCCGAGTGACCCGCCCGGTGCGCGCGACCATCCAGCCCTATCTGGAAGTGAAGGTCGTCGTGGAGAGCGAGACCCCGCAGCCGTCCCTGCGCGTGCTCTGCGACGGGGTCGAGTACTCCACCGCGGAACACGGGGCGCGCCTGTTCGAAGAGGTGGTCACGCAGGTGCTGGCGGCCCGCGGGAGCGGCGAGCCCTACCCCGTCTACGTCACCGACGTGGACCTCTCGGCCATCGACGACCGCCCCGGGGTGAGCGGGCTCACCCCCACGGTGCGCTACCTGTACTACAAGGCGGAGGTGGAGCGGCGCCTGAACCAGGCTCTGGCCGCGCAAGCCCCGGCCCCGCCGTGCAATCGGCCGCAAGACAGCACGCCCCGCAGCGGGGGCGAGGTCCGCACACCTCCTTCGCGTGGCGCACGATGAGCGCGTGGTACTCGTTGTACAGCGCGGCGCGGGGCGCCAGAGCACGCTCGAAGACCTCCCGCAGCTCCTCGTAGGGCAGTCCCGGGGGGACGAGCCCCAGGCGCCCGAAGAGGCGGCGCGTGTACGCGTCGATCACGAAGACCCGCCGACCGAAGGCATAGAGGAGGATGTCGTCGGCGGTCTCGGGACCCACCCCGGGGACCGCCAGCAGCGCCCGGCGCAGGGGCGCGGTCCGGCGCCTGCGCAGGCGCTCCAGCCCCCCGGCCTCCACATACCAGGTGCAGAAGGCCTGCAGGCGCCTCGCCTTGACGTTGAAGTACCCCGAGGGCCTCAGGAGCGCGGCCAGGCGTGGCTCGGGTAGCGCGGCGATCGCCTCCGCCGACAGGGCACCCGCGCGCCTCAGATTCTCGATCGCACGCTCCACGTTGACCCAGGCCGTGTTCTGGGTCAGCACCGCGCCGACCATGACCTCGAACGGCCCGTCCGCGGGCCACCAACCCTGGGGACCATACGCCGCGAGCAGGGCACGGAAGACCTTTCGGGCAGAACCCCGATCGAGGGACGGAGGTCCTCCGCCAGGGGGCGGCGCCGCGTGCCGGCCGCGAGACGCCGTCGCAGGGGATGTCGGCATCACGGCGATGGCGGGCCCTCCGGCGAGGGACCGCCCCTAGGCGGGGCGACGGCGCCGGGGTGCAGCCCTCTTACGGGGCCGGGCCCGCGCGGGGGCGGCGACCGGGAGCCCGGCCGCGGCTCGCAGGCCGTCGATCGCGGAGGGCTCGAGCTCCTGCCAGCGGCCCGGGCGAAGCATGCGGGGCAGGGCGAAGGGCCCGTAACGGACCCGGATCAGCCGACTGACCCGTACGCCCTGGGACTCCCACAGGCGGCGCACCTCGCGCTGACGGCCCTCGCGCAACACCGCCCGGAACCAGTGGTTTCGGCCCTCGCCCCCCGCATCGACGACCTGGTCGAAGTGCGCAGGCCCGTCGTCCAGCTCGACGCCCTCGCGCAGCCGTTCCAGGGTGCCCTCGGGGACCTCGCCGAACACCCGCACGGCGTACTCGCGCTCGACCGCGCTGCGCGGGTGCATCAACGCGGCGGCAAGGGCCCCGTCGTTGGTGAAGAGCAGCAACCCGGTCGTGTTGACGTCGAGGCGACCCACGGCGATCCAGCGGCCCCGCGGCAGGTGCTCGAACACGGTCGGCCGGCCCTCGGGGTCCCGGCGCGTGGCGACCTCCCCCTCGGGCTTGTGATAGGCGAGGACCCGGGCGGCGGGCGCCTCCCGGAACCGCCGGCGCGTCACCGCCCGACCGTCGACGGTCACCGAGTCCGTGGGACCGACCCGCACCCCGAGCAAGGCCGGCTGGCCATTGACCCGCACGCGTCCGGCGACGATCCAGCCCTCGATCTCCCGCCGCGAGCCCAACCCCAGGTCCGCCAGCACCTTCTGCACCCGCTCCCGGCGCACGGGCTCGGGGCGCGCCTCGGCGCTGGCGCGGGTCCTTCTGGCGCGAGCGGGTCGGGCGGCCCTCACGGCTCACCCTCCCCCGCGTCCTCCGCAGCCACGGCGGCCCCGGCGACGACCGCCTCGAAGAGGTCAGCCGTCATCCGGTCCAGGTCCTGGAGCTCGGAGAGCGGCGGAAGGTCCGAGAGCTGCCTCAGATTGAAGTCGTCCAGGAACTGCCGCGTGGTCCCGTAGAGGGAGGGCCGCCCGGGCGTGTCCCGATGCCCCACCACCCGCACCCAGTCCCGGTCCTGAAGCGTCTTGAAGATCGAGCTGCTCACCCCCACCCCGCGAACCTCCTCGATCTCGGCACGGCTGACGGGCTGACGATAGGCGATGAGGGCGAGCGTCTCGAGAAGGGCCCGGGAGTAGTGGGCCGGCCGCTCGGCCCACAGGCGGCCGAGCCGCCGGGCGTACTCAGGGCGAACCTGGATCCGGAACCCGCTGGCGACCTCCCGGAGCTCGATGCCGCGCCCGGAGTACTCCTCCGCCATCCGGCTGAGCGCCTCACGCACGAGGTGCCGGGCAGGCAGGTCCACCGCCTGGGGCACCGGGGACGCCGGGGACGCAGAGGACGCCGGTTCGAGCAACTCGAGCAGGCTGTCCACGGAGAGCGGCCGGCCCGCGGCGAGCAGCGCCGCCTCGAGCGTGTTGCGGACCTCCTCCGGGCTCATGCGCCACCCCTTCCCGGGACGGACAGACCGGGTCCGTCGGCGCGCGGCAGGTGGCGCCCCACGGGGTTCAGGCGACCGCCCGCAGGTGGATGGGCCCGAAAGGCTCGGCCTGGGCGAGCTCGATCAGGGTGGCCCGCAGCAGCTCCAGCAGGGCCAGAAGGGTCACCACGACTCCCGCCCGCCCCTCGCCGGGGACCAGGCAGTCCGCCAGCTCCACGAACCGGCCACCCGACAGTCGCTCCAGGACCCGGCTCATGCGCTCGCGCACGGAGAGGGGCTCCCGCCGCACATGGTGGCTCGCGAACAGGTCGGCGCGCGCCATCAGATCGCGCATCGCCCCCAGCAGGTCGGCGAGGGTGACGGTCGGTGGCGGCCGCGTGCCGAGGGCACCCGGCGCCTCCACCACCACCGCGAGCAGGTCCCGTCCCATCCGCGGAAGGCCGTCCAGCTCTTCTGCGGCCCGCTTGATCCGCTCGTACTCCTGCAGCCGGCGGACCAGCTCGGCCCGCGGGTCCTCCTCCACGGCGGTGGCCGCCGGACGGGGCAGGAGCATGCGCGACTTGATCTCGGCCAGCGTGGCCGCCATCACCAGGTACTCGGCGGCCAGCTCGAGCTTGAGCTCCTTCATCAGCTCCACGTACTCCATGTACTGGCGGGTCACCTCGGCGATGGGGATGTCGAGGATGTCGAGGCCGTGGCGCTTGATCAGGTAGAGCAGCAGGTCGAGCGGGCCCGCGAACGCCTCCAGGACCACCTCCAGGGCGTCGGGCGGGATGTAGAGGTCTCGGGGCACCTCCGCGAGCGGCCGCCCCCGGACCAGGGCGAGCGGCGAAGGTGCCGCCGCGCCTTCGCCCGGAGAGGGGGCCGGGGTCGCTTCGAGGACGGCCGCCACGATCCCCTACCGGTACGCCAGCCCCATGGCGTGGCGGACCTCGTCGAGTGTCTCGCGGGCCACCGCGCGGGCCTCCTCACAGCCTTCCGCGACGATGGCGCGAACGGTCTCCGGGCGCGCCCGGTATTCCTGCGCCCGTTCCTGGATGGGCGCGAGCTCCGCGAGCACCGCGTCGACCACGGGCTGCTTGCACTCCAGGCAACCGATGCCGGCGCTGCGGCACCCCTGCTGGACCCAGCCCTTGACCTCCTCGCTCGAGTAGATCTCGTGGAACTGCCAGACGGGGCACTTCGCCGGGTCCCCCGGGTCGGTGCGGCGCACACGCGCGGGGTCGGTGGGCATCGTGCGGAGCTTGCGGGTGACCGACGCCGGGTCCTCGCGCAGCGAGATGGCGTTGCCGTAGGACTTGGACATCTTCTGGCCATCCAGGCCCGGCATCTTGGAGGCCGGCGTCAGCAGGGCCTGGGGCTCGGGCAGGATCACCTTGCCCCCGCCCTCCAGGTACCCGTACAGCCGCTCCCGGTCACCGAGCGAGAGGCTCTGCTGGGCCTCGAGCAGGGCACGGGCCTTCTCCAGGGCCTCGCCATCTCCCTGTTCCTGGTATCGCCGCCGGAGCTCCTGGTAGAGGTGACCGGCCTTCTTGCCCATGTGCTTGACCGCCGCCTCCGCCTTCTCGGCGAAGTCCGGCTCGCGCCCGTAGAGGTGGTTGAAGCGCCGGGCGACCTCGCGGGTGAGCTCCACGTGCGCGACCTGGTCCTCGCCGACCGGGACGAAACCGGCCTTGTAGATCAGGATGTCGGCGGCCTGCAGGAGCGGATAGCCGAGGAAACCGTAGGTCGAGAGGTCGCGGTCCTGGAGCCGCTCCTGCTGCTCCTTGTAGGTGGGGACGCGCTCCAGCCAACCGAGCGGGGTGAACATGGACAACAGGAGGTGCAGCTCGGCGTGCTCCGGCACCCGGGACTGCACGAACATCCGCGCGAGGCCGGGGTTGATGCCCGCCGCGAGCCAGTCGATCACCATCTCCCACACGTTGTCGGCGATGACCCCGGGCTCATCGTAATGCGTGGTGAGGGCGTGCCAGTCGGCGACGAAGAAAAAACTCTCGTACTCCTGCTGCAGGCGCAGCCAGTTCTTCAGGACGCCGTGGTAGTGGCCCAGGTGCAGGGCGCCGGTCGGGCGCATGCCCGAGAGCACACGCTGGTGTTGGGGTGCGACGCTTGCCACGGCTAGCTCCTCTTACGCCGCGACCGCGGAGGGTCGGGCGGATGCAGTCCCGAGGGGACCCGTCGTCTTGCGTGAATGGCTCGCCCCGGGCTCACAGCACGCCCAGGGCCTCCAGGACCTGCAGGGTGACCCCTTCCGGAAGTCCGCCGAGCCACCCCAGGGCGGTGGCGCCGAAGAATAGTACGGGCGACAGGACCTGTCCAAGGACACCGAGGGCCAGCAGCGCCAGCAGGATGACGAGACCGTAGGGCTCCGTCCGTGCGAACCGGGCCGCGAACCGCCGGGGCAGGAGCGCGGCGAGGATCCGCCCACCGTCGAGGGGCAGGATCGGCACCAGGTTGAGCAGGAGCAGGACCAGGTTGATGAAGATTCCCGCCACGCCCATGTAGACGAGCGGCACGCCCAGCCAGGGCAGCGCCTCGTGGGTGAGGGCCCCCAGGCGCACCACCAGGGTCCAGAAGAGGGCCATCACGAGGTTCGCGCCGGGGCCGGCCACCGCGACGAGCGCCATGTCCCGATGCGGGTCACGCAGATTCTCCCGGGTCACCGGCACCGGACGTGCCCAGCCGAACACGAAGCCACCGAGGTACAGGAGCAGCCCCGGCAGGAGCACGGTGCCGACGGGGTCGATGTGCTTCAGGGGATTCACGGTGAGCCGCCCCAGCATCATCGCGGTCGGGTCGCCGAGCGCCCGCGCGACCCATCCGTGGGCGACCTCGTGGACCGTGATGGCGAAGAGCGCGGGCAGCACCCAGATGGCGATGGTGGCGATGCGCTGGGCCAGATGGAGCTCGTCCATCGCCGCCCTCGACCTACGGCGTCTCGAACGGCGAGGGGTCGCCCCTGCCCCGGCGCACGACCTCGGGCACGTCGCCCTGGAGGTCCACCACCGTGGTGGGCTCGTAGCCGCAGAATCCGCCGTCGACGATCAGGTCCACCTGCTTCCCCACGCGGTCCCGGATCTCCTCGGGGTCGGTCAGCGGCATCTCGTCGCCCGGCAGGACGAGCGAGGAGCTCATCAGCGGCTCGCCGAGGGCATCGAGGATGGCCCGCGCGATGCGGTTGTCGGGGACGCGCAGACCGATCGTCCTGCGCTTCGGGTCCTGGAGCCTGCGGGGCACCTCGTGGGTCGCCTTGAGGATGAAGGTGTAGGGGCCGGGGGTGGCGCCGCGCATCAGGCGGTAGGCCGTGTTCCCCACCTTGGCGTAGGTGGCGATCTCGGAGAGATCGCGGCACACCAGCGTGAAGTCGTGGCTGTCCTCGAGCCGGCGAATCAGCCGGATGCGGTCCTGCGCAGTCTTGTGCCCGATGGCCCAACCGAAGGCGTAGCCGGAATCGGTCGGGTAGACGACGACGCCGCCCGACCGGACCACGCTCGCGACCTGACTCACCAGGCGCGCCTGGGGGTTCTCGGGGTGCACTTCGAAGTACTGGGCCATCGGCGCGATATCCGGGTCAGCGTGTCCAGGATTGCCAGACGGGCACACAGCCCTGGGGCAACGCGGGCAGCCTGCCCAGCTCGAACCAGGGGTTCTCGGGCCCGTGGTAGTCGCTACCGGCAGAGGCCAGCATCCCCGCCGCGCGCGTGGCGCCCGCCACCCTCAGGGTATCGTCACGGCTGTGGCTGCCCGAGACCACCTCGACCGCCTCCCCGCCCACCTCGCGGAACTCGCCGAACAGCCCCCGCAGGCGCAGGCCGCTCAGGTCATAGCGCGCCGGATGGGCCAGCACGGCCTGGCCCCCGGCCGCGCGGATCCAGGTGACCGCCTCCTCGAGACTCGCCCAGGCTCCCGGAACGTGCCCCGGCTTGCCCCGGGCCAGGAACTGCCGGAAGACCTCCCGCACGTCCCGCAGGAGACCCCGATCGACCAGGTGCCGGGCGAAGTGCATGCGGCCGACGACGCTGCCCCGGGCGAAGCGCCGGGCGCCTTCCAACGCATCGGGGATCCCCTGGCGCTCGAGGCGCCGGCCGATCTCCTCGTTGCGCCAGTCGCGGAACGCGCGCAGCCGCGCGAGTCCGGTCTCGAGCACCTCGTTGCCCGGCTCCACCTGGAGCCCCACGAGGTGCACGGTGCGCCCCTCCCAGGTGACCGAGACCTCGACGCCGGTCACGAAGGCGAGCCCGGAGCGATCGGCCTGCGCCTTCGCCTCGGCGAGGCCCGCCGTCGTATCATGGTCGGTGAGCGCGAACGTATGGATGCCGGCGGCGTGGGCGCGGGCCACCAGGTCCGCTGGGTCCAGGGTCCCGTCCGAAGCCGTGGAGTGCGAGT
>CALMKJ010000054.1 GCA_937867305.1 uncultured Ectothiorhodospiraceae bacterium | reverse complement strand
AAGCGCGGAACCGTCGAGGTCCTGCTGGAGCAGGACCTGAAGAAGAAGCTGGCGACCGGGCGGCCGCTGCGGGTGAAGGCCGGATTCGACCCCACCGCCCCCGACCTGCACCTGGGACACACCGTGCTGCTGACCAAGCTGCGCCAGTTCCAGGAGCTCGGACACGAGGCGTTGTTCCTGATCGGCGATTTCACCGGGATGATCGGTGACCCGACGGGCAAGAGCGTCACACGCAAGGCGCTCACGCGGGAGGAAGTCCTCGAGAACGCGAGGACCTACGAGCAGCAGATCTTCAAGGTCCTGGACCCCGAGCGCACGCTGGTGGTCTTCAACTCGAGCTGGATGGGCGAGATGAGCGCCGCGGAGTTGATCCAGCTCGCGGCCCGGCACACCGTCGCCCGCATGCTCGAGCGGGACGATTTTGCGAAGCGCTACGGCTCCGGGCAGCCCATCGCCATCCACGAATTCCTCTACCCCCTGGTCCAGGGGTACGACTCGGTGGCCCTGCGCGCCGACGTGGAGCTCGGCGGCACGGACCAGAAGTTCAACCTCCTGGTGGGACGCCAGCTGCAGGAGGCATACGGGCAGGAGCCCCAGGTCGTCGTCACGATGCCCCTGCTCGAGGGGCTCGACGGTGTGCAGAAGATGTCGAAGTCCCTCGGCAACTACGTGGGCATCGACGAGGCGCCCACCGAGATGTTCGGCAAGCTGATGTCGGTCTCCGACACCCTGATGTGGCGCTACTTCGAGCTTCTCTCGCTCGACACGACCCCCGCCGAGCAGGCACGGCTGCGGGCCCAGGCCGAGGCCGGGGAGGCGAATCCTCGCGACGCGAAGGTGCGTCTGGCGCAAGAGCTGGTGGGCCGCTATCACGGCCCCGCGGCCGCACGGGGGGCGCTGGAGGACTTCGAGCGGCGTTTCCGGCAGCGCGAGATCCCGGAGGAGATGCCGGAGCGGCGGGTCGAGGCCCCTGCCGGGCGGCTCCCGATCGGCAATCTCCTGAAGGCGGCGGACCTCGCGGCGAGCACCTCGGAGGGTATGCGCATGGTCCGGCAGGGTGCGGTCCGCATCGACGGGGAGCGGGTCGAGGACCCCCACCTCGAGGTCTCTGCCGGCACGACCCACGTCTACCAGGTCGGCAAGCGCAAATTCGCCCGGGTGTCCGTGGTCGCCTGACGGACCTCGGCGCCTGGCCCGGTTTCCTTGACACCCCGGAAAGGCCGGTGCTACGGTCCGGCTCGGTTGCGCGCCCCGCTGTGCGCGGCGCCCCGTTCCCGGTCCGGCCCCGACTACCCTTCATGAGAAGAGCGCGCGTTGCATGGCTGGCCGTCCCGACCCTCGCCCTCGGGCTTCTGGGCGCGTGCTCCCACGTGCCTCCCATCCAGGAAATGTCCGACGCCCGCCAGGCCGTGCAGGCCGCGCGCGAGGCCGGCGCGGGTAGCTACGCCCGCTCGGCCCTGGACCAGGCCGAGGGCCGGCTGGTGAAGGCCGAGCGCGCCATCAAGTCCTACGACTACCCGGAAGCCCGCACCGAGGCCCTGGCGGCCCGGGAGGGAGCCACTGCCGCCCGGCGTCTCGCCCTGTCCCTGCGTGCCGCGCAGGCCTCCCTGGAGGGAGCCGACGGCGCAGGTGTCCCGGTGCCCCAGGCCTGGGCGGACCTGGAGGAGGCCCGGCGGGCCGCCGCGGCGGGTCGCCCGGCCGAGGCGACCGAGCTGGCCGAACGGTCACGGGCCTCGGCCGAGGCTGCCCTCAACCAGCACTACCTGGAAGGTGCCCGGGACCTGCTGGCCGGGCTCGAGAAGCGGGTCTCGGCGATGTCGGCCGAGGATCGCGAGCGTTACTCCGCGGCACGTGCGGCCTTCTACGGCAACGACGGCCGCCGCGCCTACGAGTCGGCCCGCGCCCTGTCCCTCAGCCCGTCGGGGCGCCCGCGAGGCGCTCGCGCAGGAAGGTAGCCACACCGGCCAGGGGGACCTGGATGCTGTCCCGGTCCCGTCGGGCCTTGTACTCCACTGTCCCCGCGTCGAGCCCGCGCTCGCCCACCACCAGCCGGTGGGGGATGCCGATGAGGTCCATGTCCGCGAACATGACGCCCGCGCGCACCGGGCGGTCGTCGAAGAGGACCTCGATGCCGGCGGCCTGCAACTCGTCGTAGAGGCGCTCCGCGGCTTCGGCGACGCGCATGGACTTCTGCATGTTCATGGGCAGGAGGGCCAGGGTGTAGGGGGCGATGGCCTCGGGCCAGACGATCCCGTTGTCGTCGTGGTTCTGCTCGATGGCCGCGGCGACCACGCGGGACACCCCGATCCCGTAGCAGCCCATGATGAGCGTGACCGGCCGGCCTTCCTCGTCCAGGGCCTCGGCCTTCATCGCTTCGCTGTACTTCGTGCCGAGCTGGAAGATGTGCCCGACCTCGATGCCCCGGGCGATGGAGAGCGTGCCGCGCCCGTCGGGGCTGGGGTCGCCGGGGACGACGTTGCGCAGGTCCGCGGTCACGGGCTCGGGGAGGTCCCGACCCCAGTTCACGCCCACGAGGTGCCGCCCGTCCGCGTTCGCCCCGCACACGAAGTCGCCGACGGCGGCGGCCGCGTGATCCACGACCAGGGCAACCGGCAGCGCGACCGGCCCGATCGAGCCCACCTCGCAGCCCACCACCTCCCGCACCCGCTCTGCGGCCGCGAAGGTGAGGGGGTGCGCCACCTGGGGGAGCTTCGCGGCCTTCACCTCGTTCAGGGCGTGGTCGCCCCGCAGGACCAGGGCGACGAGCCCGCCGTCGGCGCCGTCCACGATCAGCGTCTTGAGCGTGCGCGCGGGCGGCACCCCGAGGAACGCGCTCACCTCGTCGATGGTGCGCTGGTCCGGGGTCTCCACCACGGCCATCGGCTGCGTGGGCTCCGGACGCGGACCGGGGGCGGGCACGGCCTCGGCCAGCTCCACGTTGGCCGCGTAGTCACTCCCGTCGGAGAAGGCGATGGCGTCCTCACCGGAGTCGGCCAGCACGTGGAACTCGTGGGAGAGGCTGCCGCCGATCGCCCCGGTGTCCGCGCGTACCGGCCGGAATTGCAGGCCGATGCGCCGGAAGATCCGCGAATAGGCCTCGTACATCACCCGGTAGGTCTCGTCGAGCGAGGCCTGGTCCAGATGGAAGGAGTAGGCGTCCTTCATCAGGAACTCCCGGGCCCGCATGACGCCGAAACGGGGCCGGACCTCGTCCCGGAACTTGGTCTGGATCTGGTAGAAGTTTGCCGGCAGCTGTTTGTAGCTGCGCACCTCGCGGCGGACGAGGTCGGTGATGACCTCTTCGTGGGTCGGACCGAAGCAGAACTCCCGATCGTGTCGGTCCTTCAACCGCAGGAGCTCGGATCCATAGAAGTCCCAGCGCTTCGACTCCTGCCAGAGCTCGGCCGGCTGCACCGCGGGCATCAGCACTTCCTGGGCGCCCGCGCGGTCCATTTCCTCGCGCACGACCGCCTCCACCTTGCGCAGCGCGCGGAGACCCAGGGGCAGCCAGGTGTAGAGGCCGGCCGCGAGCTTGCGGATCATTCCCGCCCGGATCATCAACTGGTGGCTGACGACCTCGGCGTCCGCCGGGGTTTCCTTGACGGTGGCGAGCAACAGTCGGCTGGCGCGCATGGCTAGGGTCTCTCCCGTTCGAGGACCCGCGAGTCTACCGGAAAAAGCGGGGGCCCGCGGGGGGCGCGGGGCAGGCGGTCTACGGTGAGGGGCCGCAGTACTGCTGGATCTGGCGCCGCGTCTCCTCGAGGCGCGCCTGCTTCTGGTCGTCGTCCAGGCGTACGTCGTTGCCCTGGGCATCCTTGGACCAGACGCGCTGGGCGGTCTCGAGCACGCGCAGGTTCTCCCGGGCGACGCGACAGTTCTCGGCCTGCTGGCGCTCCTGCTCCGCCTTGCGGTCCGCCGAGGGCTGGGGGGGCGCTGCCGGCGGGGTGGATGCGGCCCCGAGGCCCGAGCGCTCGCGCAGGCGCTTCAGTTCCTCGCCCGCCTGGCCCTGGCTCGCGGGCGCGTAGTGCAGGGGAACGGGCTCGGCCCGCACCCCTACCGGCACGCGCTCCGAGTACTGCACGGTCCCCGCGCTGTCCACCCAACGATAGACCTGCGCCGCCGCCGTGAGGGCGGGCGCCGTGGCCAAGACGGTGAGCACGACGATGCGCCCGATCCGTTTCATCAGTCCTGCCCGGTGGATCCTGTGGCAATCATAGTCCCCGGCGCACGCTCGATCATCCCCGGCCGCCCCCTCCATTCCGGCGGCGCGAAGACCGTCACAATCGCGAGCCGGGAACTGTGTCCGCCGACACGCACAGGGGCCCTCGGGTTGCGGGGAAGGCCCTGACGGGGCGGGAAAAGCCCCGCGCCGCAGGGGGCTTGCGTGGCGCCGGCCACGCGGCTTACCCTCCCGATGGCGTATTAGCTTTGCCTGATTGTCGCCCCGGGGGCTTGCGGGCGACCGTGGCGTTGTTCCCCACCCGGAGGCGAACCGTGGAGCTCAGTGGCGGGCAGATCATCGTGCAATTCCTCAAGGACGAGGGCGTGGAGTGCATCTTCGGGTATCCCGGGGGGGCTGTACTGCACATCTACGACGAGATCTACAAGCAGGACGCCGTGAAGCACGTCCTGGTCCGTCACGAGCAGGGCGCGACGCACGCCGCCGACGGGTATGCGCGCGCGACTGGGCGCACGGGCGTCGCCCTCGTCACCTCCGGGCCGGGCTCCACGAACGCTGTCACCGGCATCGCCACGGCCTTCATGGACTCGATTCCGCTGGTGGTGCTGACCGGTCAGGTGCCGACGCCCTGGATCGGCAGCGACGCGTTCCAGGAGGTCGACACGGTCGGTATCACGCGGCCTTGCGTGAAGCACAACTTCCTCGTGAAGGACGTGCGGGACCTCGCGGAGACGCTGAAGCGCGCCTTCTACCTGGCCTCCACGGGGCGGCCGGGACCGGTGGTCGTGGACATCCCGAAGGACGTCACGGACCCGCGCGTCAAGGTGCCCTACGTGTACCCCAGGAAGGTCCACGTGCGCTCCTACAACCCCACCGTCAAGGGGCATGGGAAGCAGATCAAGCGGGCGACGGATCTGCTGCTCGGCGCCAAACGTCCCATGATCTACAGCGGCGGTGGCGTCGTCCTCGGCAACGGGTCGGGCGAGCTCACCGAGCTGACCCGCCTCCTCGGCTATCCGATCACGAACACCCTGATGGGGCTCGGGGCCTACCCCGGCACGGACCGGCAGTTCCTGGGCATGCTCGGCATGCACGGCACGTACGAAGCCAACATGGCGATGCACGAGTGCGACGTCCTGCTGGCCGTGGGGGCGCGCTTCGACGACCGTGTGACGGGAAGCACCGACCAGTTCTGCCCGCACGCCCAGATCATCCACGTGGACGTGGACCCTTCCTCCATTGCGAAGAACGTGCGGGTGGACGTGCCCATCGTCGGCACGGTGCAGCACGTGCTGCGCGAGATGATCGACCTGGTGAAGGGCGGCGAAGTGCGCCCCGACGCGAGGGCGCTCGCCGGGTGGTGGGAGCGGATCGAGAAGTGGCGCGCCGTGCGCTGCCTGGACTACACGCCGTCGCTCGACCGCATCAAGCCGCAGTCGGTGGTGGAAGCGCTCTACCGGGTCACGGGGGGCGATGCCTACGTCACCTCCGACGTGGGGCAGCACCAGATGTGGGTCGCGCAGTACTATAAGTTCGACAAGCCGCGGCGCTGGATCAACTCGGGGGGCCTCGGGACCATGGGCTTCGGCCTGCCGGCTGCCATCGGGGTGAAGCTCGCCTTCCCCGACGCGCCGGTCGTCTGCGTCACGGGCGATGCGAGCATCCAGATGTGCATCCAGGAGCTGTCCACGGCCTTCCAGTACAAGCTGCCCCTGAAGATCGTGAACCTGAACAACCGGTACATGGGCATGGTCCGCCAGTGGCAGGAATTCTTCTACGAGAGCCGGTATTCGCACACCTATCTGGAGGCGCTGCCGGATTTCGTGAAGCTCGCGGAGGCCTACGGGCACGTCGGGATCCGGGTCGACCGCCCGGAGCGGGTCGAGCCGGCGCTTCGTGAGGCCATGGCCAGCGACCGGCTCGTCTTCCTCGACGTCATGACGGACCCGACCGAGAACGTGTACCCAATGATCGAATCGGGCAAGGGCCAGGACCAGATGCGGCTCCCGCCCCACCTTTCCGCCGAGCGGGAGCTCGCCTGACATGCGACACATCATTTCGATCCTGGTGGAGAACGAGTCCGGCGCCCTTTCGCGGATCGCGGGGCTTTTCTCCGCGCGCGGCTACAACATCGAATCGCTCACGGTCGCGCCGACCGAAGACCCTTCGCTCTCCCGCATGACGCTCGTCACCCGGGGCAGCGACGAGATCGTCGAGCAGATCACCAAGCAGCTGAACAAGCTCGTGGACGTGGTCAAGCTTGCGGACCTGACCGAGGGGCCGCACCTGGAGCGCGAGTTGATGCTGCTCAAGGCGCGTGCGGTCGACGCCGAGCGCGACGAATTGAAGCGATTGGCGGACATCTTTCGCGGCCGCATCGTCGACGTGACGGACGCGACGTACACCATCGAATTGACTGGCTCGAGCGACAAGCTCGACGCCTTCATCGCCGCGGTCGGAGCGAAACACATCGTGGAGGTCGTCCGTTCCGGGGTGTCTGGGATCGCCAGGGGCGAGCGTTGCCTGCGTGCGTGACGGAAGGCTTTCGAACCGTGGCGGAGTGAACTTTCCAAGGGGACAGCTATGAAGATCTATTACGATAAGGACGCCGACCTGTCGATCATCCGCGGCAAGAAGGTGGCGATCATCGGTTACGGCTCCCAGGGCCACGCACACGCCAACAATCTGAAGGACTCGGGTGTCGACGTGGTGGTGAGCGAGCGCGCCGGCTCGGCCGCGGAGGCCAAGGCGCGCAACGCAGGCTTTGCGGTCAAGCCGGTTCCCGAGGCGGTCGCGGGCGCGGACGTGGTGATGGTCCTGGTGCCCGACGAGTTCCAGGCGAAGGTGTATCGCGAGGAGATCGGTCCGCACCTGAAGAAGGGCGCGGCGCTCGCATTCGCGCACGGGTTCAACATCCACTTCCAGCAGATCGAGCCGCCGGCCGACGTGGACGTCATCATGATCGCGCCGAAGGGCCCCGGCCACCTGGTGCGCTCCACCTACACCGAGGGGGGCGGCGTGCCTTCGCTCATCGCCGTCTATCAGGACGCGAGTGGCAGGGCGCGGGACATCGCCCTTTCCTATGCCTCCGCCAACGGGGCGGGGCGGGCGGGGGTCATCGAGACGACCTTCCGCGAGGAGTGCGAGACGGACCTGTTCGGTGAGCAGGTCGTGCTCTGCGGCGGGTTGACCGCGCTCATCCAGGCGGGCTTCGAGACGCTGGTCGATGCGGGGTATCCCCCCGAGATGGCCTACTTCGAGTGCGTCCACGAGGTGAAGCTGATCGTGGACCTGATCTACGAGGGCGGCATCGCCAACATGCGGTACTCGGTCTCGAACACCGCCGAGTACGGTGACCTGACGCGCGGCCCGCGCATCGTCACCGACGAGACGCGTGCGGAGATGCGCAAGATCCTCAAGGAGATCCAAACGGGGCAGTTCGCCCGCGAGTTCATCCTGGAGAACCAGGCGGGTGCGGCGAGCCTGAAGGCGATGCGCCGTCTCACGCAGGCCCACCCGGTGGAAGAAATCGGTTCCAAGCTGCGGGACATGATGCCCTGGATCAAGGCCCACAAGCTGGTGGATCGCAGCAGGAACTGAGGCGGCCGCCGGACCGTGGCCCCTGGAGCCACGGGGCACGCCGGGATGAGCGGGGTCCGGATTTCCTGATACGCTCTTCCCGGTGTACTCCGTGCCCTCCGGGGCGTACCCAGCCTTCCAGGCGAAAGAGCAGGGGCCCGAGCCTTGGACAGCAACCCCATCGTCCCGCAGGACCGGCGCCGGCGCGGGATCTACCTGCTGCCGAACCTGTTCACCACTGCCGCCCTGTTTGCGGGCTTCTACGCGGTCGTGGCCGCGATGGGGGAGCGATTCGAGGCCGCCGCGGTGGCGGTCTTCGTGGCCATGCTGCTCGACGGCCTCGACGGTCGGGTGGCCCGTCTCACCCACACCCAGACGGCCTTCGGCACCGAGTACGACAGCCTGTCGGACATGGTGTCCTTCGGCGTCGCCCCGGCGCTGGTCGCCTACGAGTGGTCGTTGCACTCCCTGGGCAAGCTCGGCTGGCTCGCGGCCTTCGTGTACACGGTCGGCGCCGCCCTGCGGCTCGCCCGCTTCAACACCCAGGTGGGGGTTGCCGACAAGCGCTACTTCCAGGGCCTGCCGAGCCCGTCGGCAGCGGCCATCGTCGCGGGCCTGGTCTGGTTCGCGACCGACCGGGAGCTCCCGGGCGAGACGCTGCGTTACGCGACGTGGGTGCTCACCGTGCTGTCCGGCCTCCTGATGGTGAGCAAGCTGCGCTATTACAGCTTCAAGGGCGGGCTGGACCTGAAGGGCTTCAGGGGCGGCCTGGACCTGAAGGAGCGGGTGCCGTTCGTGGGCGTGCTCCTCGCCGTCCTCGGTTTCGTCCTCGTTTCCATCCACCCGTCCCACGTCCTCTTCGGTCTGTTCCTGGCCTACGCCCTGTCCGGCCCCGTGGTGACGGTGGTGCAACGGCGCCGCCGGAGAGCGGCACGCCGGACCCCGCCCCCGGCCAGGCCGGGGGACGAGGAGCCTCCCGAGCTTGGCAAGCCCGGCGCGCCATAGTATCGTTCGCCGCGTACGTGGGTCTCGATGCGGTACGGGGACATGATTCGGAGCCATCCAGGCACGGTCTGCACGGCGCCGGTATACCGGTGCGGTGTCCCTGCGCGCGCTCGGGCCAGCGCCCCCGCCCCCGTTCTGCTGTCGCTGCGACTGCGGCTGCCCTGACGGCAGCGCAAACACACTCTCATCGGCCCTTCGGGGGCCGCAAAATTCCAGAATTCAAGAATCCGCCGGCCCGGGCCGACGGATGGATTCCATGCCGGCGCCGCCGGGCGGCGCGGCTCCGATGGAGCACACCCCATGCGTGACAAACTGATCATTTTCGATACCACCCTCCGGGACGGCGAGCAGAGCCCCGGGGCCTCCATGACCCGCGACGAGAAGGTCCGCATCGCCAAGGCGCTGGAGCGCATGCGGGTGGACGTGATCGAGGCGGGCTTCCCGACGGCGAGCACGGGCGACTTCGAGGCCGTGCAGGCGGTGGCCCGGGCAGTCCGGGACTGCGGCGTCTGCGGGCTGGCCCGGGCGCTGGACCGGGACATCGACCGGGCGGCGGAGGCCCTGCGCGAGGCGGCGGCCCCGCGCATCCACACCTTCATCGCCACCTCTCCGATCCACATGGAGCGCAAGCTGCGCATGACCCCCGACCAGGTGCTCGCCCAGGCGGTGCACGCGGTCCAGCGCGCGCGGCAGTACACGGACGACGTGGAGTTCTCGGCCGAGGACGCCGGGCGCTCGGAAACGGACTTCCTCTGCCGGGTGATCGAGGCCGTCATCGACGCCGGCGCGCGGACCGTGAACATCCCGGACACCGTGGGCTACAACACCCCGGAGCGGTTCGGCACGCTCATCCGCGACCTGCGCTCGCGGGTGCCGAACGCGGACCGTGCCGTGTTCTCGGTCCACTGCCACAACGACCTCGGTCTCGCCGTCGCCAACAGCCTCTCGGCGGTCGCGAACGGGGCGCGTCAGGTGGAGTGCACCGTGAACGGCCTCGGGGAGCGGGCGGGCAACGCCGCCCTCGAGGAAGTGGTGATGGCCGTGCGAACGCGCCAGGACCTCTTCCCGCTGGACGTGCGCCTGGACGCCACACAGATCGTGCACTGCTCGCGCCTGGTCTCGAACATCACCGGTTTCCCGGTACAGCCGAACAAGGCCATCGTGGGCGCCAACGCCTTCGCCCACGAGTCCGGCATCCACCAGGACGGCGTGCTGAAGCACCGGGAGACCTACGAGATCATGCGGGCGGAGGACGTGGGCTGGTCCGCGAACCGCATGGTCCTCGGCAAGCACTCGGGCCGCAACGCCTTCAAGGCGCGGCTCAAGGAGCTCGGCGTCGTCTTCGCGAGCGACGCGGAATTGAACGCGGCCTTCGAGCGGTTCAAGGAGCTGGCCGACAAGAAGCACGAGATCTACGACGAGGACCTCCAGGCGCTGGTGACCAACAGCGGCACCGAGGCCGAGCACGAGCGTTTCCGCCTCGTGGGGCTCAAGGTCGTGTCGGAGACGGGGCGCTCGCCCCACGCCGACATCACCCTGCTGGTCGACGGCCAGGAGGTGCAGGCGCGGTCGGACGGCGGCGGACCGGTGGACGCCTCGTTCAAGGCGATCGACGGGGTGCTCCACAGTGGGTCGACCCTGCAGCTCTACTCGGTCAACAACATCACCAGCGGCACCGACGCCCAGGGCGAGGTCACCGTGCGGGTCGAGCGGGGAGGGCGGATCGTGAACGGCCAGGGGGCGGACACCGACATCGTGGTCGCCTCGGTGAAGGCCTATCTGCACGCGCTGAACAAGATCATGGCCCCGGCCGAGCGTACCCACCCGCAGCTGTAGGGGCCGCAGGGTCGTGGACGAGCGGCGGCGGGAGTATCTGAGGCTGCTCGGCGTGGAGGCGCTGGAGCCGCGGGACGACGGTCCGCTCGCCCCGTCTCCGGCGCCGTCCCCCGCCGCGGCGCCGTCCCCTGGCGCAGGGCCGTCTGCCGCCGCAGGGCCGTCCGCCGGCCCGGTCGCCGGCCCCTGTGCGGGTGACGACTGGGAGGCGCTCGCCCGCAGGGTCCGCTCGTGCACGGCCTGCGAACTCGCCGCGACCCGCACGCAGACGGTCTTCGGGGTCGGGGACCACGGCGCGCGCTGGATGTTGATCGGCGAAGCCCCGGGTGCGGAGGAGGACCGGCAAGGGCTGCCGTTCGTGGGGAGGGCGGGTCAGTTGCTCACCTCCATGGTGCGGGCGACGGGGTGGTCCCGGGACCAGGTCTTCATCGCCAACATCCTGAAGTGCCGCCCCCCCAACAACCGCGACCCGCGGCCCGAGGAGGTGGCGCACTGCGAGGGTTATCTGCATCGGCAGGTCGCCCTGCTGCGCCCCGCGGTCATCCTGTGCCTCGGCCGCATCGCCGCCCAGAACCTGCTCAAGGTGGAGGCCCCGCTGAAGGCGCTGCGAGGGCGCACGCACTCCTATGGCCCGGCCGGCACACCGGTCGTGGTCACCTTCCACCCGGCCTATCTGCTGCGCAACCCCGCGGACAAGCGCCGCGCCTGGGAAGACCTGCGCCTGGTGCTGCGACTGCTCGAGGAGGCGGGTGAGCGCGCGGGCGCCTGAGCCGCGCGCGGGCCTGCGTCCCATGCGCGAGGGGGACCTGGAGACGGTCCTCGCCATCGAGCGGGTAGCCTACACGCATCCCTGGACCCGGGGGATCTTCGAGGACTGTCTGCGGGTCGGCTACAGCTGCTGGGTGCTCGAGGAGGGCAGGGAGCTGGTCGGCTACGGGGTGATGATGGTGGCGGTTGGCGAGGCGCACATCCTGAACGTCTGCGTCAGCCCGGGGCACCAGCGTCGGGGGCATGGGGCGCGCCTGCTGGCCCATCTGGTCGCGCTCTCCCGCCGGCATCACGCGGACACCGCGCTGCTCGAGGTCCGCCCGTCCAACCGGCCCGCGCTCGCCCTCTATCGCAAGGCCGGTTTCAACGAGGTCGGCGTGCGCCGCGGCTACTACCCTGCGGCCAACGGGCGCGAGGACGCGCTGATCCTGGCCCTGCACCTGGGCCCCGACGGCTGGTACCCATTCACCGAGGACGCGGAGGGCCGCGAGCCATGAGCAACCCGTCGACGATCGAATCCTTCGTCGGCAACACCCCCCTCGTGCGCCTGCGGCGGCTCGGGGCCGGGGGCCGCAACCAGCTCCTGGCGAAGGTCGAGGGCAACAACCCGGCGGGCTCGGTGAAGGACCGCCCGGCGCTCTCCATGGTCCTCGGCGCCGAGCGCAGCGGCCGGCTCCGCCCCGGGGACACCCTGATCGAGGCCACCAGCGGCAACACGGGCATCGCGCTCGCGATGGTCGCCGCGACCCGGGGCTACCGCATGCTCGTGGTGATGCCGGAGAACATGAGCGAGGAGCGCCGGGCCGTGATGCGGGCCTTCGGCGCCGAGCTCGTCCTGACGCCCGCCGCCGGCGGGATGGAACAGGCGATCGACACTGCGCGTGCCCTGGAGGCGGCGGGGGAGGGCCTCGTCCTGGACCAGTTCTCCAACCCCGACAACCCCCGGGCCCACTACGAGACCACCGGCCCCGAGATCTGGCGGGACACCGGCGGCGCCGTCACGCACTTCGTGAGTACGATGGGCTCCACGGGCACGATCATGGGGACCTCGCGCTACCTGAAGGAGCGCAGCCCCGCCGTCCAGGTCATCGGCGTCCAGCCGGCCGCGGGGGCCCAGATCCCCGGGATCCGGCGCTGGCCCGAGGCCTATCTGCCGGCGATCTACGAGCCCTCCCGGGTGGACCGGGTCATGGACGTGGGGCAGAGGGAGGCGGAGGAGACGACCCGGCTCCTCGCCGCCCGGGAAGGCATCTTCGCCGGCGTCTCCTCGGGGGGGGCGGTGGCGGCGGCGCTGCGCCTCGGCGCCGAGGTGCAGGGGGCGGTCATCGTCTGCGTGGTCTGCGACCGCGGGGATCGCTACCTTTCGACCGGCGTGTTTCCAGCGACCTGAGGCCTTGCCATGAATGTCCTCGCCTTCGACATCGAGACCGTGCCGGACGTGGACGCCGGGCGCCGGCTCTACGGGCTCGAGGGGCTCTCGGACGACCAGGTCGGCCGGGCGATGTTCCACCTGCGCCACCAGGAGTCCGGGAGCGATTTCCTGCGCCATCCCCTGCACCGGGTGGTGGCCATCTCGGTGGCCCTGCGGGCCGGAGAGCGCTTCACGCTCTGGTCGCTCGGCGACCTCGACTCTCCCGAACGCGACCTGGTGCAGCGCTTCTTCGACGGCATCGAGCGCTACACCCCCACGCTGGTCTCCTGGAACGGGCTCGGCTTCGACCTGCCGGTCCTGCACTACCGGTCCCTGCTCCACGGGGTCGCCGCCCCGCGCTATTGGGAGACGGGCGAGGACGACCCGGGCTTTCGCTGGAACAACTACCTCAGCCGGTTCCACCAGCGGCACACGGACCTGATGGACGTCCTCTCGGCCTACCAGGGCAGGGCCGCGGCGCCGCTCGAGTTGGTGGCGACCCTGTTGGGGTTGCCGGGGAAGATGGGGCAGAGCGGGGCCCAGGTCTGGGACCGCTACCTCGCCGGTGAGCTGCAGGGGATCCGGGACTACTGCGAGCTCGACGTCCTCAACACCTACCTCGTCTACCTCCGGCTCGAGCGGGTGCGCGGGCGCCTCGACCCGCAGGGCTACGCCCGCGAGTGCCAGCTCGTGCGCGACGCCCTGTCCGGGGACGAGCGCTCGCACCTGCAGGCCTTCCTGCGCGCGTGGCCGGCGTGAGGCGGGCCCCGGGGCCAGGGGCAGTCGCGGCCCCCGTGAAGGCCCGCGTCGGCGACCTGACCCACGAGGGGCACGGCATCGCCCGCGTCGACGGCAAAGTGGTGTTCGTCGACGGGGCGCTCCCCGGGGAGGAGGTGCTCTTGCGCGTCACCCGGCACCGGGGCCGGTTCGACGAGGGCGAGGTGGTGGAGGTCCTGGACCCGTCCCCCGACCGGGTGGCTCCCCGCTGTCCTCACTTCGGGGTCTGCGGGGGCTGCACGCTGCAGCACCTGGCGCCTGCCGCTCAGGTGCGCTTCAAGCAGGAGCGGCTGATCCAGGGCCTCACCCACATCGGCTCGGTCGAGCCCGGGGAGGTCCTGCCGCCCCTGACCGGTCCTGTCTGGGGCTACCGGCGCAAGGCGCGGCTGAGCGTCCGGTACCTGCGGGGGCAGGGGCGTCTGCTCCTGGGGTTCCGGGAGCGGCGCAGCCAGCGCCTGGTGGAGCTGACCCGCTGCGAGGTCCTGGCGGCGCCGATCCCCGGCCTGCTCGACCCGCTGCGGGGCGCGCTCGGGGCGCTCGCGGCCCCGCACACGGTCCCCCAGGTGGAGGTGGGAGTGGGTGACGAGGATGCCGCCGTGGTGATCCGCCACCTCCAGCCCCTCGCCGCCGGGGACCTGGAGGTCCTGCGGTCCCTCGGGCAGGAGACCGGACTGCAGGTCCTCGCCCAGCCCGGCGGGCCCGACAGCGTCCGGCCCGTCTGGCCCGCCGACCCTCGTCCCCTCGCCTACCGGCTGCCGGAGTGGGGCCTTGCCCTGCGCTTCCAACCGACGGACTTCACCCAGGTGAACGCCGGGATCAACGCTGCCATGGTCCGGCTCGCCCTCGATCTGCTCGGGGCGGGGCCGGGTGACCGTGTCCTCGACCTCTTCTGCGGTCTCGGAAACTTCTCCCTCCCGCTCGCCCGGGTGAGCGGGCGCGTGGTGGGGGTCGAGGGCGACCCCACGCTGGTGGCGCGGGCGCGCGAGAACGCAGCGAGGAACGGCCTGGAGAACGTGGAATTCCACACCGCCGACCTGACCCGGCCCCTCGCGGGCCAGCCCTGGCTCACCCCCCCGCCCGACGCGCTGCTCCTGGACCCGCCGCGCAGCGGGGCCCTGGAGGTCATCCAGGGTCTCGGCCCGCAGTTGCCGGCGCGCATCGTGTACGTCTCCTGCAACCCCGAGACGCTGGCCCGGGACGCGGGCGAGCTGGTGCGCCAGCACGGCTACCGTCTCGCCCGGGCGGGCGTGATGGACATGTTCCCCCACACCGCCCACGTGGAGTCGATCGCGCTCTTCGAGCGCTGAGGCGCAGGGCCGGAGGGACCGCCGGGGCGGTCAGCGCCGGCGCCGCCCCGCGGCCGGCCGGGTGGGGCCCGTGCGTCCCGGACCCCGGGCGCCCTCGGGCCGTTGTCCGGTTCCGGGCGGTTGCCAGGAGGGGACCAGCTGGTGGCGGCCGTTGCCGATCAGGTCCGCCCGGCCCATCCGGCGCAGGGCCTCGCGCAGGAGCGGCCAGTTCTCCGCGTCGTGGTAGCGCAGGAAGGCCTTGTGCAGGCGGCGCACGCGTCCGCCCCGGGGGACGTGCACGTCGGTGGACTCCGGGTCCACCCGGTGCAGGGGGTTCTTGCCCGAGTGGTACATCGTCGTCGCCAGCGCCATGGGGGAGGGCAGGAAGGCCTGGACCTGGTCCGCGCGCAGGCCGTTGCGCTTCATCCAGAGGCTGAGCTCCAGCATGTCCTCGTCGGTGGTCCCCGGGTGCGCGGCGATGAAGTAGGGGACGAGGTACTGCTCCTTGCCCGCCTCCCGGGAATAGCGCTCGAAGAGCGCCTGGAACCGCTCGAACGCCGTCACCGGCGGCTTCATCATGTGCGTGAGGGGGCCTGGACGGACGTGCTCGGGGGCGACCTTGAGGTAGCCGCCGACGTGATGGGTGACGAGCTCCCGCACGTACTCGGGGGACTCCAGCGCGAGGTCGTAGCGCACGCCCGAGGCGATCAGCACCTTCTTCACGCCGGGTAGTGCCCGGACCTTGCGGTAGAGCCGGACGAGCGCCCCGTGGTCGGTCCGCAGGTTGCGGCAGATGACCGGGTACAGGCAGGAGAGCCGCCGGCACTGCGCCTCGATGCGCTGGTCCCGGCAGGCCAGGCGGTACATGTTGGCGGTGGGCCCACCCAGGTCGGAGACGACGCCCGTGAACCCGGGTGCCTCGTCGCGCAGCGTCTCCACCTCGCGCAGGACCGAGGCCTCGGAGCGGCTCTGGATGATTCGGCCCTCGTGCTCGGTGATGGAGCAGAAGGTGCACCCGCCGAAGCAGCCCCGCAGGATGGTTACCGAGAACCGGATCATCTCGTAGGCGGGGATGCGGGCCTCACCGTAGGCGGGGTGGGGGCGGCGCGCGTAGGGCAACTCGTACACCCGGTCCATCTCGCGGGTGGAGAGCGGGAGCGGCGGCGGGTTGAGCCACACGTCGCGGTCGCCGTGGCGCTGCACCAGGGGCCGGGCGTTGCCGGGGTTGGACTCCAGGTGCGCGAGGCGCGAGGCCTGGGCGTAGCGCAAGGGGTCGCGGACCACCTCCTCGTAGGCCGGAAGGCGGACTGCGCCGGGGTCGTCCGGGGCGCCCGCGGGACGCACGAAGGCGGTCCCGCGCAGGTCCGTGATCGAGCCGACCGGCTCCCCCGCCGAGAGGCGGTGGGCGAGGGCCACCAGGGCCCGCTCCGCGTTGCCGTACAACAGCAGATCGGCCCTGGCATCCGGCACGATGGAGCGGCGGACCTTGTCGGACCAGTAGTCGTAGTGGGCCACGCGGCGCAGGCTCGCCTCGATCCCGCCGAGCACGATGGGCACGTCCGGGAAGGCCTGCCGGCAGCGCTGGGCGTAGACGATCACGGCCCGGTCCGGCCGGCGCCCCGCCTCGCCGCCGGGCGTGTAGGCGTCGTCGCTGCGCAGCCGCCGGTCGGCCGTGTAGCGGTTCACCATGGAGTCCATGTTGCCCGCGGTGACGCCGTAGAAGAGTCGCGGCCGGCCCAGGGCCCGGAAGGGCTCTGGGCCGTGCCAGTCCGGCTGGGCGATGACCCCGATCCGGAATCCCTGGGCCTCGAGCAGCCTCCCGATGAGGGCCATGCCGAAGCTCGGGTGGTCCACGTACGCGTCGCCCGTCACCAGGACCACGTCGCACTCCTCCCAGCCGAGGGCGTCCATCTCCGCGCGGGACATGGGCAGGTACGGCGCGGGACCCAGGCGCTCGGCCCAGAATCGGGGATAGGAGAAGAGGTCGCGGGTCGTGGTCAACGCAGGCGGTCCTCGCAGGCCGGGAAGGGTGGGGCGACGTCCCCGGGGGCGCGAGGCGCGCGGCGGCCCCGGGGGTTCTGGTCACGGCCATCATGTACCACGGGGGCGGGGGACCTGAAGGGGGAGAGAAGGGACCGGCGCACCGGGATCGGGGCACGGGGTGAAAGGGCCGCTGGCTCTGGGCTAAGCTGTCCGGCCTCGGAGGCGCCGCCACGGGGCGCGGCGAAGGGGAATCCCACGTGAGCGACGCGACGCCCGACTTCGACGGCCGACTCTCGGTGGTCGTGCCGGTCAGGGACGAGCGGGAGAACGTCGCCACCCTCTTGGCCGAGATCCACGAGGCGCTCGCCGGACTGGGCGAGCTCGAGGTCCTCTACGTGGACGACGGCAGCCGGGACGGGACGGCCGAGGCGCTGGTCGAGGCATGCGCCCGCTACCCGCGCCTGCGGGTCGTGCGGCACAGCGAGGTGTGCGGACAGAGCGCCGCCCTGCGTTCCGGGGTGCGCGCGGCCCGCTTCCCCTGGGTCGCCACCCTCGACGGTGACGGCCAGAACGATCCCCGGGACCTGCCGGCGCTGCTCGCCCTGGTTTCCCCGGGGCGCCGCGCGCCGGGCCTCGAGCTCGTCGCCGGCCACCGGGTGACCCGCCGCGACACCTGGCTGCGGCGGCTCTCCTCGCGGGTGGCCAACGGCGTTCGGTCGTGGCTGCTCGGTGACCGCACGCCGGACACCGGCTGTGGGCTCAAGGTGTTCGGGCGCGACTTCTTCCTCGCGCTGCCTTACTTCGACCACATGCACCGCTTCCTGCCGGCCCTGGCCCTGCGCGAGGGCGGCGGGGTCGTGTCCGTGCCGGTGAGTCACCGGCCCCGGGCAGCGGGACGCTCCAAGTACGGGGTGGGCAACCGGCTCTGGGTCGGAATCGTCGACCTGCTGGGCGTCGCCTGGCTGCAGCGGCGGATGCGCCGCCCGGTCCTCGCCCCGCCCCCCGGCGGCGGAGCACGGGCCCCGTCGCGGTGAGCGGGCCGGCCCGGGCCACGGCACTCGCCGTTGCGCTCCTCGCGACCTACTTCGCGGCGAGCCTCGCGCGTCCCGTCCTGCCGGTGGACGAGACGCGGTACCTGGCGGTCGCCTGGGAGATGTGGCAGCGGGGGGACCTCCTGGTCCCGTACCTGAACGGCGAGCCCTACAGCCACAAGCCGCCGCTCCTCTTCTGGCTGGTCCAGGCCGGGTGGGCGCTCGCCGGGGTCAGCTCCTGGTGGCCCCGGGCCCTGGTCGCGCTCTTCGCCCTGGGCAGCCTGGGGCTCCTGCGCTCGCTCACCCGGGAGCTCTTCCCCGAGCGGCCCGAGGCCGCGGGCTGGGCGCCCCTCGTGCTGGCCGCCTCCTGGCCGTGGGCGTACTTCTCCTCGGCCGTCATGTTCGACCTGGTGCTCTCGTTCTTCGTCCTGCTCGGTGCCCTCGGGCTCGTCCGGGCTTGGCGCGGAGGGGGGAGCGGGGCCTGGGTCGCCTACGCGGTCGCCGTCGGCGGGGGGCTCCTCACCAAGGGTCCCGTGGTGCTCCTGCACCTGCTGCCCGTCGCCGTGCTGGCGCCCCTCTGGGGACGGGGCGCCGGGGTGCTCGGGTGGGCCTGGTACGCGAGGCTCCTGCTCGGCACGCTCGGCGGCGCGGCGGTGGCCCTCGCCTGGGCCGTCCCCGCAGGGGTCTCCGGGGGCGAGGCCTACCGGCACGCGATCCTGTGGGGGCAGACCGCGGGGCGGATGAGCGAATCCTTCGCCCATCGGGAGCCCTGGTGGTTCTATCCGGCGGCCCTGCCCGTGTTGACGATTCCCTGGTGGGGATGGCCGGCGCTCTGGCGCGGGGCCCGGAGCACGCCCCTCCGGGAGGTCGGGGTGCGCTTCGTCCTGGTCCAGGGCGCGGCCGCGTTGCTGGCCCTGAGCCTCGTGAGTGGGAAGCAGGAGCAGTACCTCCTGCCCGAGGTGGCGGTGCTGGCGGCGCTCGGGGGGCGGATGCTGGCCGGGCGCCGCGAGCAGGGGAACGCGCGGCGCGGCGTCGAAGGCTTTGCGGCGGCGAGCGGCCTGGTCTTCGCCGTGCTCGCGGTGGCAGCCGTGCCGCTGCTCGGGCCGGCCCTGGACCTGGGCGCGGTCTCCACCACGCTGCGCTCGCTCGAGGCCCGGGGTGTGCCCCTCGCGAACGAGGGCAAGTACCACGGCCAGTTCCACTTCCTCGGCCGGCTGCAGCGGCCCCTGGAGGTGGTTCGAGAGGAGCAGATCCCCGATTGGCTGGCCGGTCACCCCTCGGGGCGCGTGGTGGTGTACTTCCGGGGCGATTCCTACCAGGGGCCCGGCCGGGTGGAGTACGTCCAGCCCTACCGGGGGCAGAGCCTGGCAGTGGTGGCCGCCCCCTGAGACGGGGCCGGTTCCCCGGCGACCGAGGCCGCCGGGGAACCGGGCAACGGGGGTTCCGCGAGGGTGGACGGCGGCCGTCAGGCGCGCCGGGCCACCTCCTCGGGCTCCGGCAGGCCGATCGGCTCCAGGGCCGTCTTCGGCGAGCTCGCCGGCGCGCGGGTGGGCAGGGCGTTGGCGAGCGAGGTCACCAGGGCCGCCGCGTAGGGCAGCGATTGGGCGAGCAGCACCACCGCCCAGAGTGTCACCTCCGCCCCCTGGGTCCCGAACCGCAGCACCGTGCCAGCCGAGGCGAGCCACAGGGCGGCCATCGCCAGCGACTCCTCCCGGGCCATGGACAGGCCGAGCGCGAGGCCCGGCTTCTCCTCGGCCTTCGGCGTGCGCAGGAAGGGGACCTTGTTGGTCACCATGCCCTGCAGCATGGCGCGCCCGATGACGTGGGTGAGCGACATGCCGGCGATCGCCGCCCCGATGCGCTGCCCCCAACCGCAGGGAACGCGGGCGGAGTAGAGCGAGAGCGAGTGCACCAGCTTGAACACCAGCACCCCGAGCACCGGCAGCAGCACGCCGACCGGCGGGAAATCGAAGTGCTGGGGCCAGAACAGCATCGCGGCGGTCCAGGCCAGCGCGACGCCCGTGAACACGAAGTACAGGCCCTCGGCGACCCAGGGCAGCCAGCCCATGACGAAGTGGTAGCGCTGCGCGCCGTCGAGCTTGCTCTCCGCGCGACCGGTCAGGGCGCGCCAGTGACCCTTCAGGATCTGCATGGCGCCGTAGGCCCACCGGAACCGCTGCTTGCGGTAGGCCCCGAAGGAGTGCGGGGTCAGCCCGCGCCCGTAGACGTGGTTCACGTACACCGACTCGTAGCCCGACTCGAGCAGCCGCAGACCGAGCTCCGCGTCCTCGCAGATGGTCCACTCGGCCCAGCCGCCCAGGACCTCGAGCGCGGGGCGCCGGATGAGGGTCATGGTGCCGTGCTGGATGATCGCGTTGCGCTCGTTGCGGTGGACCATGCCGAGGTGGAAGAAGCCGGCGTACTCCCAGTTGATCATCTCCTGGAAGCGCTTACCCTCCCAGGCGCGGTGGTCCTGGGGAGCCTGCACGAAGCCCACTTCGGGCCGGTTGAAGTGCGGCACCAGGCCTTTCAGCCAGTCGCGCTCCACCACGTAGTCGCTGTCCACGACGCCGACGATCTCTGCGTCCGGGGCGGTCTCGCGCAGGGCGAAGTTCAGCGCGCCCGCCTTGAACCCGGGCCACTTGCCCAGGCTGTAGAAGCGGAAGCGCTCACCGAGCTGGCGGCAGTGCGCCTCGACCGGCTTCCAGGTCTCCGGGCTCGGCGTGTTGTTGTCGATCACCAGGACCTCGAAGTCCGGGTAGTCGAGGGCGGCGAGGCTGTCGAGGGTCTCGATGACGAGGTTCGCCGGCTCGTTGCAGATCGCCAGGTGCAGCGAGACCTTCGGGAAGCGCTGGGTCGGCAGCGGCTGCGCGGGGAGGAACCGGCGCGCCCAGCGCCCGGTCCAGAGCATCTCGGCGAGCTCGAAGCCGTTGACCAGGACGACGGCGATCAGGACCAGCTGGGCCGCTACCAGGGCGGCCCACAGGGCGAGCCCCGCCGGACCGTAGTCCTCGCGCAACGGCATCAGCAGGTTCCAGGTGAAGAGGGCGCCGGCGCCCTGCAGGAGCGCGGTCATGAAGACGTGCCCGGTCGAGCGCAGGCGCGGCTGGCGCAGCACGAACCACAGCCCGGGCAGGAGGCCCAGGGTCACGGCGAGGGCCGCGTGCAGCCCCCAGTGCGGGTTCTCGACCACCGCGCCGGTCATCTCGAACTTGGGCAGGCGGTCCACGTCCCAGATGCCCCAGTACTTACCGACGCTGCCTTCGATGGGGCGCTTCCAGGGCTGGTCGAACGCCTCCATCACGAAGTACTCGATTCCGCGCTCGCGGGCGACGTTGAGCCAGCTGCGCACGAACTGGGCCTGATTGACGCGGGTGGCCTCGGCGTCCCGGGTGGCGCCGGCGGACGCACGGCTGCTGCCGCCGCTCGGCCACCCCACCTCGCCCACGAGGATCGGCTTGCCGGGGTACCTGGCGCGCAGCTCGTCGTAGCGGTGCAGCACGTAGTCGATGGCACCGTCGGCGGGCACGCCCTCCCAGTACGGCAGGAGGTGCACGGTGATGAAGTCCACCTCGCGCACCAGCTCCGGGTGCTTGAGCCAGACGTGCCACGGCTCGGCGGTGGACACCGGGAGGCCGGTCGCGTTGCGCACGACCTTGAGGTAGCGGATCAGGCGGTCCACGCTCAGGTCCGCGCGCAGCACCGACTCGTTGCCGACGATCAGGCGGTCGATGTTGCGGTAGGCCCTGGCGTTGCGGATGAGGCTGACGACCTCCTGCTCGTTGCGCTCCATGCGCTGGTCGAGCCACGCGCCCGCCGTGACGGTGAGGCCGTGTCTCGCGGCGAGCCGGGGGACCTCCTCGATGCCGTCGAGGGAGGAGTAGGTGCGGACCCGCTTCACCTTGCCGGCGAGCAGCGCGAGGTCGCCGTCGATGTCCGCGGCGCTCGGATAACGCTCGGCCAGAGGGTCCTGGCCCCGCTGATAGGGGCTGAACGAGACGCCATTGATGGTGCCGTGCCAGTCGACGGCGGGCTCCGCCTGGTTCAGCCAGACCCAGGCGCCCAGGCTGACGGCCGCTGCCAGGGCGGCGACGAACAGGCGTAAGGATGTGCGTGTGACCATGGATGGGTACAGGGTGTTCTCGTTCTGGGGCAGTCGAGGCTTGCCCGGGCCACCCGCACCCCTTCGGCGCAGGCGGCCCAATAACTGCAAGAGATATGCCAGATGGGGGAGGTGGCTGGGAGCCGCGCCGCGCCTGGGTCGCGGGCCGCGGGGTTTACCCCGTTTGTCGCCGGTCGCCGACAGGTCCGGGTGTCAAAGTCGGCAACTGATTGATGGGTAAGGAATCAGCCTGTCGCCAGGAAGAGACAGATCGACGGGGTTTCAGGGCCTGGGTGCGGGCCCTCCCGTCGGTCCCCCCTCGGGGAGGCCCGTCGGGCGGGCCGGCACTATTCGAGCAGCCCGTGCCGGGCGAAGAGGCGCAGCAGGCGGTCCACGTTCTCGGCCACCCGGGGCCGCAGACGTTGCGGGGCAGGGGGGGCGGGTACGCCGCGTTCCATCCGCGCCGCCGCGATGTCGGCCGCGAGCTCCTCGACCAGCTCGTCACGGCCCCGGGTCCCGTCCATGTGGGCCACCAGCCGGGCGGCGAACGGGTCGAGCGTGAGGGTGCCGTGGCGCGGTGTGGCCACGTGCCCGGTGTCCCTTGCGGCCTGAGCCCGGGCGAGCGGGGTCGCGCGCGGGCGCTCGAGGGACCCCCGGGGCCAGGGCCGGGGACGGGTGTCGAGCCCGAGGGCCGCGTGGGCGTAGAGGCTGAAGACCTCACCCGCCAGGTGGTCGGTCTGGCGCGCCAGGGGGGCCGCACCGGCGGCGCTCACCCGGCGGACCGCCTCTTCGCGCAGGGCGGGCAGGGGCACGGAGTCCGGGTACGCCTCTCCCAGGGCTGCCAGGGCGGCCCGCGTCAAGGGATGGTGGACCTCGAAGCCCTTGCCGTCGGCCTTGCGGAACGGGGCCGGCCGGGTGGTGCGCAGGTCCAGCTTGCGCGGCGGCTCGAGCGAGGCGAAGACCGCCAGCCCGTCCAGGGTCTCCAGGTCGATCTCCCGTCGGAGGGTCCGCTCCGCCCGGCACAGCAGGGTCTGGCGAAAGCCGCGGTTGCGCACGAAGTCGAGGTACTGCTCCAACTCCACCTGGTCCTCGATGCCCTCGATCAGGGGTTCCACGCCGTCGCCCGCACTGGCGGGGAACATCCCGGCCAGGTCCGTGTCGCCGAGGTATTGCAGTCCGTGGCGCCCGGCCCGGCGCACGAGCTCGCTCAGCAGCAGGGGCTCGTTCCGGCTCTCCAGGTACTCGTGGTAGAGATAACTCGGGTGGGCACCGCGCAGGTAGCCGATCTCCTGGCGCAGGAGGCGCGCGGGGAGGGTGTCGAGGCCCCCCAGCGCCCCGTCCAGGCGGGGGAGCACTTCGCGCGCCCGGGCGAGCCGCTCTGCCGGCGCCTCGATCCCGCGCACGTGGTAGAGGAGGGCGTCGCGCAGCATCCCCCGCGTGCGCCACCCGGGCAGAGTGTTGTAGCTCACGTAGGCCACGCCACCCGGCGCGAGGTGCTCGGCGCAGAGCCCGAGGACCCTCTCCTGCACCGCCTCGGGCACCCAGGAGTACACGCCGTGGGTGACGATGTAGTCGAATTCCCCCAGTTCGTCCCCGAGGTCCAGGATGTCGCCCTGCCGGATGCGGGCATTGCGGAGGCCGAGCTCGGCCACCAGCGACGCCCCTTCCGCCGCCTGGGCGGCGGAGAGCTCGATCCCCTCGAACCAGCCCCCGGGCAGGTGCACGGCCATGGGGATGAGGTTTCCGCCGCTCGCGCAGCCGAGCTCCAGGTAGCGGCAGCGGTCCGGGTCCGGGGTCTCGAGCCCGAAGAGCCGGCCGAGCACCGCGAGGTTCACGGGGTGGGTCTCGGCGAAGGGCGCGCTGTGGTAGGGGACCTCGTCGTAGCTGTCCATGTACGTTGCGCCGAACCCCGAAGTCAGGGCCGTCCGAGCATGAAGTAGAGGGTGTGATCGCCCCCGTCCGACAGGCCGTAGGCGAGGAAGAGCGGGCCGATCCAGCTGTCGGCACCGAAGAAGACGCTGCTGCCGAAGCGCCACTTCGACGGGTTGTCGAGCATCTCGTCCACGTCCCACAGCCGGCCGGCCTCGAGCGACCCGCCGACGTAGAGCCCGCGGCCCACCGGCGCCGGGAGGGTCGCGATCTGGCGGTGATACACGAGGTTCCCGAGGGCCATCTGGTTGCCGCGGAAGCGCTCGTTGGGGTTGCCGGAGAGCCTCGTGAAGCCCCCGAGCGCGAACTGCTCGTAAAAGGGCATGTGGTCGCCGAAGCTGCTTCCGCCCCGCACGTCCGTGCTGACGGTGTGCTCGCCGAACGCCCAGGCCCCGGTCCAGCGCGCGTAGGCGCGGGTGAAGTCCGTTTCCGCGCCCATCGACGGGAGCGGGCGGTTGACCTCCAAAGTGACGCGGTTGCCAGTCCGTGGCAGGTAGGGGCTGTCCAGCGTGTCGTAGCTGACCCGGACCCGCGCCCCGGACTCGTTGACGCTGCCCTCGGGCAGTGCCTTCGGGCCCGTGTCCACCTGCGTGTCGTTCGACAGGAAGTACGCCCCCACCCGGGCCTCGATGCCGTTCTGCAGCGTCGTGCCCAGGTCCGCCCCGGCGCGTGTGCGGGCGATGTCGTAGCGGGCCACCCGGCGGTCGTCCCGGAAGACGCTGAGCGGCGTCTTCGAGTAGTCGAGATAGGGCGCCACGAACACCGCCCGGTCGAGGCGCAGCGGCTGGAACAACTCGGTCGTCAGCTTGGGCTCGTTGCCCACCGTGACCGAGGTGGTCCACTCGGCGCCGAGCCGGTTGAGCCAGCTCTGGCGATAGGTGCCGCGCAGCCCGAAGCGGTCGTCGCCCTCGTTGTCGCTGGAAAACCCGAGTCCGAGGCTGAAGTACCCCGGACCCCAGGACTTCTCCACCGCGTCGACGACCAGCACGTCGCCTTCGTCCTCGCGCTCGAAACGGTAGCTGACCCGCTCGAAGTCGCCCTTGGCGTAGACCACCCGGATGTCGTCCACCAGCCGCTCCCGGTCCAGCGGCTTCTTCTCCAGGTCCCGCTCGAGCGGGGCGAAGACCTTCGGGTTCACCCGCTCGAGACCCACGACCCGAACCTCCTCGACCCGCTCGATGGGCCGGGCGGGCCGGCCCGTCGCCCGGCGCCAGGCCGCGTAGTCGGCCTCGCTCCGGCTGAATCGCGCCAGGAGCGGGGTGGCGGCGCGCGCGGCCCGCTCGCCGATGGCGATGGCGTCGGCGGCGCGGTTGAACTGGCCGGAGCCGATATCCCCGAGATTGGGCTGGACCAGGACGTCGCGCACGGGGTCGATCTCGGCGAGCGAGGCGGACTCGTTCTGGCTGATCAGAATGTTGATCATCTGCCCGGCGACGCCCACGACCGTGTTGAGCTGCTCGGGCTTCATCGGGTCACCGAGCAGGCGCACGACGATCAGGTGATCGACGCCCATCTCCCGGGCCACGTCGACGGGCGTGTTGCGCACGAGTCCCCCGTCCACGTAGATGCGGCCCTCGGAGTGCAACGGCGCGAACACCCCGGGCACGGACATGCTCGCGCGCATGGCGAGCGGCAGCGACCCCCGTTCGAAGACCTTCATCGTGCCCGTCTCGAGGTCGGTCGCCACGGCCCGGAACGGGATCGGCAGCTCGTCGAAGCGCTCCAGGTGCTCGACGCCCTTCGTCAACTCGCTCAGGAACAACTGCACGTTCTGGCCCGCGATGGCCCCGGGGGGCAGGCGTGCCTTCCCCTCGCGCACCCCGATGGAGAAATTCCAGGTGGGCCGGTAGCTTCCCTCCTTGCGCCGGGCGGGCCAGAGGGCCCGCGGGGCGTCGTCGTTGAAGAGCTCGTTCCAGTCGACGCCCGTCACCGCACGCTCCAGGTCCCCGGCCCCGAGGCCGGCGGCGTAGGCGCCACCCACGAGGGAGCCCATGCTGGTGCCGGCGATGGCGTGCACCGGGATGCGTAGCTCCTCCAGGATCTTGATGACCCCGATGTGGGCAGCGCCCCGGGCCCCCCCACCGCTCAGCACCAGACCGATGCGGGGCGACCCCGCGGGGGCGTCGGGTGCCGCGAGGGTCCCCGCCGAGGGGACGAGGAGGGCGAGGGCGATCAACGCGCGGGTCCGCTGCTTCACGCGAGAGGCCTCCTGAAAAGGGGATCGGGGCGCCGCGCCGGTGCCGGAGCAGCTCCGGCCGGGGTCCGGTGCCCGCCGGTCACGGTAGCCGAGTGGGCGGGCCCCGGCAATCGAGCCCGAGCGTGGCCGGGGGTTGCGGACCTTGCCAATTCGTAATCCGGCGGCAAGCCTGGCGTAACCCTACCACCTCTATTTAAGAGATTCGAAGCTGTGGTGCGGCACTGCTGCCCGCAGACCAGACCACGAGCCAGACTGGAGAGGAGTGTGCCCATGAGACAGACATTCGCCGTCGTTCTCACCCCGTCCCGGACCCCGGTCGTCCGTTCGCGTCCGGTGGGCGCCCGCACCCGGCCGGCCCGCCTGCTGGTCGCGGCGGCCGTGCTGGCCGCCGTCGGCGGCGCGCTGGTGGCGCCACCGCTGAGCGCGGCCTGGAGCTCCCCAGCGGCGAGCGCCGAGTCCGCCGGGCCCGGAAGCTTCTCGGGCGTAGTGGAAAGGGTGAAGCCCGCGGTGGTCAACGTCGCCGTGAAGGGCAAGGGTATCGAGGGCAGGCTCGTCGGGCGGCCGGAGTTCCGGATGCCGCAGCTGCCGGAGGGATCGCCGTTCAATGACCTGTTCCGGCGCTTCTTCGAGGAGCACGGGGTGCCCGGCGACGAGGAGGGGCCGACCGCCCCGCGGCAGGCCCAGGGCTCGGGGTTCATCATCGACCCCTCGGGCTATATCGTGACCAACTACCACGTGGTCGACGGCGCCCAGGAGATCACCGTCTCCCTGGACGACGGGAGCAAGCACAGCGCCACGGTCAGGGGTCGGGACGCGAAGACCGACCTGGCGCTCCTCAAGATCGATACCCCCCGCTCCCTGCCCCACGTGGAGTTCGGGGAGTCCGACGGGGCCAAGGTCGGGGACTGGGTCATCGCGGTGGGCAACCCCTTCGGCCTGGGCGGGTCGGTGACCGCCGGCATCATCTCGGCCCGCGGCCGTGACCTGCGCTCGGGGCCCTTCGACGACTACCTGCAGATCGACGCCCCGATCAATCGCGGCAACTCCGGCGGGCCCCTGTTCGACACGACGGGGCGCGTGATCGGGGTCAACACGGCCATCTGGTCGCCCTCCGGCGGGAACGTGGGGATCGGCTTCGCCGTTCCGTCCTCGGTCGCCAGAGGCGTGGTCGAGCAGCTCCGCGAGCACGGCAGCATCGCCCGGGGCTGGCTCGGGGTGCAGATCCAGCCGGTCAGCGAGGACCTGGCCCAGGGTCTGGGGGTCCCGGAGGGCAAGGGTGCGCTGGTGGCGGCGGTGACGCCCGACAGCCCGGCGGCGAAGGCCGGCGTGCAGCCCGGTGACCTGATCGTCTCCCTGGACGGCAGGACCCTCGAGGACTTCAAGGCCCTGCCCAGGTTGGTGGCCGCCGCCGAGCCGGGCAAGCGGGCGACCCTCGAGGTCGTGCGCGAGGGCAAGACCCGGGAGTTGACGGTGACGCTCGGCCGGACCCCGGACTCCGAAAAGGTGGCCTCGAGCGAGGGTGGGGATGCGGCGCCTGCCAGGGGTCAGCTCGGCCTGCAGTTGGCGGCGCTCACGCCCGAGACGAAGAAGAAGTATGGTGTCAAGGGTGAGGTCGAGGGGGTGCTGGTGGTCGACGTGAAGAAGGGCAGCCCGGCCGCGCGTGCGGGAATCCAGCCCGGGACCCTGGTGCTGATGGTCGACCAGGCGCCGGTCGACTCGCCCGACGCGGTGGCGAAGAGGGTACGCCAGGCCTACGAGCAGAAGCGGTCCGCGGTGGTGCTGTTGGTCGAGCGGGAGGGCGACCGGCGCTTCGTGGCGGTGAAGTTCGAGGCTTAGGCGAGGCTTGGAGACGTAACCGCAGAGGCGCGAAGGCGCAAAGAGGGTGATGGTGAAAGGGACCTCCGATGCGCCTTTGGTCTCTGCGTCTCTGCGGTGATGGTGCTCGCGAAGAAGGTGCTTGCGGTGAAAGTCCTGGTCATCGAAGACGACCCCCACGTCGCCGGGTTCCTGGTGAAGGCCCTGCGCGAGGCAGGGGCGAGTGTCGACCACGCGGCCGACGGGAAAGAGGGCCTCTTCCTTGCCTCCGCCGCGCCTCACGACGTGATGGTGGTCGACCGCATGCTGCCCGGACTCGACGGCCTCGCGATCGTCCGGGCCCTGCGGGCCGCGGGCGACCGCACCCCGGTCCTGATCCTGAGCGCCCTCGGGGAGGTGGACCACCGTGTCGAGGGGCTGCGGGCCGGCGGTGACGACTACCTGGTCAAGCCCTTCGCGTTCTCCGAGCTTCACGCGCGCCTGGAGGCCCTGCTGCGCCGGAGCGGCAGCGAGGCCCCTGCGACCCGCCTGCAGGTGTCCGACCTCGAGATGGACCTGCTTGCCCGCACCGTCACCCGGGCGGGCCGGCCCGTCGACCTGCAGCCCCGGGAGTTCCGGCTGCTCGAGTACCTGATGCGCCACGCGGGCCAGGTGGTCACCCGCACCATGCTGCTCGAGCACGTCTGGGATTACCACTTCGACCCCCAGACCAACGTCATCGACGTGCACGTGAGCCGGCTGCGGCGCAAGATCGACCGGGACTTCGAGACGCCGCTGCTGCACACCGTGCGCGGTGCCGGGTACGTGCTCCGTGCCCCCGCATAGGCTGCTGCGCAGTGTCACCTTCCGCCTGGCCCTGGTGTACGCGGGGCTGTTCGCGGTCTCCGCGGTCCTGCTGCTCGGCTTCGTCTACTGGCAGACGGCGGCCTATCTCTTCCGGCAGGCGGACGACGCCATCGAGGCCGAGGTCGCCACCCTGGCCGAGCGCTATCGCAGGACCGGGATCGCCGGGCTGACCGGGGCGCTGCTGGAGCGTGTGGCCCGTCGCCCCGCGGGGTCCACGGTGTACCTGCTCGTGGACGAGCGCCGGCACCCGCTGGTCGGCAACTTGAGTCAGTGGCCTCCCGGCGCCGAGAGCCCGGAGGGCTGGCTCGACTTCCGTCTGGAGGAGTCCGGCTGGCCCTCCGCCCAGGCGCACCTGGCCCGGGCACGCGCGTTTCAGCTCCCGGGTAACTACCGCCTGCTGGTGGGGCGCGACCTGCAGGAGCTGACGGCGATCCGGGCCTTGATCACCCGCGCGCTGGCGTGGGGTCTGCCGGTGACGGCGGCACTCGCGCTTCTCGGCGCGGCCCTGATGAGCCGGAGCACCGCGCGCCGGGTCGAGGCGGTCAACCAGACGGCGCGCCAGATCATGGGGGGCGACCTCTCGCGCCGGGTTCCCGCCCGCGGCGCCGGAGACGAGTTCGACGAGCTGGCCGAAAATCTCAACGGCATGCTCGACCGCATCGAGGCCCTGATGGACGACGTGCGGCGGGTCTCCGACAGCATCGCCCACGACCTGCGCACCCCCCTCTCGCGCCTGCGCGGGCGGCTGGAGCAGCTGCGTGGCCTGGCCCAGCAGGGCCAGGTGGACCTCGAGGCCGTGGACCACGCGGTCGCCGACGCCGATGGCCTCCTCTCGACCTTCAACTCCCTGCTGCGGATCGCGCGGGCCGAGTCGCCAGCGCTCCGGGCTGGTTTCGCGGACGTCGACCTGCCGGGGCTGCTGCGCGACGTCGCCGAGCTCTACGAGCCGGTAGCCGAGGAGCGGGGTCTGCGGCTCGCGGTGGAGGCGCCGGGCGAGGTTCGGACCCGGGGCGACCGCGACCTGTTGTTCCAGGCGTTCGCCAACCTGCTGGACAACGCGGTGAAATACACGCCTGCGGGTGGGACGGTGCGGATCACCGTCGCCGGGGCGCCCGAGCGGCCGGTGGTCGTGGTCGCCGACACGGGGCCCGGGGTCCCCGAGGCCGAGAGCCGGAAGGTGTTCCAGCGCTTCTACCGGCTCGACGGTGCCCGGTCCACGCCCGGCAACGGTCTCGGCCTCAGCCTGGTCGACGCCGTTGCCCGTCTGCATGGGATGCGGGTGGCCCTGGAGGACAACGCCCCCGGTCTGCGGGTGCGGCTGGAGTTTCCCGCCACCCCCGGCTGAGCCCGGCACACGGGCGGTCGACGGGGGGCTCGGGCAGCTTTCGACGACACCTGAGAGTGCTCGAGATCAAGTAGATAGGCCCACTCGCCGTTGACGCGTCATCTTTCCGGAGACTAGTGTCACGAAGGTCCTGGGAGGAGTCTCGTGATGAAACCTTTGCTGTCGCGTGGGATTGCGGGTGGCGCCCTGGCGCTGGTGGCCGTCCTGATCGGTCTCGCGGTGCTGGCGGTCGGCGGCATCTTGGGCTGGGAGTTCACCAACAGCAATTGGTTCTGCACCAACGCCTGCCACGCCGTCCACCCGGAGGAGCCGGTCGCGCACGCCGAGTCGCCCCACGCGCGGGTGCAGTGCGTCGAGTGCCACATGGGCCGGGTGCCCACGCTGAAGGCCATGGTGCTGAAGACCGAGCACGCCCACGAGCTCTGGTCCATGATCGTGGGCTACGACCGGCCGGTGGTCGCCAAGACCCTGAAGCCGGCCCGCATCGCCTGCGAGGCGTGCCACTGGCCCGCAACCGCCCACGACGACACGGTGCGGGTGAAGAAGCATTACGACGCCGACGCGAAGAGCACCGAGACGACCACGCGCCTGATCCTGCACACCGGCTTCGGGGCGATCCGCGAGGCCGACGCCCGGGGCATCCACTGGCACGTGGAGAACACGGTTCAATACGCGGCGGTGGACCCCCAGAAGCAGGAGATCCCCTGGGTCCAGGTCACGTACGCTGACGGGCGTACCGACACCTTCACCGACGCCGCCTCGAAGCTTCCGGCCGCACAGCGCGACCAGTTGCCCCGCAAGACGATGGACTGCATCGACTGCCACAACGCGTCGGGGCACCCGTTCCCCAACCCGGAGGACCGGGTGGACGCGGCCATCTACGCGAGTCAGTTGCGCCAGAGCATCCCGGACATCAAGGCGCGGGTCATGGCCGTGATGAAGGAGCTGGCCGCCCTCGACGAGAAGGGCGTGGTGAGCAAGGAGACGGTGGCCAAACTGGTGGACGACGCGGGGAGCCGTTACCGCCAGGAGGCGGGTGGTGCAGCGGCTCCGGCCGGCGGCGACGAGTTCAGGCGCGTTCTCACGGACATCCTCGGCAAGAGCGTCTTCTCGGCGCCCGAGGTCTCCTGGCGCACCTTCCCTGCCAACGGGGCCCACAAGGACTTCCCCGGCTGCTTCCGTTGCCACGACGGCAAGCACCTGAACGCCAAGGGGCAGGCCATCCGCCTGCAGTGCAACCTCTGCCACAACGTGCCGGAGGTCCAGCGCGAGGGTGGGCCCGCCCCGGTGGCGTCCACGGCGATACCGGGAATGCGCCAGCCGCCGACGCACCTGGAGCCGAACTTCATGCACGACCACCGCACCCGGCTCGACCCGAGTTGCGCCGGTTGCCACGGCAAGACGGAGTTCGGTCGGGACGGTGGGTCGTTCTGTGCGAACCCCGCCTGCCACGGCCGGAAGTGGCCGCAGGTGAACCTGAACGTCGTGTCGCGGTAGGCCCGGGGCCGGGTTTCCCCGGGAGTCTGGGGCTGTCGCGTCGAGTGGGCGAGGCTCGGGGTCTGGACGCTTGAATCGTCCGGGGCTCGGGCTTCGCCCGTGTCTGCGTGCCGTCGCCACGCTGTTCGGCCTGCTCGGGCTCGCCCTCGGTGCCCCTGCCGAGGGGGTGCAAGACTGCCTCGCCTGCCACGCATCCCCCGGGCTCTCCGTCACCTTCCTCGACGGCGAGCGGGTCTCCGGCTTCGTCGACCGGGCGGACCTGGAGGCCTCGGTGCACCGGGCGTTGCCCTGCGAGTCCTGCCACCTGGAAGTCGCCGCGGGTCCCCACCCGGGGAGAAAGCCCGGGAGCCGCGCCGAGCTCCGGCGCCAGGCCGTCGGTGCCTGCGGCAGGTGCCACGTGGCCCAGGCGGCGCTGGTCCGGGGGAGCATCCACTCCAGACTGTCCATTTCGCAGACGGCAGGGGCAGGTCAGTCCCGGGGCCGGGAGGGCCCACTCTGCACGGACTGCCACGGGTTCCACACGGTAGGCCCGAAGGACTCCTACCGCACGCTCGCCGGTGTCCCCTGTCGCAAGTGCCACGAGGGCGTCTTCGCGGTCTACGAAAAGAGCGTTCACGGCACGGCGCGGGCCCGGGGGGAGCACCGGGCACCGCTCTGCTCCTCGTGCCACTTCGCCCACCAGGTGGGCTCGGCCAGCGCGGGCGGCACGATGAAGGCGGCGTGCCTCGGATGCCACGCGGGGGCCGAGGAGGCCCACGGGGCCTGGCTGCCGAACGCCGACCTGCACCTGCAGCGCGTCTCCTGCTGGGCATGCCACGTCCCGGACGCCGGCAAGGGGGTGTACCTGCAGGTCGTGGACCTGGAGACCGGCCTTCCGGTGCGGGAGGAGGATCTGGCGGGGCTCCTCGGGCCGGGCTCGGGCGACCTCGCCGAGCGGATCCGGGGTCGCGCCGGGGCCATCGATTCGGCGGAGGTCTCGTTCATCCTGAAGCAGTCGAACCGCCAGGGTGGTGGCAGGCGCATCGGCCTCGTGGGGAGGATGGACGTCACGGAGCATTCCGAAGCCCACCAGGTGGCCTTCACGGGGGGGGCGGTCAGGGAGTGCGAGAGTTGTCACCACCGGGACTCGCCCGTCTTCCGCAACGTACAGCTGACCCTCGTCCGGGAGGACGGGCGGATGACCACCGTGGCGGCCGCCCCGGAGACCCTGACCTCCTTCGAGTCCGCGGGGCTCGCCACGGGCTTCTACGTCCTCGGGGGAACCCGCGGCGTGTGGCTCGACGGGCTGGGCGCCGCGATGGCCGGGTTGGGGTTGCTGGCTCCTGCCGCCCACCTCTGGCTGCGCCGGCGCGGCGCCTCCGGCCGGTTGCCCCGCGAGGGCGCGACCCCGGTGCCTGTGCGGGGGGTTGGGCAGCGGGTCTACGTGAACTCCCTGCCATTGCGGCTCTGGCACTGGGGGAACGCGCTGGTGTTCGTGCTCCTGCTACTCACGGGGCTGGCGCTGCGCTACCAGGACCTCGTCAGCCTCGCACGCTTCCGGTCGGCCGTGGTGCTGCACGACGTTCTGGGGGTCCTGATGGCCCTGGGATTCCTCCTCTGGCTCTGCGGGTACGCCTGCTCCGGAAGGCTCGGGCTCTACGTGCCCCGACTGCACCGGCGGGAATACTGGCAGCGGATGCTGGCCCAGGCGCGCTACTATGGCCACGGCATCTTCCGGGGCGAGCCCAATCCGCACCACCCCCCGGCTGGGGCGCGGTTCAACCCCTTGCAGCAGATCTCCTACTTCTTCGTCATGCTGGTCCTGTTTCCCGTGCAGATCGGCACGGGTGTGTTGCTGATGGACGTGGTCCGGCTGGCTCCTTTGATCGAGGTCCTGGGTGGGCTGGGCGTCGTTGCCGGAGTGCACGTGGCCGTGTCTTTCGCCCTGCTGGCCTTCCTGTTCGTCCACGTCTACCTTTCTACGCTGGGACCCACTGCGCTCGGCCACATCCGGGCGATGGTGACGGGCTACGAGGAATCCTGAGTCCGGCAGACGTCCCACTGCGAGGTGTCCGAGTATGTCGATCCTGCGCCCGACGCCGCTCTGCCTGCTCCTCTGCTTCACCCTTACCCTGGCCTGGGGCGCGCGCGCCGACACCGTCGAGGGTGCCATCGAGGACGTCTCGAGCAAGGCCAACACCCTGCGCCTCGAGGTGGGCGGGAGGTGCCACCTGGTCCTCTTCGGCCCGCAGACCGACTTCGTGAACGCGAGCGGCGTCAAGGACCTCGCGTTACCCGACCGGGTCCGGGTCGAGCACACCCCCGGTCGGCCCGCGGAGCGGATCACCCGGCTGGTCGTCCCGCTCCCGCCCGGGGCCGAGATGAGCCTCGAGGAGCTCGAGTGGCTGCGCGGCGAGGACGCCCCCTTCCTGGTGGTGGACGCGCGCCCGCGGGAGGCCTACGAGCAGGGGCACATCCCGGGTGCCGCATCCCTCTCCGCCGACGACCCGGGGAAGGGCCTTGCGCAGCTGGCCCCGGACCGGGATCTGCCCCTCGTGCTCTACGGGGACGGACCGACCTGTGTCCACGCGGGCCGATCGGTCGATGCCGCGCTCGCGGCCGGGTACACCGAGGTGAAGGCGTTCCAGGGCGGGATCCCCGCTTGGCGCAAGGCCGGCAAGCCCGTGGTCTCGACGCCCGAATGGCTCGCCGCGCGGCTCGACCCGCACCACGTGGTCATCGACGTGCGTCCCGCGGGTGAGGTGGCCGCGGGGCACATCCGGGGAGCCGTGTCCCTCGAGGCCGCGGCCTTTCCGGCCATGACCCGGCGGTTCATCGCCGAGAAGGCGGTCGCCAGGCTGCCCGGTGTCAGCGACCTGGCCGCACCCATCGTGGTCTACGGCAACGGCGACGGCGGCGAAGACGTCCTGACGGCGTTCGCGGAGCTCAAGAAATACCGCTACCGGAACGCAACCATCCTGGCGGGAGGTTTCCGGGAGTGGACGGCGCGGGGCCTGCCGACCGCCGTCGGGGAGGCGCCGACCCGGTTCAGCTACGCGAAGAAACTGAAGGAGGGTGCGATTTCCCGGGAGGAGTTCGCCCGGCTGGCTGCCAACCCCGAGGCGGTGCTCTTTCTCGACGTGCGCGACGACGCCGAGGCCGCGGGGGGTGTCCTGAAGGGGGCGACGCACCTGCCGCTGGATCGCCTGCAGGCGAGCCTCGCGTCGCTGCCGAAGGACCGCCCGATCGTGGCCTACTGCACCAACGGCCCGCGCTCGGAGATGGCGTACCACTTCTTGAAGAAGAACGGTTACGAGCAGGTGCGCTACCTCTGCGACAGCATCACCGTCCGCAGCGACGGCAGTTACGCCTTCGAGTGACGCCGTGAGGGGGTGGTGCCCCGGCGGGCGTGGTCCGCAAGCCAGGCGGGGTGCGCAGGGGCAGGTTCTCCCGGGCGTGGTACGCTCTGGCGAGACAATGGGTTGCGTGCCCGACTTTCAAGGCATGAGTCTTCGATGGCAAAAGTCCTCTTCGTAACGGGTACCGGTCCGGGTTCGGGAAAGGCCCTCGTGGCGCTCGGCCTGATGGACCTCCTCGCGGCGAGCAGCGACCGGGTCGGGTTCTTCCGGCCGGTGATCGCCTCGCGCGACGGCACCGACCGGGTGCTCGAGATGGTCGCGAGCCGCTACTCCCTGAACGTGAGCACCGACGCCCTGTACGGGGTGACCGCAGACGTGGCCCGTTCCCTGATGGGCGAGGGGACCGGCGACGAGCTCCTGAAGCGGGTCCTGGAGCGATACAAGGCCATCGAGTCCCAGTTCGACGTGGTGCTCTGCCTGGGCCCCGACTTCTCCGGGGTGACCGCGTCCCTCGAGCTCCGGTTCAGTCTCGAGTTCTCGCGCCAGCTGGGCGCGCGCCTGGTCCTGGTGCTGAACGGTCGGGAGCGTGAGCCCTCGGAGCTCGTGGACGCCGTGCACCTGGTCCTCGACAGCCTGTC
This sequence comes from uncultured Ectothiorhodospiraceae bacterium, assembly GCA_937867305.1. Taxonomy (GTDB): domain Bacteria; phylum Pseudomonadota; class Gammaproteobacteria; order JAABTG01; family JAABTG01; genus JAGNLM01. The sequence continues at coordinate 6,596 of CALMKJ010000054.1, read as the reverse complement.
CGACCGGCAGGGCGACGTGCTGGCGGTCGCCGTGAACGGCGTGGAGCCTGCGGACCTCGTCGAGGCCGAGCACCTGTTCGCTGCCCGGCCCTGGCGGGACGTGCCGGTCTACCTGATCCCCGAGAACCCGGTCCTCGCCATGCCCACCGTCGGCGAGGTGGCTACGGCGCTCGGGGCCCGCTGGCTCTCCCAGGGCAACGACGGCGGGAGCCGCGAGGTGGCCCGCTATCTGGTGGCGGCCATGGAGTTGCCGCACTTTCTCGACCACCTCGAGGAATCGAGCCTGGTGATCACGCCGGGCGACCGCGCCGACATCATCCTGGGCAGCCTGCTGGCGGACTCCTCGACCGCCTACCCGCGGGTCGCGGCGCTGCTGCTCTCCGGCGGGCTCGAGCCGGCGCCCGAGGTGCTGCGCGTGTTCGGCGGACTGGACCGCTCTCCGGTGCCGGTCCTGAGCGTGCAGACCGACACCTTCACCACGGCGATGGCGGTGGCCGCGCTCGAGGGCCACCTGACCGCCGACAACCCGCGCAAGATCGCCGCGGCACTCGGCCTGGTCGAGTCGCGGATCGACGGGGCCGACCTGACACGCCGGCTGGAGATGCCCCGGCCCCAGCGCGTGACCCCGCTGATGTTCGAATTCGAGCTGATCCAGCGGGCCCGGCGCCGGCGCATGCGCATCGTGCTGCCCGAGGGCACCGAGGAGCGAGTGCTGCGCGCGGCCGAGATCCTGCGGCTGCGCGACGTGGCCGACCTGACCCTGCTCGGGGACGAGCGCGCGGTGCGCCGGGAGATCGAGCACCTGGGCCTGCGGCTCACCGACGTGCGGATCGTCGACCCGCTGAAGAGCGAGAAACGGGAGCGCTACGCGGAGACCTATTTCGCGCTTCGCCGGCACAAGGGGGTCTCCCGGGGAGGCGCGTACGACGCACTGACCGACGTCAGCTACTTCGGGACCATGATGGTCTACCAGGGGGACGCCGACGGCATGGTCTCGGGCGCGGTGCACACCACACAGCACACCATCCGCCCGGCCTTCGAGGTGATCCGCACGGCCCCGGGGCGGTCGCTCATCTCGAGCGTCTTCCTCATGTGCCTCTCCGACCGCGTGCTGGTCTACGGGGACTGTGCGGTGAACGTCCACCCCGATGCCGAGCAGCTCGCCGAGATCGCCATCAGCTCCGCGCAGACCGCCGCCTACTTCGGCATCGAGCCGCGCATCGCCATGCTCTCCTACTCGACCGGCGACTCCGGCCAGGGCGAGGACGTGGATCGGGTGCGCGAGGCGACGCGCCTCGTGCGCGAGCGCAGCCCCGAGCTGAAGGTCGAGGGCCCCATCCAGTACGACGCCGCCGTGGACATGGCGGTGGCGCGCACCAAGCTGCCCGCGAGCGAGGTGGCGGGGCAGGCGACGGTTTTCGTCTTTCCCGATCTCAACACCGGCAACAACACCTACAAGGCGGTGCAGCGCTCATCGGGCGCCGTCGCCATCGGCCCCATCCTGCAGGGCCTCGCGAAGCCCGTGAACGACCTCTCCCGGGGCTGCACCGTCACCGACATCGTCAATACGGTCGTCATCACCGCCATTCAGGCCCAGGCCGTCGCCGGCGGCTGATCGGGGCAGGGTCCGGCACCCACGATTCCCTGAAGGAGGTGTCCGTGAAGGTGCTGGTCCTGAATTCCGGGAGCTCCTCGGTCAAGTACCGCCTGTTCGAAATGGACCGCCGGGAAGAAGTCGCCGGTGGTGTGGTGGAACGGATCGGGGAGCCCGACGGTGTGATCAGCGAGCGCGTGCGGCGCGCGGACGGCAGCCTCGACACCTCGGTGCGCCGCCTGCCGGTGCCGAGCCACCGCGCTGCCTTCGCCCTGATGGGCGAGGCCCTGCGCTCGGGCGGTGGTCTGGACGACCCCCGGAGGCTCTACGCCATCGGTCACCGGGTGGTCCACGGCGGGCCTGTCTTCCGGGCCCCGGCCCGGATCGACGCCGCGGTGGTGGCGGCCATCCGGGAGGTCGCACCCCTCGCACCGCTGCACAACCCGGGACACCTGGTGGGCATCGAGGCGGCGCTGGAGGCCGCCCCCGACGTGCCCCAGGTGGCGGTCTTCGACACCGCCTTCCACCAGACCATGCCGGCCCGGGCCTACCGCTACGCGGTGCCCGAGGAGTGGTACACGCGCTACCGGGTCCGGCGCTACGGCTTCCACGGGACCTCCCACGCCTACGTGGCCCGCCGGGCGGCCGACCACCTGGGGCGGTCCCTCGACGGGGTGAACCTGATCACCCTGCACCTGGGCAACGGCGCCAGCGCGGCGGCCGTGCAGGGTGGGCGGTGCGTCGACACCTCGATGGGGCTGACGCCGCTCGCGGGGCTGGTGATGGGGACCCGGTCGGGGGACCTGGACCCGGCGGTGGTCTTCTACCTGGGCCGGGTCGCCGGCCTGGAGCCGGCCCGGGTCGAGGCGGCCCTCAATCAGGAGAGCGGCCTGAAAGGGCTCTGCGGCGCTCACGACGTGCGCGAGGTGCACCGTGCGGCCGACGCCGGCGACCCCCGGGCGCTGCTGGCGCTCGAGGTCTTCGCCTATCGCATCCGCAAGTACGTCGGTGCCTACACGGCGGTGCTGGGGCGGGTCGACGCAATCGTCTTCACGGCCGGGATCGGGGAGAACGACGCGGACCTGCGCCGCCGGATCTGCGAAGGCCTCGAGGGTCTCGGCATCACCCTCGACGAGGAACGCAACCGCTCGGCCGCGGGGGAGCTGTCGGAGGTGCACGCCCCTCAGTCCCGGGTGGCCGTGCTGGTGGTGCGCACCAACGAGGAACTGGAGATCGCCGAGCAGACCGTCGCCTGCGTGCGCGGCTGAGGCGGCGATTGGCGGCGGGGGCGTCTCGCCCTAACATCCACGGCTCCGAATGAGGGGAGGAGTGAGGGGCATGTCGCAAACGGCGAGGTTGACGGTCGGCGACACGGAGGTGGAGCTTCCGGTCGTCCAGGGCTCGGAAGGCGAGCGGGCGGTGGACATCCGCCACCTGCGCGAGAGGACCGGGCTCGTCACCCTCGACCCGGGCTTCGCCAACACGGGCAGCTGCAAGAGCGCGATCACGTTCGTCGACGGCGAGCGGGGGGTGCTGCGCTACCGCGGGATCCCCATCGAGCAGTTCGAGCAGAGCCCCAACTTCGTCGAAGTGGCCTGGCTGCTGATCTTCGGTCGCCTGCCGAACGGCGAGGAATACGACCGGTTCAGCCAGGAGCTCACCGCCAACGCCAACCTGGACGAGCGGATGAAGCACCACTTCGAGGGCTTTCCCCGCTCGGCCCCGCCGATGGCGATCCTGTCGGCGATGATCAACACGCTGTCCTGCTTCCACCCGGAGTTCTTCGAGCTCGAGGACTCGAGCCAGCTCGAGCAGGCGGCGGCGCGGCTGATCAGCAAGGTGCGCACCCTGGCCGCATACGCCTACCGCAACTCGCGCGGCCTGCCCTACATGTATCCCAATCCGCGGCTGCCCTACGTGCTGAACTTCCTGCACATGATGTTCTCGCTGCCCTATCAGCCCTACGAGCCGCCGGACGTGGTGCGTGACGCGTTGAACCTCCTGCTCATCCTGCACGCCGACCACGAGCAGAACTGCAGCACCTCGACCGTGCGGATGGTGGGCTCGGCGCGCGCGAACCTGTTCGCGTCCTGCGCCGCCGGTGTGTGCGCCCTCTGGGGCCCGCTGCACGGGGGTGCCAACGTCGAAGTGCTGGAGATGCTGGAGACGATCCACCGGGGACACATGACCCCGGAGGAGTACGTGGCACTCGCCAAGGGCAAGGAAAAGAAGGTGCGGTTGATGGGCTTCGGGCACCGGGTCTACAAGAATTTCGACCCGCGCGCGACCATCCTCCGGCGGGCGGCGGAGCGCCTGTTCACCGAGCTCGGGGTGTCGGATCCGTTGCTGGACATCGCGCGCCGGCTGGAGGAGATCGCACTCGAGGACCCGTACTTCGTCGACCGGCGCCTGTACCCCAACGTGGACTTCTACAGCGGGATCATCCTGCGCCGGCTCGGGATCCCCACCAACATGTTCACGGTGGTCTTCGCGATTGGCCGCCTGCCCGGGTGGATCGCGCACTGGCGCGAGCAGAGTCTCGACCCGGACCGCCGCATCGCCCGTCCCCGCCAGGTCTACGTCGGCGAGACGGGCCTGCGATACGTCCCTCCCGAACAGCGCGAGTAGGCGCAGTCCCGCCGGGTATTCCGCTCCGCCGACCCGTTCACTGCAGGGCGCCCTGCGGGTTTACACAGGTATAGGCGGGTCGGCGGGCCGCGGTAGTACACTGAAATCCCCAATGGTTCCCCTGGAGGCCCCATGGCCGTCATTCGTCAGGACGACTTCGTTCAGAGCATCGCCGATGCCTTTCAGTTCATTTCCTACTATCACCCCGTCGACTTCGTGCGGGCCCTGACCGAGGCCTACGAGCGCGAGGAGTCGCCTGCCGCGAAGGACGCGATCGCCCAGATCCTGATCAACTCCCGCATGAGCGCCGAGGGGCACCGCCCCGTGTGCCAGGACACCGGCATCGCCGTCGTGTTCCTCAAGGTCGGCATGGGAGTGCAGTGGGACGCCCGGGCCAGCATCCAGGAGATGGTCAACGAGGGCGTGCGCCGCGCCTACACCCATCCGGACAATCCGCTGCGCGCCTCGGTGGTCGCCGATCCGGACGGCAAGCGCACGAACACCCGCGACAACACCCCGGCGGTCGTGCACGTGGAACTGGTCCCCGGCGACACGCTGGAGGTCAAGATCGCGGCCAAGGGTGGCGGCTCCGAGAGCAAGACCCGCTTCACCATCCTGAACCCCAGTGACGACCTCGTGGCCTGGGTCCTCGAGCAGGTCCCCACCATGGGTGGTGACTGGTGCCCGCCGGGGATCCTCGGGGTCGGTGTCGGGGGCACGCCGGAAAAGGCGATGGTGATGGCGAAGGAGTCCCTGCTGGCGCCCGTGGACATCCAGGCGCTGCGGGCGAGGGGCCCGAAGAACCGTGCCGAAGAGCTGCGCCTGGAGCTCTTCGACAAGGTCAACGCGCTCGGTATCGGCGCCCAGGGCCTGGGTGGGCTCTCCACCGTTCTCGACGTGAAGGTGCTGGACTACCCGACGCACGCCGTGATGAAGCCGGTCGCCCTGGTCCCCAACTGCGCCGCCACGCGGCACCTCGAGTTCCGGCTCGACGGCACCGGCCCGGCGCGATTCGACCCGCCGAGTCTGGAGGACTGGCCGAAGCTCGCCATGGACGTCTCGGCGGGCGCGCGCCGGGTGGACCTGGAGCACCTGACGAAGGCCGAGAGCGCCGCATGGAAGGCGGGTGACCGGCTGCTCCTGAACGGGCGCATCCTCACCGGGCGGGACGCCGCCCACAAGCGGGTGGCGGACCTGCTGGCCCGGGGCGAGCCCCTGCCGGTGGACTTCACCAACCGGCTCATCTACTACGTCGGCCCGGTGGACCCGGTGCGGGACGAGGCGGTGGGTCCCGCGGGTCCCACGACGTCCCGGCGCATGGACAAGTTCATGGACACGATGCTCGGCCAGACCGGGCTCCTCGGCTCCATCGGCAAGTCGGAGCGGGGGCCCCAGGGCGTCGAGGCCATCCGGCGTCACCAGGGGGTGCACCTGATCGCGGTCGGCGGCGCGGCCTACCTGGTCGCGAAGGCGGTCCGGTCCTCGCGGGTCCTTGCGTTCCCCGAACTCGGCATGGAGGCGGTCTACGAGTTCGAGGTGAAGGACATGCCCGTGACAGTGGCGGTCGACGCGCAGGGCAACGCCGTCCACGAGTCGGGCCCCAGGGAGTGGAAGGCCCGCATCGCGGCGAAGAACCCGGCTCGCGGAGGTTAGGGCGACCGGGGGCTGTCCCCGAAGGCCCGGGGGGCCCACGCTCCGTTCCCGATACCCCGATATCCCGACAGGAGGGCCCAGGTCCCCCTGTCGGGATATCATGGGTATTCCACAGGGGATAGGTGGTCGCTCCCGGCTTTTTGAGCTAGGTCATAGGGATAGGGGCAACCCCGACTTATAGGTATATAAGAATTACCGATAGCGGGACCGGCAGTCCGTCGGACGCCCGCAGGGGAGAAAATCGATGACTTTGAACTCTACGGGCGCCGCGACCGCGGGCACCGCCCCCGTGCCGAGTCGGCGCGCGAGCCGCTGGCCGGCGCGGCTCGACGTGGCCCAGAGCCTCACGGGCCTCGTCCTGGGCCTTTTCGTGGGCTTCCACCTGTTCCTCGACTCGTCGATCCTGCTCGGCCCCGGGGCGGTGGACTTCATCGCCCGTCTGTTCGAGGGCAAGGGCATCCTCGACGAGCCGCAGCCCTGGATCGTCACGGTGTTCTCGCTGGGGATCCTGGCGCTGCTCGTCGCCCACGCGGCCCTGGCCATGCGCAAGCTGCCCCACGACTACCAGCAGCTCGCCATTTTCCGCCGCCACAATTCGGCCATGCGCCACACCGACACCCGGCTCTGGTGGGTGCAGGCGCTGACCGGGTTCGCGCTCTTCTTCCTGGTCGCCGTCCACCTCTTCATGCCCATCACGGTGCCGGAGGACATCGGCGGACTG